>WQVY01000004.1 GCA_009785605.1 Defluviitaleaceae bacterium | reverse complement strand
GCGCCGGTTGGTTGAGTTGTGTATGCCAATACAAAACCGCTACCTAAATCCCAATGTAGCTCGAAAACAGCGCCTGGTAGTGGGTTCCTGTCTGTTAGTGGGTTGAAGGGGTCGTATATTGCCATACAGGTTTTGAAGAACTCGAAGGTCCATGGGGTTGGGCGTAGTACTACTACTAAATCGCCGTTTACTACTGTTGCAGAGACGATTGAATAGCCAGGGGGGGGGGTGATGGGTAGCTGCCCATCGGGTAGTTGTGTATTGGTATCGAATAACACAGCATTGCCATCGTCTAATGGGTCTAGTGCATTATCGCTTGCAAAATAAGAATAAACACAATCCAACGATAATGTTACTGTTATATCACGTTCGCGAGAAGGTCTTGGGTCAGCAGGGTTTGTATAATCAAAGCTCATAGTCGCGCCTGGGTCTGATGCGGTGCTATATAACAATGTATTGCCTGCTGGAGGGTTGATAGAAATAGGCTCTACAAAGCTTATGTCAGCATTTCGCGTTGTCGCATCTCTTGGATTTTCAATAACAACGTTAGTAACAGGTCTAGCGACTCTAAATTGTAAATCTAACTCTCCAACTGTGGCAGGGCCATGACGTATAAGAACTACATCCTTATGCGTACCTACAAGTAGCCCATCCTCAACACCAACGTTTCTTGTTGTTGTACTACGGGGTTGCCCCGGTGGAAACATAGGGGTATGAACAATTGTTACAGGTTGCAAACTAATATTACCCGGTGCTCCAAAGTTAAATCTTGCAGTAGCAGAAGGTAGTGATTGGGAAGTAGCAGTAGAATGTGATTGAAACACTGCATTAAAATTTGCACCAGGGACAATTGTTGGCCCCGGCATTGGTGGAAAGTCAGGATAATATGACGTTTGTGTTGGGCAATAAGGAACAGATGGAACGCCAAAAATAGGTACAAATGTATTGTACATAAGAGTAATTGATTCTACTGGAATGCTGTCATAACCGAATAATCTTGTTCCAAAATTATGCAGCTCTATAATTTCTGTATGGTCTAATGTATTTACTGCTGGTACTTCTAAACGTGCAAAACTTGGTATCATAATAGGATCACCACCATTTGGTGATATTTGAACTTCTGACCTATAAAATTGGTTTCCTGGTGGGTTTTGCCTATTTAATGACGTTAATGTTCCAAGGCCTACAGACGAGAGATTTAGTCCTGTCCATGCAGCCAAAGAAAATCCGTATCTAGGCGCCACATACCCTGTAAATCTCGCAGCCGCGTGCTGAGTTGGTGCTTGTGGAGGCGTATAAGATGTCCAACTATCGCGGAGGTGAATATTTGTATTCAACATACCTGTATCCCAACAAGTGATAAAATAGTATTGATAAAAAGCCCCGTTCCAAGCAAAAGGTTGAATGCCAATACCATAGTACTCGGTATCGCTTTCAAAGCCAGAAAAATATGTACTATAGTTATATTCATCTATATTTTCCTGCTGGGTATAATAATTATGTACGTGTTGGTCGTTACTTTCTATGTTGTTTTGATACAAATTATCATCAGGATAATTGTACTCATATATATCTGGATAATGCTCTCCTATGTAATATGTATTGGCTTCCTCTGTGTAGCCTGGTGGATGATTGTAGTCATAATTAATATCATATGAAAAGCTACTATCTTCATAACTATCATACATTATAGAATTATACTCATCTCCATTTGTAGTAGCTACAACTGTGATAATACCAATAAGGATTATCACAACAACTAACGAAAATACCCGCTTTAAACTAGAACGCTTAGCGGGCGTGTTGACAGTACTTTTTGAAACATGACGCATATGTAGGGCCTCCCAACATGAAGTCTTTAATTTCGTTGATATGTATATTTCTTTATAGCTATGGTAGTTTATACCTTGGAGAGCCAGAGTTCAATTACAGGACTATTACAATTTGTAATTTTATATAAATCTGTTACAGCTATGTAGTTTAAAACAACATATGGGCTACCCATACACCTTAGCAAGTTACAAACTTACAATCAGGTAGACGGGTAGCCCCTTATATAATTAGCGGAATGTATCAGGTCTTGAGTCAGGTCGCTCTAGGTCTTCCCAGCGGCGCGGTGGGTAAATTAGGCTAATCCATATCTCATAGTCGCAGCAGTCACATCTATCATAGTAATGGGAGTTCGCTGCTTCTATAATGTAGAGGTAATACCATGCATCGGGGTCGACATTGTCTGTAAATGTCAACACGCCGTCCAGGATACTATCTATACATTTTGGTAAACGGTCCAACATACGGTTGACCATGGCAGCGGTTTCTGCTCTTGTAATGGGTTGGTTGGGTAAGAAATTAACATCATCACCAACAAAACTCACTGCCCATCCATATTGTGCCAATGTGTTAATATAAGTCCTTGCCCAATGGCCGTTTATATCGTTAAACCGTGTGCCATTGTATTCTATAGGCGCTATCCCAAGAAAACGCATCATACCAACAGTTAGCTCGGCCCTTGTGATTGGCCTGTTGGGCTCAAAATCTCCACTTGGCATCCCGGTTATAAAGCCTATATTGGTTGTAGTTGATACGGCATTGTTGTGCCACATGTTAATACTCACGTCACTATATGGGTTGTCTTGTTCCCAATATTGTATGCGTAGTTCGTCCGACATTAGTCGGAACAATATCGTGGCAAACTGGCTCCTTGTAACATGAGCATGAGGCCTAACCGTTCCATCATCAAACCCAATTATAAAAGCGTGGTGGTCTGGAGTGGGTGTTGTGGGTGGTTTGGGTGTGGGTGTTGGCGTCATTGTTGGTGTTGGAGTTGGCGTTGCAGTGGTTGTTCGAGAAGGCGTATCATCAGGTTCGGATGTTGGTTGGGGTTGTTGTGTGGGTATGGGTGTAGATGTAACCATAACTACGCCGCCTGGGGTCCTCCAAACTGCTCTAAAACTACGCGTCGAACCGGTCACAATAAGATCCCATACATGATTTGCTGGGTACAAAACTGGACCGATATTACCGCTCGCATTAAATTCCTGCCAACCTGCAAATTCAAAATTAGCTCGCGTTGGGTCAGCGGGAACTCCAAACTGTGATGGCAACGGGTCAGGGATGACAGGCACAGGAATGGGGGCATTGGGCCCGGACGGGCCTATTAAGTTGCCTTGCAGCCGGTTTGTACGGACAATTGTAGCGGTTGTATTGCTTGGTACAGTTGCGCAAGGGTCGCTTGCTACTGTGCCACCATTAAGATCAAAGTGAACTTCACGGTATGGGTGTAATGTAACTTGCAAATTTCCTGATGCATCGACAATTTCTTTTTCGGCTAATACATAGCCAGGCGGAAAATTAACTGTTGTGTTGTTGTTAAAATGGAATCCTCCTGGAGGATTATTGATTATTATTGGTACTTGCCCTGTTGTTGGACTGGTGAGGCCAACTAGTACATTAGTAGCTTGGTTAAAACCAGGATACTCTGCTACTGGAACAGTAACAGTTGTCATATCTCCAGACCTTGTGATGTCTACTGTTAGGGTAGGGATGGGTCTTAATACAACAAGCAAATTACCTGCGCCATTTACGGTATAGCTATGCAACTCATAGCCAACTGGATAAAAAATGTCAAAATCATCAATGGTGATACCATTCGCTATGTCAACAAAGAATGTGTAGTCACATGGCGGTGGAATTTCTATTGTAATATCTGCCCCATTGCGTTGAAGATTAGTAGTTGGACTGCCAACATAGTTATATCCTATATCATCAGCATGTGTGATAGGGTCAACAACCCTCATTGTTGGAGTTGTTGAGTCAGCTCGATAAACGGTTATATCAACATTGATTTCGCCATCGTAGCTAGGGCCACCAGCACCACGATTAGGCACATCAATTACTACCTGTGATACAGGCCTTTCGACACGGAAAGTTATAGGGAAACTGCCGACAACAGCTGTACCATGACGTATAAGAACTACATCATCGTGTGTGCCCGCTTGCAACCCAAGTTGTGGGCTAACATTTAACCGTGGCTGCAGAGGGTCAAGAGGGTCAAGTGGGCCAACTGGATAGCTGCTAACGCCAGATGTAATTGGAATCGGACGTATAAATAGGTCTTCTGTTCCAAGATTAAACCAGTCTGATTGTGCATTTACATTCCGTTGTGTAATTGCATGGAAGTCCGGGCCAGGTACAGGTGTTGGTCCGGGTCCTGGAAATGCACCAAAAGGTGGACTGTTGTAAACAGATGGAATCACGATGTTTAAGTCATGAGAAGCGTGAGAAAGTACACCTGAATTTAAGGGTGGATTATTATAACCAACTATTCTCACACCAAGATCTTCAACATGTGTTGCATCTATTTCTATTTTGTCAAATATAGCCACTATACTATCTGGAGTTGGAAAAGCACGAACAAAGTAGTAAAAAAGATCACTAGATAACTGCCTTGTATTTGACGTACTATAACCAAGTTGATTTGTCATTGGATGCCAACCGCGCATGGAATACCCAAAAATAGGTCTAGCATAAATCATGAAAATATCAACTCCCATTCCTGGAAATAATTCCAGAGGAGGCTGTGGGGGAGTATAAAGAATCCAGTCATTTGGGTCAGTGTGGTCATTGGGTTCTGCTCTACTAACAAAGACACGATATTGCGATATGTGGGTTCCAAAGGGGACAGGATTTACATAGGAGCCTGATGCTGCAACACCTATTAAATCAACAGCCTCATTATTGTCATCCAACACATCGTCTAAAATATCATCATCGTCATGATATTCAACACCATCATCAACTTCATCTTCCACAACATCATCTTCTACATACTCATCCCCAATATCCCCATAAGAGTCATCGGGCAAAACAGCATCATTGCCATTACTATCCCCAGCAAGATGCACGGCGGCATACAAGGGCAAACGGCCCCTCTCAAGAATTACCGCTAAAGAGCTTACAACTAAGCTGACAGCAACGACAAGTGCCAAGATGCGTTTGGCGCGGTTGCTGTTTAATCTGGTAGTATTTTCGTTCATGGTAACAATTATTCCCCCTCTTGTTTTCACTAAATGTGTGTGGGTCTATTCGTTAAACACAGCCATCATACACCTACTTCCAAGATTAAGCAAGTGTTAGACGATAAATTTTATCAAGTATTTTTTTCGACATTTTCATATAAATATCATAATTACGTACTCAATATTCGCATAAAGCCCTTTGGTTAGTGGACTTGTCGCTTTTTGCAATGTAAAATAAACACATTGATTCCTGTAAACAGTGTCAAGCGTAAACCATTATCATCTCAACTATACCATGTCCAAGGAGATAAATATATGAATAAACTGAAAGCATTGGCCGTAGCCATACTTTTAATTTTTGTACTTACAGCTTGTGGCAACAGCAATAACCCTGCACCACGCATACCATTCGAGCCAACCCTAGAATATGCACAAGCCGTGGCTCAGGCCCGCCGCGAGGGCATAACATCGCTTCAACATTCGGCACTAAACCCCTACATACGTGGGTACGACCAACTCGTTATTGCATCCAATAGCCTCATCCAGCAGATGGGACAGGATAACTACCTAGACGTGATGCTAAGGATATTTACCCCTACCGGCATGGTAGATAGTATTACCCCCCACCAGGCGGTTACAGATGCTGCGTTTCTTTTATACCTGATGCAGATGCGATACGGTGCTTATATATTCTATGGCGGTGACGCGGTTTTTGTCCCTCTTTTTGGTGAAATATTTGCATATTTCCAGTCCCTTGATGCTGGGGTGTGGGATTCTAGACCCGAAGGGCAATTTGCCGCTACCCTGCACGATAGGCTTTCTTCAATAAGCGGATTCCGTTGTCAGGTGCTTGATATGTATATAGTAGATGTAGAAGGATACGACATAAACGATATATTTATGCTATATCTTAGTGAGGCCGGGGAAATTGGTTACATACCGGTATATGTTGTACCGGAAGGCAGTAGCGAGGTAGTAGTAGGCCTTCCTATAATCTTAGATGACGGCGAAATGATTAATTTCCCCTTGCTGCGGCATATATCAAGTCCCCTTCCCCACCGGGCTTATCCTTCACTGGAATGGAGAGAGGGCATTCCTGTGCTTAGCGTCATGGCAATGGGGTTTTACCCCAACGAAACGCGTGCACAAATACTACGGTCATATGCCTATAGTTTACGTGATGAGCCTGTGGTGATTTTGGACATCCGTTCTAATATCGGCGGCAACTCATTGTTGGTAGCACAGCTTATGTATGACTTGACTGGTGAGGTTGTGCCCACCAGCTCATTGACTCTAAATATCGGTGATATAGATCATTCTATGTTTATGCACTCACTTGTGCCTTCATACGAGCCATTTTACCTCCCTGTATCAGATATTAATAAATTTAGGCCGGCAATGGCCTTTGGAAACAACCACTATATAACCCATTATGGCCCGCGCCGGGTTGTGCCAAATGATATGCTGCTGGTTGTTCTTGTAGACCGGCATACAATGTCTGCTAGTGAGACAATCGTAGAACTTGCATTAAACTTAGAAAATACTCTTGTAGTCGGCCAAAATACGGCCGGTGCAACACAAAAAACCGGAGGGCAGAATTATTACCTCCCCTACTCTGGCTTGCCTGTAAGCTTTGGGCTTGGCTTGGTTGTGCACCCTGTGGGTATGGGTGTAGAGGGCATAGGGTTTGCGCCGGATATATGGACATATGCAGATGCTTTGGAAGCTGTGCTGGCTTTGCTAGGGGGCCAGCCTGCTATGCCTTAGCGTAATAAAATAACCCCTTGGAGGCTGAATTCCAAGGGGTTTATCGTATGCTTGATAGGTTGAATATGATGTTATTGCGAACGTTAGGCGCGCTGTAAGAGGTCGTCTGTAAACTCCTCTACTTCTTCAATAGATAGTTGATACATGTTTGCGATCTCGTTGATTGGTACATTCTGCGTAAGCAAACGATATATTTCGCGTGCAATTGTCATGCCTTTTGCTTTTTCAGCAACACGCTCTTCTTCTGAAAGAAAAGTTGCATATTGGATAGCCATGAAATCATCACCTTTCTCTTTATACTCTTGTTGTTTTGTTAGGGCGCAGGCTATTCGCACAGACCGTTGAAATTTCATAAATGCGACAGCACTAGTATTGACATCAGTTGCAGCTGGTTTTTGATATCATCTGACTTGATTAAACTTCCGTGAAGGGTGGCGGTTTCAATAACGGAATCGTTACCCTTATCTTTATATATGACAATTGAGATGGCGGGTTTAAGTTTATCCCATGATTCGCTTTTTTGTATGCCATTGACATACACGAATGCGCCATGAAAAATATGTCTTTTTATTGGAAAGTCTGCGGTATACATCTGCCCTTCCGTATTTACGTAGCCTATGTCTGTATCGTGCAATGCGTCGAAACGTAAAAGGCGTCCTTTTACAGAAAAGACGATTTCACCATTTATGCTGATGATTTTATCCTCATCAAGTTTCTGCTCTAAGATTGCTTCTGACAAAACCTTAAATTGTTCGTTGTCACTTAGCAGAATTCTAAAGGCACGATCATCCAACGGATTTAGTGTTGCCAATTCTTGCAGGATACTTTCTCTGTTGTTTAGCATATAAGCCCCACGAAAAACTGCGGCTGGTTGCTCAACCGGCCGCAGTTTTTTTAAATATTTATATTGTCAACTTACATAATCGGCCTTTTTGTATAAGAAGTATGCAACAAATCATGTGCTATCTTACCGCCAGGCTCACCCAAGAACTCCGCATACAGTGCTTTAATTTCCTCATTCTCATGAGAAACACGGACTTTCTTGTTTCTATCCACGCTATATAGCCCTTCTGCACGCTTGGCTATTACCGCACGGTCGTTGCCATAGAAAGGCTGGCCGCCACCAGAGATACACCCACCTGGGCAGGCCATAATCTCTATTGCGTGATATTGTGACTTGCCATCGCGGATGTTTTCTAACAGTGTGCGGGCATTACCCAGGCCGTTTGCGATACCAATCTTAAGGTCTAAATCGCCAACTTTAATAGTAGCCTCACGTATGCCTTCTACACCCCTTAGTTGCTGGAACTCTACATTTTCTAGGGGTTTCCCGCCTAGCCATGAAGCGGCGGTGCGTACGGCAGCCTCTATTACACCGCCGGTTGTGCCAAAAATGACACCTGCGCCGCTGGACTCGCCCATTACTTTGTCGAAATCTTCGTCTGGTAATTGGGTGAAGTTGATGCCGGCTTCGCGGTACATTGCGGCGAGTTCCCTGGTGGTTAGTACATAGTCTACGTCCAGGTTGCTGTCGTGGGAAAGTTCCTCACGGGCGGCTTCAAATTTCTTTGCTAGGCATGGCATTATACTTACTACTACCATCTTAGCAGGGTCTACGCCTAGTTTTTTTGCCAAGTATGTCTTGGCAATAACCCCAAACATCTGGTGAGGTGACCTACACGTAGATGGTACATCCAACAGCTCTGGGAACTGATGCTCTATAAACTTGACCCATGCTGGGCAGCAGCTGGTAAGCATGGGTAGCCTACCGCCGTTTTTTATACGGTCTATAAGCTCTGTGGCTTCTTCCATAATACATAGGTCGGCGCCAAAAACGGTATCGTATACATGGTCAAAGCCAATACGCCTAAGTCCGGAAACCATCTTGCCTGTTACAACTGTGCCAATGGGCATACCGAACTCTTCGCCAAGTGCTACGCGTATGGCTGGGGCTGTTTGTACAACTACAACTTTGTCCGGGTCGTTTATTGCGTCCCATACTTCGCTGGTGTGGTTGACTTGTGTAAGTGCGCCGGTTGGGCATACAGATACACACTGCCCGCAGTAGGTACAGCTTGTCTCGGTCATGGGGTTGTCGAAGGCTGTGCTTACTACGGATTTTATGCCGCGCTGCACGGCAGAATATACACCTACAGATTGTACCTGGTTGCACATGGTCTCGCAGCGGCGGCAAAGTACACATTTTTCTGCGTCCCGTATGAGGGATTGGCTGGATGTGTCTTTGGGGTGGTTTATCATTTTGCCGTCATATCTGTTTTCGCGGATATTTAGGTCTGCTGCTAGGGTTTGAAGTTCGCAATTTTTGTTGCGTTCGCATACTAGACAATCTTTGGGATGGTTGCTTAGAAACAACTCTACCATTGTACGGCGGGCTTTTATTGCACGTGTGGTATTGGTGTGGATTACCATGCCTTCGTAAACTTCTACTGCACAGGCGGGCATAAGGTCTAAGCGCCCTTCTACCTCTACCATACACACGCGACAGGTACCTACTTTATTTACCATTTTGATGCTGGCCATATCCAAATGGCAAAGTGTTGGGATGTTTACACCATTGGCACGAGCCGCCTCCAGTATGGTCGTGCCTTTTTCCACTTGGATTGCCATATTGTTTAACTTGATATTAATCATCGCTAGACGGCCTCCTATTCCAAAATTATTGCCTTAGTAGGACACTTAGGCAAACAAGCTCCGCACTTGACACATTCTGCTTGGTCTATTACGTGGAGCTTTTTATTTTTCCCGACAGTTTGGTCCACGGTGTGGATACAGTTAACAGGGCATACCCTGGCACATATTGTACAACCTATGCATTTTTCGGGGACTATCACGTAAGATACTAAGTCCTTACATGCACCTGCTGGGCATTTTTTGTCCTTGATATGGGCCTCATATTCGTCCAGGAACCAGTCAATAGTCGATAAAATGGGGTTGGGGGCAGATTTGCCCAAGCCGCATAGGGAAGTGTCTTTGATGGTTTCGCCAAGGGATTTTAGCTCTTTGATATCGTCTTCTTTCCCTTGCCCTTTGGTTATCCTGTCGAGGATTTCGTACATGCGTGTCGTGCCAATACGGCAGGGGGTACATTTCCCGCAGGATTCTTCTACAGTAAAATCCAAGTAGAACTTGGCGATATTAACCATGCAGTCGTCTTCGTCCATGACTATCATACCGCCACTACCCATCATCGAGCCCGCTTTTAGCAGGTTTTCGAATGTGACTTCGATGTTGATGTCTTTTACGGGTATCATGCCGCCTGAAGGGCCGCCTGTTTGTACGGCTTTAAACTTCTTGCCGCCGCGGATACCGCCGCCTATCTTGTATATGATATCGTGGAAAGTTATGCCCATTGGCACCTCTACCAGGCCTACGTTGTTAATCTTACCTGCTAGTGCAAAGACTTTTGTACCAGAATTGCCTGGTGCGCCTATGCTTTGGAACCAGTCTGCGCCTTTTAATAAGATTTGTGGGATATTGGCCAATGTCTCTACGTTATTTATGATAGTAGGTTTTTGCCATAGCCCCACTACTGCCGGGAAAGGCGGTTTAATACGCGGCTCACCCCTCAACCCCTCTACAGAGTTTAAAAGAGCTGTTTCTTCACCGCAAACAAATGCGCCTGCGCCCAAATCCATATGGATATCAAAAGAAAAGTCTGTCCCAAAGATGTTTTTGCCAAGCAGCCCATATTCACGGGCTTGCTCTATTGCTACCCTTAGGCGGTTAACGGCTAGTGGATACTCTGCACGGATATAAACAACACCTTCATCCGCGCCAATAGCATATGCGCAAATGGCCATGGCTTCTATTACGGAGTGAGGGTCGCCTTCTAAGATAGACCTGTCCATAAATGCGCCAGGGTCGCCTTCGTCGGCGTTACATACTACGTATTTTTTGTCGCCCTTAACATTGTACGCAAACTCCCATTTGCTGCCGGTAGAGAAGCCGGCACCACCGCGCCCACGTAGGCCAGAAGCTTTTATCAGGTCAATGACTTCTTTTGGTGTCATATCAAAAAGTGACTGAGCTAGAGCTTGGTAGCCGTCCACGCCGATATAGTCGCTAATTTGCTCTGGGTCTACAATGCCGCATAGCTTTAGTGCTACCCTGTGTTGGCTTTTGTAGAAAGGCATGTCCTTGTAATAGAAATATCTTTCACCTGTTTCTGGGTCTTTGAATAGCAAGCGCTCTACTGTTTTCCCTTTTAGTAGGTGCTCTACTACTATTTCTTCAACATCTTTACCTTCTACACGGACATAGAAAGTATTGTCTGGGTAAACTTTTACTATAGGGCCTTGTTCGCAAAAGCCTAAGCACCCTACTTTTAGTACAAAAACTTCGTCTGTAAGGCCGTGTTTTTCAAGGCTTTCCATAAAAGCGGTTTCGACATCCAAACAACCGGACGAGATACAGCCTGTACCGCCGCATATAAGAACTTGCAGTCTTGTTGGGTTCATGTTATACCTCCATCCTTGCGTGGTCTAAGATACTCCCGCCTACCAGGTGCTTGGCTACTATTTCTTTTGCCAGGGCGGTGTCTACCTTTTTGTATCGTATTACAGGTTTGCCAGGGGTTGATATTTGCACTATAGGCTCGTTGTCGCAGTTGCCCATACAGTCTACTGCTATTACCGAAACATCTTCCAACCTGGCGTTGTTGACCTCGTCAAAGAGCACTTTAAGGGTGTCCCTGGCACCTGCGGCAATGCCGCAATCTGCCATGCCTACCATTACTTCTGTGCGGTTAGAGGAATCATAGGAGATAAGACGCATAATTACATCGTCCCTGTATTTGTTTCGTAAGTTCATTAGGTCTTCGCGTGATTTTATCATGCTTCCACCTCCGCCAAAAAGTCTTTTATTACGCCTTCAACGTCATTGTCTTGGATGCGGCCGTATACCTTGCCGTTTACAATAACAACCGGCGCCAGACCACAAGCGCCAACACAGCGCAATGCATCTATGGAGTACATTCCGTCTTCGGAGGTTGTCCCGGCTTTGATTTTAAGCTCGCTTTCAAATTTTGCCAGAACTTTGTCTGCGCCGCGCACGAAGCATGGTGTACCCATGCATACGCTTACGCGATACTTACCCTTCTTGGTCATGGTGAAATACGAGTAGAATGTCACCACGCCGTATACCTTAGACGATGGGATTTCCAGCTTGTGTGCTACGTGGTTCTGCACTTCTTTGGGCAGATAGCTGAAGATCTCCTGCGCCTTGTGGAGGACCGGTATCAGTGCCCCCTGCTTTGTTTGCAAGCTGTCGATAAACTCGTCTAGCTTTGCGTACAAAGTAGTGTCGCTGTTTGTTTGCGCCATGTGCTATACATTCCTTTCATACTCCGCACTACCGCTTGGCTCTGCTGTAGTGGCGGGTTTGATTTGTAGATTTTGTAGAAAATATTTTGTTCCTAAAATCACTCACATCCTATTTTAACTTACTTGTGGTATACAGGCAACAGTTAAAGCAATCGCACCTTTAAACGGTCTGCATTAACCTGGTTTTGATGATACCGATAAACCTTTTTGTCGCTGGGCACGAAAATTTGCTTTTTTGTTTCATATGTGCTTTACTATTAACAAATACACGCGAGTTAACTCGCAATACAAGGAGGTAGGGCAATTATGAAAACACCGATAATTCGATACGAAAATAGATTCAGTTTGTCCGTGCCGGCCTTGGCTTTGTGTAAGCGCTTGTGATTTGAGCGTTTCATGATATCTGATATTCGTTTGCCACTGCGAATATAAAACCAGGTCTTGTTAGAGCGCCGCTGAGTTTATTAGCGGCGTTTTTTATTGTCCCACTCTCCTTGCTATAGCAATTCAATTTTAAAGCAGCCCCGCCTGTTGCCAAAAAAGCGTTGAAACGTCCGCTATTTTTGGCTCGGGCGGGACCGTTTAAAGGGTGAATTGCTACATAAAAGGAGAATGCTATTTGTTAAAAAGACTACACTGGTACATGAGTAAAATCCCAGACAAGAACACAACAACCTACCGCTACTATGACTACGATACCGACAGTAGGAACCATGTGTTAAAAGAACTATATGATGCCGAGTGCCATATGGTGCTTTTAAACCGTTTACACCCAGCCCGCGTGCACAACGAGCCTACATTCTGGCTAAACGGCATAGCCTATACCATTGCCCGCACGCACAAGCTGGCCCTTGACCGGCCTACTGTCACCATATCCATCCCTGTGGCAAAATTGGGCATTAGCCGTCTTACTACTGCCGCTGCGGATTATTGCCTACGCGCAATTACGCCGTATTTCGAAAAAATCAATGGCGAGTATGCCAATCCTTCCCGCCCAGACCGGGACAACGGCAAATTTATTGTATATGACCCAGGCCCCGTTGTACTTGCCAGGAACGCAGCTTTCTTTGCAAACATCCCAGACAGGTACTACGAAGATGGCAAGGGCAATACCATTTATGTAGACCCGGACAAAGAGCCGCTGCCGGGGTGTATGTGTCTTAATATCCGTATAGAGGTGCAATTGCCGTATCTTAAACTCGACCGCGCTAAGACTATGCTGTGCAAGCAATTACCGGCTGCGACAGAGCGTTTTATTAGAGGTTTTGACAAACAGGTGCTTGAAGCGGTATATAAACTGGAAGAAACCCAACAAGCCATACGCAATTTCTTGCATATGGGTGATTACTGCGTATTTATTGCAAACGGAAGCATCTTAGCCAGGGAGCGCGGCACCAATGCCCCAATGACAAGCGCCCTACCCTTCCAAAGCCCGCCGGAAGACGAAATCATAATTGCCGGTGTACGTGGGATGGGCATAAAGCGCGGCGTTACGGTAGTAACCGGCGGCGGGTACTCTGGTAAGTCTACTGTGCTCAATGCTATTTCTGCTGGGATATATAATCATGTGGCAAGTGACGGTCGCGAGCTTTGCATAACACACGACACCGCCGCTACAATAACTGCCGAAGATGGCCGTGCGGTGTCGTATCTTAATATCTCACCGTTTATAAAATGGATACCCGGTGGCGACCCAAAATTGTTTTCTACATCGCATGCCAGTGGCTCTACATCCCAAGCGGCCAATATAATGGAGGCCGTAGACGCAGGTACGAAGCTATTGTTGATAGACGAGGACCGTAGTGCCACCAATTTTATGATCCGCGATGCTACAATGAAGCAATTAATCGAAAAAGAACCTATCACGCCTTTTACAGACAGAGTGTGTGAGCTCGCTAAGATGGGGACCTCCACAATTTTGGTAATAGGCGGAAGTGGGGAGTATTTGTACGTTGCGGATAAAGTTTATATGATGGATGAGTTTGTTATGAGCGATGTAACATTAAAGTCCCGTGCGCTGGCATATGCAAGCAATATACCTACTGGTGATGCATACTGGCAAGTACATCGTCAATTTATAGAAAACAGCCTGTCGTCTTATCCCGCAGGTAGCGGGAGGGAGAAGCTATATATATCAGACACAGGCTTTATTGTTATTGGCGACGAACGTATAGATATCCGCAACCTTCATGACATATCCACCCCGGCTCAGGTTAATGCATTGGCGTTTATGCTAAGATACTTGGCCATAACCACCGACAGCCTGAATGACCTTGAAAGACTTGCACTGTCTATGCGCGGCTTAAAGCATAAACACACTAGCTCTTCAGCGGACAACAATAAACCCATCGAAGGTGCAGTAGATACCTTGGGATGGGTTAAAAGCTTGTATGATAAAATCGAAAAGGACGGCTTAAACATTATAGACACCGGCTTCTTCACATCAATGGAGCGGTTTATGGATTTGCCTCGTCCTTTTGAACTAGTGGCGGCTATAAACCGTATGCGTAATGTTGAGTGGGTTAAAGTCTATTGAACTAATATGTAAAATGGCGGATAATCATATGGTATGATTTCCGCCAGGAGGTACAAATGAACTTTATAGAGTTATTTATGTTGGCTGTAGGGCTTTCTATGGATGCGTTTGCTGTGGCTGCGATAATTGGGCTTGGGTTGGTTAGCATAACGGTAAAAAAGGTATTGATTGTGGGGTTATACTTCGGCTTTTTTCAAGGAATAATGCCACTTATAGGGTACCTTGCCGCATCGCGCTTTGCAGGACTTATTACGGCTTTTAGCCATTGGGTTGCATTTGTTGTATTGGCCATAATCGGTGGCAGGATGGTAATTGGAAGCATAAAAACAAACAAAACTTGCCTTACACATACAAAAGAAGCTTCACTTGCACCCATGGCAATGCTTCCGCTTGCGCTGGGTACAAGTATTGATGCGTTGGCCGTTGGGGTCCCGCTGGCATTTTTGTATGTGAACATAATACCTGCCGTGCTGTTTATTGGAGTTATGACTTTTACTATATCTATAGTAGGGGTGCGCATTGGCAGTATTTTTGGCGCAAAGCTTCATTCCAAAGCTACATTGGCCGGCGGTATCGTTCTCGTACTTATGGGTGTTTGGATATTGTTGGAGAATTTGCTTTAACCCGCATGTGGGCAAGCAGTGCCGCAACTCGCCCTTTGCGGGCAACTAACTGCTTTGCCGCCTTTAACATACGCAGGTGCTGCTTTAAACACCGTTTCCAACTCAAAAGAGCCGCAATCTGGGCAGGGGATACGTTTTTCTGATTTATCTGTCATGGATGCCCATATATTGTATTCACGGTTACATTTTGGGCAATGCAAGTCGTATTTTGGCATGCTTATGCCTCCCTCTACACTTGTAAAGTATGAATAGCCTATATATTCCTGCTGCCGGGCTTAACAATAGGCAAACCTTCTTTGCACAGTGGGCATTCGTCTGGCTCATACGAGGCTATGGCTTTCGAGTAAGCAGAAACAAGTTTAACACCCAGGTCAAGCTGGCCGCCGGTACGGTCTACCATTATGCATACGCCAACAATATCTGCGCCATGCTCTTTTGCAATTGCCATTACTTCACGAGTGCTGCCGCCTGTTGTAACTACGTCTTCCGCTATTATGACCCTTGCGCCCTTGGGTATCTCAAACCCACGGCGAAGGGTCATTTTTCCGTCTTCACGTTCCGTAAACATGCTTTTTGCACCTAGTGCACGGGCTAGTTCATACCCTATAACTATCCCACCTATGGCTGGGG
The DNA here is from genome assembly GCA_009785605.1 of Defluviitaleaceae bacterium. Classification (GTDB taxonomy): domain Bacteria; phylum Bacillota; class Clostridia; order Lachnospirales; family WQUN01; genus WRAN01. The sequence continues at coordinate 51,604 of WQVY01000004.1, read as the reverse complement.
CAAGTACAATATCTACTTCTTCACCTTTAAAACCATCAGCCATAACTTGTGCTATATACGCAGTATGCTCCGGATACTGCAGTACTTTTGCGCACTGCATGTATTGCGCACCGTGGCGGCCAGACGTTAGTTTAAAATGGCCGTTTAATAACGCACCGGTTTCGGTCAAAATTTTTTCTACTTGACTCATAATATTATCCCCCTTAGTTGGTTTATATCGGTTATATTTTCTTCATTCATAAATGTTTCTATGCCTTCGAGTATATCCAGAGTGGCGCGTGGGTTAACAAAGTTGGCTGTACCTACCGCCACAGCCGTTGCGCCGGCCATTATAAACTCAATTGCGTCTTCACCTGTCATGATGCCACCCATGCCCAAGATAGGAATGTTAACGGCTTTTGCTACCTGGTACACCATGCGCAGCGCTATGGGTTTTATAGCCGGGCCGGAAAGCCCGCCCATAATATTGCCCAAAAGTGGCTTTTTTTTGCGGATATCAATTTTCATGCCTAGTACGGAGTTTATTAGTGATATCCCTGCTGCGCCCCCTTCTTCACAGGCTTTGGCTATATCTGCAATGTTGGTAACATTGGGGGTTAGTTTTACGATTACTGGGGCATTTGCACGGGCAACAACGGCCTTGGTTGCTTTTTTTGCCTCTGTTGGGTCTGTGCCTATTATTGGGGTCCCTGCTACGTTGGGGCAAGATATATTAAGTTCGTATAGGTCAATGTCTACGCCGCTAAAGTCTTCTGTTACTGCTACCAAATCTTCAACCGTGCGCCCACACAGGTTTACTATTATCTTTGTATCGTACTTTCGCAAAAACGGCAGTTCGTCATCTATGAAGGCTTTGGCGCTTGGGTTTTGTAAGCCTATTGCATTAAGCATCCCGCCATATGTTTCTGCTACGCGGTGAGGTGGGTTGCCGTCCCATGGCTCGTGTGATACACCTTTTACGGTTATACCACCAAGGCGGTTGAGGTCTATGAGTTGGCTGTATTCCATGCCACTCCCAAATGTGCCAGAAGCTGTGACTACGGGGTTTTTGAGGTTTACCCCGGCTAAGCTTACGTTAAGCTTTTTCATTAATACACCTCCTTACTATCGAATACCGGGCCCTCTGTACAACACAGCCGGTAGCCTACCAATGTTTTTACAACACAGCCCTTGCACGCGCCTATTCCACAGGCCATGCGTTCCTCTACAGATATCTGGCATGGGATGTTTTTGGCGTTGGCGTATGTCGAAAGTGCCTTTAACATTGGTGCAGGGCCGCAGGACAGTATGGTTGTGTATGTGGGGTCATGGGGAAGCAAATCGGTCACATAACCTTTGTGCCCAGCGCTTCCGTCTTCTGTTGCTATAGCCAGGTTAACACACAAACTTTCAAAACATCCGGTGAGTACTGGTGTATCTTTACGAAAGCCTAGGTATACATCCACATTTACACCCATTTTTTTTAGCTCCAAGGCAAGGTAATATAGTGGCGGTGCACCAAGTCCACCACCCACTAGCGCAACTTTATCACCAGCGCGGCAATTGTCTATGTCAAACCCATTCCCAAGTGGGCCAAGTACTCGCACGATATGCCCAGCCGGCCATTGACTCATGATTTTTGTACCAGCGCCAGCTACGATATAAACCAATGTGATTAGCCCTTTGGTCTTGTCCACATCGTGGAGGCTTATGGGCCTAGGCAAAAGATGTTCGCCCTTATCCAAATACACCATAACAAACTGCCCGGGTCTGGCATTTTTAGCTATATCAGGCGCGTGTATGCGCATGATGTGTATATCGCTCCCGTGAGTATTTGTATGGCCGTGAGTTTCTATTTTTGCATGGACATGATGCTTCATAGGTTTGCCTCCAGGTCTGCCTTCATATCTAGTACGGCTGCCCTAGCCGCTTGAGCAAAATCCTTCTCGTTGCTTTTATATTTTTCAGATAAAAATGCGCCTGTTATACCGCGAGAGTTGTTAACAATTATCCCAAGGCCATCTTTGTTTAGCATCCCAGAAAGGTCAGCGGCTTTACCGCCCTGTGCGCCATAACCTGGTACTAAGAAAAAAGTATGAGGCATTGCATCTCTTAGGATTTTACCTTCTTCGGGATGTGTGGCACCCACTACAGCTCCTATATTGCTAAAACCCGATTCGCCAATTAATCCCCTACCCCATTCGCTTACCAAGTCGCCTACATGGGCATATACCGGCCGCTCATCTGCTGTCTTTAAATCTTGGATTTGGCTGCTAGATGGGTTGGAGGTCTTAACCAGTACAAATAGCCCCTTGTCATGTTTTTTACAATCAGACAAATATGGCTCTATGGAGTCGTAGCCCATATATGGGTTTACGGTTATAAAGTCGGTTGATGCTGTAAACTCCTCACCCTCTATATTGGTCATGCCTATATGTGCGTTGGAGTATGCTTCTGCTGTAGAGGCTATATCGCCGCGTTTTATATCGCCTATGACTATTAAACCCTTGGACTTGGCATATTCTACTGTCCTAAAATAACACGATATCCCTGCTGCCCCGTACTGTTCGTACATGGCTATTTGTGGTTTTACTGCGGGCACAATATCACACACACTGTCAATTATGGCTTGGTTGAATGTGAGTATAATTTCTGCCGCGGCTTCTGGGGTTTTTTCTTGAGCTTCGTATACGGCATCCTTTATATAGCCGGGTATTTGGCTAAGCCTTGGGTCAAGCCCTACAACTATGGGTGCGTTGAGTGTCTTAATCTTCTTTACCAACTTGTCAATTAACATCTTGTTTACCCTCCTCTTTATACTCATATACAATTTTACCGTTTACCAATGTATACACAACCTTCCCGCGTACCTCTCTGCCATGGAATGGGGTGTTACGGCTTTTAGAGAGGAAGGTTTCCTTATCTATGCTATATTGCATATTCGGGTCTATTACAGTCACATCTGCCATCTTGCCTATGCTTAGAGTCCCCTTATCAAGCCCCAAGATGCTCGCAGGGTTTACGGTTAGCTTTTTTATTAGCTCTAACGGGGTAAGGATATCTGTGTGTACTAACTCGGTTATGCAAAGTGGGACAGCGGTCTCAAGCCCTATTATGCCGTTTGCGGCTTGTTCGAACTCTCCATTTTTGTCGTCTTCGTGATGAGGGGCATGGTCTGTTGCTATAACACATATTGTGCCGTCTTTTAATGCAGCCTTAATGGCCTCTACGTCTTTTCGGCTTCTTAGCGGTGGGCTCATCTTATAATTGGTGTCACAGTCAGGGATATCTTCATCTGCAAGCATAAAGTGGTGTGGGCAAGCTTCTGCTGTTATGGGTAGCCCTTGCTCTTTTGCCGCACGCATGTGTACCACCCCTTCTGCTGTGCTAACATGACATATATGAAGATGTGCTCCTGTTGCGCGGGCTAAAATTATATCGCGTGATATCATTATTTCTTCAGACTCGTTGGGAATGCCTGTCAAGCCCAGCTTTTTGGCGTGGGGGCCGGCGCCTATTTGCCCTTTGCCCGTCAGTTTATGGTCTTCTGCGTGGGTTAGAACCGGCAGTTCTAGTTTTGCGGCATAATAGAGTGCGGTCTTAAACAGGGCTGCGTCTGCCACTGCTTTACCGTCATCGCTTATTGCGCATATTCCTGTTGCCTGCATCTCACCTATAGCGCTTAACTCTTGCCCAAGTAGGCCCTTGGTAACACTTCCTATAGGGACAATGTGCACGACACCTTCCCTTTCCGCAGTCGAGAGTATATATTCAACAGCATCGGCTGTGTCTGTTACTGGGTCTGTGTTTGCCATAGGGCATATGGTTGTAAAACCGCCGGCGGCAGCGGCAAGCGTGCCAGTTTGTATGGTTTCTTTATGATGCCCACCAGGGTCTCGCAAGTGGACATGCATGTCTATTAGCCCAGGGACTACCCACATATCTGTGGCGTCTATAATTTTCACACAACTCTCATGTTCAAGATTAACGCCGGTTTCGCGGATTTCACCATTTTCTATAAAAATATCCATCACTGCATCTGTCTCGTTGGCTGGGTCTAGTACTCGCCCATTTTTAATAAGAATCCTTGATTCATTCGTCATTGATATGATACCCCTTTCGGACTATATTTTATGAACGCACAAAAAAAGTGCAGACGAATTGTCTGCACCTCATATTTGAGTTGTAAATATAAAATAAATGCACGTGTGTGCACCGTTACGTACTTTGTTGCATTCAAAGGCACTCATCAAAACCACCCTTTCGCGTTACCGGAGGGGAGTTTATCACGTCAAAATATGGGATGTCAATATTAGTTACTTCCTGGGCTTCTTCTTTTTATTGTCTGATTTCCCTCTCAAGAAAAACAATAATAGACTAAGCACCGCCAAACCTATCCCAATAGCCGTAACCACAAGTGGCCCAGCGCCGCCTGTTAGAGGAAGAACATATGAAGGTGTACCCGCGAGGGCAAAGCGCAATGCATTTAAAATCATAAAATCATCTCCGTACTGATATAGTTAGCAGTTTTAACTTTCACTATCCCAGTATATCTGTAAATGTACGATATGTGAAGGTATGTAATAGGAAATTAATTTTTCCATTCTATGAACATAGCTTCTAATACCGCTTTACTTCCATAAACCCATTAACAAATTCCTTGTTGTTTTGAGATTTTAGCATCATATCGGTAACTTTTTCAGAAAAATCTGCAGGAGTTATGCGTCCGCTCATGTCACGCAATGTATACATAGCATCCAATTCCCTAGCCGAAAGTAACAGCTCCTCACGTCGTGTACCAGAGCGCATAATATCTATTGCCGGGAAGATACGCCTCTCTGCCATGCGCCTATCCAGCACCAACTCCATATTGCCAGTACCTTTAAATTCCTCAAAAATTACATCGTCCATCTTGCTGCCAGTATCAACCAGTGCCGTAGCAAGCACTGTCAATGAGCCGCCTTCCTCTACATTGCGCGCAGCACCAAAAAACTTCTTTGGCATATAAAGCGCTGCAGGGTCAAGCCCGCCAGACAATGTACGCCCACCCATGGGTATCGTAAGATTATACGCACGCCCCAACCTTGTTATAGAATCTAAAAGTACAACCAAGTCTTTTTTTTGTTCTACCAGACGCTTTGCTCTTTCTAGTACCATCTCGGCTACGCGCTTGTGATTTTCTGGTTGTTCGTCAAAGGTAGAGGATACTACGGTGCAGTGCTCACCTATAATAGACCGCTGCATGTCTGTGACTTCCTCTGGGCGTTCGTCTATCAATAGTACAATAAGGTGTACATCTGGGTGGTTTTGTGTTATCGCATTTGCGATTTGCTTTAAAAGAACTGTTTTCCCGGCTTTAGGGGGCGAGACAATCATACCGCGCTGGCCAAAGCCTATAGGTGATAGTAAATCTATAAGCCTGGGAGCTAACTCGTGGCGGGTAGTTTGGCCATAAGGCGTTTCTAATGTTATGCGCTGTGTGGGGAATATGGGGGTCAAATATTCGAAATAAGGGCGGCGGGTTGCCATATATGGCGGCTCACCGTTGACATGTTTAACATATGATATGGCACTAAACTTATCAGCACCACCATGACGGGTGATACCACAAATCAAGTCCCCAGTACGCAAGTTAAAACGCCTTATTTGTGTAGGCGATATATATATATCCCCAGAGCTAGGTAAGAAATTTTCTACCCTAAGAAAACCAAAACCATCTGGCAGTATTTCTAGGATACCTTCCGCTGTTTGTTGTTCTTGCAGCGGTGGCTCGGATGTTATTACATCAGGGGAATCATCTGTTTGAGGGGGGTCAGAAATACGAGTGATTTGAAGATTATCTTCAGACGTAGTTGTTATTATTAATATATCATCTGTGATTTGAGGTTCATCTACAATTTCATTGGCAATATGCGGTTCTTCTATAACCGGCTCATGCTCCATATCACTTGCACCATTTGCATTGTTAGTAAGCGGGGCATCATGATGGGGTTTTTCATGAGATTCAATTAGTGCAACCAGTTCAGCTTTACGCGATCTAGAGGTATTTTTGATGCCCAATGTCTTGGCGGCCTCCCGCAACTGAGCTAATGATAAACTTGTAAGATCCATTGGCTATCCTAATCCTATTCGATAGTTATTTTTACTGCCATTACACACTCCAATTAAACCCATATTTATCAACATGTTTAATTGGAATTGGTATTAACTTATGCCACATCGGACATGATTATGCAAAAAAGAACTACCTCACAATTACCAATCGCGAGGTAGTTCTTCATATTAATCCAATACAGGTATTATTAGCTCTTGCCCAACATATATGTCGTTAGGGTCTGTTAGATTTTCATTGGCAGCTACTATTAGGTCTATATAGCGTTGCGCACTGCTACCAAAATGATAGTTTGCTATACGCGATAATACCTGCCCGCTTTGTACTATGTGAATTACAGGTGCTGGTGCTGGTGGAGGAACAATATCTGTTTGTGAAGTTGTACCTGCCTCATCGTCAGGCCTCGCAGTTGTTGTACCTTCCGGGTCAGTTGTATATGGAAGGTCATACTCCTCATTGCCATATCCCAATTGTTCACGCAGCATGGTATTTTCTTCTCTTAGACTCGCTACTTCACCTTGATAATAATCACGTTCTAAACTCATAGTTACTAACTCGGCAGCGTTATTATTGACTGTGGCAGCATTTGTCTCAAGCCTGGCTACATCCAGCCTTAGATTCCTGTTGTTTACAGCCAAAATTACCATAAGTGCCAAGACCCCAAGTACAATAAATGCCAACATATAGCGTAGCGGGTTTGGCCCTTCTGCTACGTCTGATGTGCGGCGCACGCTAGTAGTACTACGCGTACGTTCACTTGTTTTTGTGTCACGTGGTGTCATGACATGGGGCTCACTGTAGCGCTTACGAAAGTTTTCAAAATCTTCTTCTGCCATCGGGGCCCATTCTTCATCTGCTTGTGGTTTATCTAATACTACCGCCGGTTGTGAGCGGCGTGGTCTTTCAACATTAACACGTACAGCAGGTTTAGGGACAGGGTTTTTTTCACTTCTGCGCTGTCGTTCTCGTCTAGCATCAGCTAGGCGTGACATATATTCTTCGTCTTCGTCATATTTGGGGGTCAAACCAGTGCGTTTTACATTGTCTGGGTCCAATAAATCTTCTTGTTGGGGAAGTTTAGACATTTTTTTATTGTCGTTTTCATCGTCACTTGTTTCAGATTCAAGGAAACGCTCAACTGCACTGCGTGCCATTTCATTGCCGTATTCATGAGAATCGGCATAATCATCAAAATAATCAGATTCATTTGTATCTTCTTCATGTATTACATCTTCTTCATCATTATCGAACTTATATTCGTAATGTTCATATTCTCTCACGTGCATTTCCCCCTAAGATTTTATCCTTTGTTAGCATAGAATGAAACATGCTGATATTTCTACTTTATTGTAGTTGTATAACATTCATGTGTCAATGTACGCATCAAAAAAAGACATCGCTTTTTGGGCAATGTCTCATGATATAATGTGTTTTATTTTAGCTGCCGTAGTCTTGCAAAATTAGTGCTAATGCTTCGTCAGAGTATATTTTAATTCCTTCCTCCAACCGCTGCTGCTCCTCTGGATCTAAGTTTCCTACTGTTGTGCTTGTTATTTCTTTAAGTCCACCGCCGTGCTCCTCCGCATGATAGATAGCAATATAGCCGCCCAAAATTGTTACAACATACATGTGGGAAGTTACATGGTTGTTTGTGGTTGGCTCGTCATATATCAACTCATGGCTTAGCGTTGGCGGCTCATACAACTCTGCAACTGCCGCCATATGAGTAGTGTTTGGCTGATATACAGCATAATCGCCATAAGCCAGTACTTGTTCACTTATTCCATTTAGCAAATACCCTACTGCAATGCCCATTAACGCAGAAGCTATGCAAGCTACAGCACACACAACTACTGGTACTTTTTCCATTACAAACGCTTTTAAAATTTTCTTTAACAAAATCAACACTCCTTATATCACTCAATATCGCTTTAGCGATGTGATGATGTATATATAAAAGTGTCGACATTGTTATGGTAAATTATACTATATTGGCATCTCCCCAAACACGTTCTAGTTTATAAAACTCACGACTCTCCTTGCCAAACAAATGTACGATTACACTGCCAAAGTCTAATAACACCCATTCTCCTGCACGGATACCTTCTACATGGTTAAGAGGTATTTCGTGTTTCTTCATTACTTCCTCTGACGTATCTGCCAGCGATTGTAATTGTGGAGCGCTAGTACCAGTGGCAATTACAAAAAAATCTGCAATCGTTGTTACATTTCTTAAGTCCATCACCATTATGTCATGTCCAAATTTTTTATCTAACGCATCGCGTAGTTCTTGTACTGCCAGCCACTCTTTTGTGTCGTTTTTCATTTATATTTCCTCCTTTAATGTGTTGTTATTAATTCTTGTAATGCATCCAGGCTCCATGGATGCATAGGTTGGCCAGATTTACTTTTCTTGCTGATTATGTGCTCTATCCGTAAAACCAATGCCTTATTAATGTTGGTTGTGGCTAACTGTCTCATTTCTTTTACGATACCATGGTTTGGGTGAGAAGGCTCTATATAATCGGCTAACATTATGATTTTGTCCAGCATTGTCATGCCGCTATTTCCGGTTGTATGGTAGCGTATGGCCTGTAATATCTCCAGCTCGTGTATATAAAAATCCCTTTTTGCAGATTCTGCCCCAATTAAACTGTGAGTTAAATCAATGTCATCTTCTAAAAATGCATCTAATTTTATATCCCATATCTTACATAAAGCGCGCTTTTTCCCGGTGCTATATTCCTTTGCGCAGTCATGCAATAAAGCGGCAATGCGAGCTTTTTCTCTGTCTTGACCATAATGTTTAGCAAGCTCGTCAGCAGTAGCAACAACCCCCATTGTATGAGCGAAGCGCTTAGGAGAGAGTCGTATGCGCAACGTGTCTTGTGCGGTGTTATAACAAAACTTTGCTTGTGTGGATGTTTTTGGTGTGTAAAGTTCATGTTGGTATGCGTAAGCCTCTACGGTTTTTGGTATAAGACCATGCACTGTATTGCCTGTTTTAAAGCGCTCACGGATATCGGTACTGGAAATATCCAACAGCGGACTATTTAACCGTTGTATTCTAGCGTTGTTATTTTTAGCCAGGTAATCAATAAGCTCTAATGTTTCTTTGTTTGATATTGATTCATTTTTATGTCCCGGGCGTGGTACTACTATAAATTCACATGTCCTCAATAATTCGCTTGCATCTTGCCATGACAAAATATTTTTAAATGCATCATCACCAATCAAAAAACTAAATCTTGCCCCAGCCGGGCAAAGGGACAGCAGCGTACGTGCCGTATCTATCGTGTATGAAAACCCTGGCCTATCAATTTCTATTCGCGATATATCAAAGCTTGGATATTCACATATAGCAAGCGCCGTCATGTTATAACGGTGTTGAGCACATGCAATTTGCCGGTCGTTTTTATGGGGCGACTGGCCACTTGGTACAAATAGTACCCGTTGTGGTTTTAGTTGTTGGCATGCAGCCTGTGCAATTGCTATGTGGCCCATATGAATTGGGTCAAATGTGCCACCAAACACAACTAGACTATGGCAACGCTCCAAATAATCTCTTTCATTGTACATCATTGGCATTGGTCTCAGCCCCTGGGTGTGTGACTATTTCAGTATTATACATATTTTTCACATAATAATCATACATATATAAATTTTGTTTAGGATCACGCATCACAATATCCAATATTTTTTCTAGCTTGTCGCCAATTGCTTTACCACGTGGTATACCGGCTTTGGCCAATATTTCCCCGTTTATTAAAAGGTCACGTAATGTATAGCACTCCCCACTGGCTTGGATGTCTCGTGATTCGTGCAAGATAGATATGAGCCTTTTAGCATCTTGTGGGTATACTATCGACTTTAATATTAGCAAGTTCTCAAAATACTTTTGTGAAACATGCCTTGGGCATTCATTATCATGGATTTGTGGCATTTGTCGTAGGTTTTTTTTTATCTCATATCTACTATTATGGATTGTTGAATGAAGCATATTTACATATAAGCTTACATCACGAATAATCTTATTATCAAAACGCAGTTCACGCATTATCTTGTTGCACGCAATACCGCTAGAGGCAATAAAGATTGTTAGTCTTAAGCTGGCTTGCATAGGACAGTCTGCCAGCATCCGACTTGTCTCTTGTATATCACCATCAAATGTATGGCCGAACAAGACATATGGCAATAAACCGGTACTTTCTAGGAGGTTGATGGCTTCTACATAAGGGCTTGTAATAAGCCGCACCAACTCATCACGGATACGCTCTGCACTAATTTTAGCAAGGCTAGACCGCAATACAAATATAGCCTCTAGTGCTGCATCATCTACCGCAAACCCCAATTGTCCTGCAAAGCGCACAGCCCTTAACATCCTTAGTGCATCTTCTCCAAAGCGGCAATGTGCGTCTCCTACACAACGGATTAATTTCCTACCTATATCTACTTGCCCATCATAAGGGTCCACAAAACCGCATACCGGATTATAAGCTATTGCGTTCATTGTGAAATCGCGCCGGCTTAAATCATCTTGTATGTTTGATGTAAATGTCACATCTTGTGGGCGGCGGCTATCTTGGTATGTGCCATCTATGCGGTACGTTGTAACTTCATATCCATGACTTCCTACAAGCACCGTAATTGTGCCGTGCTTTATCCCTGTTTCATATGTGCGTGGGAAAATTTCAACTACTTGGCTAGGTAGTGCAGATGTGGTAATATCCCAGTCTTTTGGTACAACACCTCTAATGCTATCACGAACACAACCACCTACAATGTAGGCCTCGTGACCTTTTGACATTAAGCTGTCTAAAATTGCGTTAACATCGGTTGGGATGGATATGGTCATTATTGCCTCCTGTTGTGACGTAAACTTACTGTACAAATTTACTTTCATGTATTTGACACATGAATGGTTTTTCAATATTATCATGGTAATTTTTGTAGCGGGGTGATATTATGTCTATTTTTACAGGGTCAGGTGTTGCAGTGTGTACACCATTTGACAGCGCAGGAAAAATTAATTATACGGCTTATGAGAAACTCATCGACTTTCAAGTAAAAGAGGGTACAGATGCCATAGTAGCCTGTGGTACTACCGGCGAAGCTACCACACTTTCCAATGACGAACATATTGAAGTAGTGCTACAAGCAGTGTCATTCACAAAAAAAGCAAACACCAAATACAACAAGAACGTGCCAGTAATAGCTGGTGCAGGCGGCAACGACACAGCAAAGTGTATAGAGATGAGCCGGGCGCTTTACCAAGCTGGTGCCAATGCGCTTATGTGCGTTACACCCTATTATAACAAAACTTCCCAAAAAGGGTTGGTGCAACATTATTCAGCTATAGCTGCGGCTGTCGACCTTCCTATTGTAGTGTACAATGTTCCTAGTCGTACAGCACTAAACATGCTGCCTGCAACTTTGTACGAAATTTCAAAACTTCCAAACATAGTGGCAATGAAAGAAGCCAGTGGTGACATAGTGCAAGTTGCCGAAATGATAGAGCTATGTGGTGATGCAATAACGATGTACTCCGGCAATGACAACCATATAGTACCGATGCTTAGCCTGGGCGGCAAGGGTGTTATCTCAACAACGGGTAATGTTGCCCCTGCCACTGTACACAATATAGTTATGACCTACTTAAATGGCAACCATGAGGCAAGCTTACGCCTGCAGCTTAGTATATTACCACTTGTGCGCTGCTTGTTCGCCGATGTCAACCCAATGCCAATAAAGGCTGCGCTCAATATGATGGGTTTTGATGTAGGCAATTGCCGTCTTCCACTAACATCTATCGATGAAAGTTTACATGACAAACTTAAACAAGAAATGAATAAATACGGCTTACTAGATATGTAAACATAATAACCGAGCCTGTTCAGCATTAATAATTGCTGAACAGGCTCGTAAAGGCTGATAAACATGACCAAAATAATATTATGTGGTTGCTTAGGACGCATGGGTGATGCAGTGTGCCGCTTGGCTGCAAAAAATCCCGATATTGAAATCGTAGCCGGCGTAGACATCCTTCCACCCGGGGGCGGATTATCGTATCCAATATATACCGATATTACCCAGTGCCAACAGCGCGCAGATGTAGTAACATGTTTTTTCCCTCCATCTGCAACCGCTGATGTCGAGACTGTGATGGAATATTGTGTTAATAATCAACTTCCATTGGTATTATGTACAACGGGTTTACCTAAGCCCACCTTGGACACCGTAAATGATGCAGCCATGAAAGTCGCGATATTTCTATCCGCAAATTTATCTCTAGGGATTAACCTATTAACAAATATGTTGGGCCGTGCAGCTAAACTACTAAACAATGCCGGGTTTGACATAGAAATAATTGAAAAACACCATAATCAAAAAATAGATGCGCCAAGCGGGACAGCGTATCTTTTGGCAGACGCTATAAATCAGTCTCTTGATGGAAAAATGAGTTATGTACATGACCGTAGCCAAACCACAAGTAAGCGCAACAAGAGCGAAATAGGTATTCACGCCATAAGAGGCGGCAGCATAACAGGCGAACACAATATTATATTCGCTGGCCAAGACGAGTTAATCCAACTTACCCATATAGCGCAGTCCCGTGATGTATTCGCAGTTGGGGCAATAAGCGCGGCACATTTTATCAAGGACAAGTCCCCAGGACTTTATGCAATGCAAGATTTAATTAATTCAATCCACTAATGAAATAAACCCCCAGGAGGAACTATATGAGTTATCTAAAAAAATCTATCACCACATCCATGTTAATTGCACTGTGTGTAGTACTGCCAATGGCCTTCCACTCTATACCGCGTGCTGGGTCAATTTTGATGCCGATGCATATCCCGGTATTGCTTGCTGGCTTGATATGTGGGCCGCTTTTTGGCCTTGTGGCTGGTGTTTCTGGCCCGTTGCTGTCACACTTGTTTACTGGTATGCCCCCATCTGGTGTATTTCCTATTATGATGATAGAACTTGGCACATATGGTCTTGTTGCCGGGTTTATGACCCAGATAGTACATACCCGCCGTATATCAGCGGATTTGTACATTAGTCTTATAACAGCTATGATTATTGGGCGATTAGTTGCTGGTCTTGCTCAAGCCATATACTTTTTCGACGGTACGTATGCAATTGGCATATGGATGACTAGCTATTTTGTAACATCGCTTCCTGGATTAGTAATCCAACTTTTATTTGTGCCAAGCGTGGTTATCGCATTAGAGCGCGAAAGGGTTATTCCACTAAGGTATCCTGTTAATGCAAGCGCATGACAAACTTGTCTAAATACTTACTAGATGAAATAAAGCTTCACCCGTTGCTTGCACCGCAAGATGTGGTGAAGCTTTGTTATCAGGCTGCTTTTGGGGCAGAGCACTTGTTAAGTAACCCCACTCAAGCATTAGGGTATTTTTTCGAAGAATATGAAGATACACTGGTCGACGATAAACCATTGACCGAATATATTTCACCAACTGTTTGCCGAGTTAACCTTTCTGCATGGAAACGACTAAAACTAAACCCTGACTGGCTTTGGAGATTATTCTTAAGTGCTTCTAATCATAGCTTAATGAGTGATGAAACGTCTTTAGAAGATTTTATTACTCAAGCTGATTATTTATGTAAAACAGGTTCATTCCCTTTCTCATATGATCAATGGGTTGAGTATATTAATGATTACAAGCGAAATGTCCCATCCCCACCCGTACGCCATAGCGCGATGTATCGCGAAAATGCGAAACCTGCATATCGGATTTTATCCGGTTTGGCAGCAAAGGTACTACCTATTTTTGAGTTGATGTCTGGTATGGATAAGGGTGTAATTGCTATTGACGGGCGTGCGGCATCTGGTAAAACTACACTTACTAGATATCTATGTGACATAATCCCGGCAGGGAATATAGCAATGGATGATTTTTTCCTCCCACCCGAACTACGAACCATAGAAAGACTAAGTAAACCCGGCGGCAACATACATCATGAACGCTTTACCCAAGATGTACTACCGCATATACGAAGCGACAAGGGATTCTTATATCGCAAATTTGATTGCAACAAGATGGAATACAACAATAATTTAACGGAAGTCATCCCCTCCCCCTGGCGCATAGTTGAAGGTGTTTATAGTTTTCATCCAGAGCTGGGTAAGTATATGGATGTACGAGTGTCTTTAGATATAAACCCCACGGAACAAAGCTCCCGCATAAAAGCACGCAATAATGCAAAAGTTGCGAATGAATACCTAACAAAGTGGGTTCCCATGGAAGAAGCATACTTTAATGAATATAATATCTACGAAGCTGCCGATATCGTAATTCGTATATAAGTACCGTTATGTATTAGGAGGCATCCTCCCCATGCACTACCCTCATGAAGTAATCCACGATATACGCACACTCAACGACATTGTAGATGTAATAAGCTCATACGGTGTACAGTTGCGGCTACAGGGCGGGCGACACTTTGGTTTATGCCCTTTCCATAGCGAAAAATCTGCATCTTTTTGTGTAAATGGCGAAGAGCAGATGTTTTACTGCTTTGGTTGCCATGCTGGGGGGAATGTTATTACATTTGTGATGCGGCACGAAAATATGGATTTCCTTGACGCCTTAAAACTACTTGCAGACAGAGTACATTATAACTTACCAGACGCTAAGTCCTCTACTGGTGCAAAAATACGTGCTAGAGAACGGGAACGTACAGCCGAGTTAAACAAGCAAGCCGCCCGTTTTTATTATGAACAATTGCAGCAAGACTCTACTGAAGCTGAACTGGCCCGTAGTTACTTGATGGACAGGGGGGTACATATATCCTTGCAAAAGCGCTTTGGCTTAGGACTTGCACCTCCCGGATGGGACAATCTTATAGCGCACATATCAGCACCTGGGTCGGAGCTTGCTACGGCAGGCTTGGCGGCACAAAGTCAAAAAAACCAATCGCGATATTATGACCGTTTTAGGCGGCGGCTTATGTTCCCTATAATAGAGTCCACGGGCCGCATTGTGGGTTTTGGTGGACGGGCCTTGCCTGGCGGTGATGATGGTGAGGCAAAGTATATAAACTCACCAGACACACCGCTATTTAATAAAAGCCGCCAACTCTATGGCTTGAACATTGCCCGCAAATCCCGTGCCAACGAAATGATTATTGTCGAGGGATACATGGATGTCCTTGCCCTTCACCAAGTAGGTTTTACTAATACAGTGGGTGTACTTGGCACAGCTCTAACCGCAGAGCATGTACGACTTTTAAAGCGTGCAAGCATAAACACAGTTACTTTACTACTAGATAGCGATGAAGCCGGAACTCGCGCAGCAGAGAAAGCGATACCTGAATTGTTGAGCGGTGGGTTAAGCGTAAAAGTATTGCAGTTTTCTCCAGAAACCGGAGCCAAAGACCCGGATGAATATATACAGTTAAATGGCCGGGACAAATTTAGCCGGTTACTAACGGCAGCAAAAAGCCATGTCGCATTTAAAGTAGGCTTACTAAAACACCGTTATGCACTGGATAGCGAAAGCGAGACAAACCAGCGCATCCGTTTTACAGAGGAAGCCGCAAGCTTGCTAACAAGCCTGACAAGCGCCATAGAAACAGACGCATATGCCCAAGAAATTGCAGATATCTCTGGGATAACAACATCTGCAATATTGGCCGAAGTACAAAAACAACGTGCTCAACAAATAAAATCCCAAGATGGGCAAACCTTAATAATACCTACAAGCAACCGCCAAAGGGTACGCACAAGTGCCGAAGAAAAAGGTTTAAAAGAAGCTCGCAAACGGCTAATGAATCTACTGTTTACCTACCCTGTCACGGCAAGCGCTTTAGCAAAAAGTGAGTACCTAAGCCCAGAAGAAATGTGCGATGAGACATACTCACAATTATTAGTACTGGCATTTGCAAATGCGCAAAGCAAGAGGCACATGCCCCCTGCTGATATCATTGCTCATTTCGAGATATTAGAAGACCAACAAAAGGTTGCAGAAATTTTCGCTGGTGAAACCCTGTATAAATCAGATATTGACATGGAAAAAGCATTAAATGAAATGGCTTTCATAATAAAACGCGCATGGTTTACCAATGAAATGGATGTTTTAATGCAAAAAAACGACTTAAATGCAGTAAATAACCTGTTTTTAAGCAAAAGAAATCTATCATCGTTGTATATAACCATGGGCGATGGTTAGAATAATAGCGACACGAGAGGAATGGTGTTCTTTGAAGTCCTTTGAAGATCCTTTGTTGATGCTACGGTTGCAAGAGCTGATGGACATAGGAAAAAAGAAAAAAAACACCCTGGATCACAAAGAAGTTATGGATTTCCTTGGTGATATTGACTTGGATCCGGATCAGGCCGAAAAGGTTTATGAATGGCTTGAAAGTCAGGGTATCGAGTTAATCACCGGTATGGAGCCGGAGGCCGAAAAGGAAAAAGAAATTGACCTTTCCGCCGTGGAAGGCGCTATAAATATCGATGACCACGTACGCATGTACCTTAAGGAGATCGGTAAAGTACCGCTTCTCACAGCCGAGGAAGAAATTGATTTGGCAAAGCGCATGGAAGCTGGCGAAGAAGATGCACGTCAGCGCCTGGCCGAGGCTAATTTGCGCCTGGTTGTTAGTATAGCAAAGCGGTATGTAGGCCGGGGAATGCTGTTTTTGGATTTGATCCAGGAGGGCAATCTTGGGCTTATTAAGGCTGTAGAAAAATTTGATTATACAAAAGGCTATAAGTTTAGTACGTATGCTACTTGGTGGATACGGCAAGCTATTACCAGGGCCATTGCCGACCAGGCTCGTACTATACGTATACCTGTTCATATGGTTGAAACAATTAATAAGCTTATACGTGTTTCTAGACAACTATTGCAAGAGCTGGGCCGTGACCCCACGCCAGACGAACTGGCTAAAGAAATGCAAATGCCGGTAGATAAGGTGCGCGAGATATTAAAAATAGGGCAGGAGCCTGTTTCTCTTGAGACGCCTATAGGCGAAGAAGAAGATAGCCATTTGGGTGATTTTATCCCAGATGATGATATCCCTGCGCCTGCGGAGGCAGCGGCATTTACGTTACTAAAAGAGCAACTGATAGACGTGCTAGACACCCTTACCGACCGGGAAGAAAAAGTGCTTAGGTTGCGCTTTGGCTTGGATGATGGCCGTGCGCGCACGTTGGAAGAAGTAGGGAAAGAGTTTAACGTAACGCGTGAGAGGATTAGGCAAATAGAGGCCAAAGCCCTGCGTAAATTGCGGCATCCCAGCCGTAGCAAAAAACTAAAGGATTATCTTGATTAATGCTGTCGTTATCGCCTAGGTTGCAGGCTGTGCTGGATTTATGCCGGTCTTTACATACGCCTAGTTGTGACGTCTTGGCTGATATAGGAACAGATCATGGATACTTGCCTATTGCGGCAGTACAGCGTGGGATTTGCAATAGAGCTATTGCATGTGATTTACATGCCGGGCCGCTTAGCATTGCGGCCAATAATATAAATGATGCAGGGCTTACAGATAAAATAACTGTACGCTTGGGCGACGGGCTTTTACCTCTTACGACCTGTGAATGTGATTGCATTGTTGTTGCTGGGATGGGCGGTATGCGCATCAAAAATATAATTTATGAAGGAATGCAACAAGCGCGAGCTGCCAGGCGGTTAATTTTACAACCGCAACATGATACAGAGCTACTGCGCAGAGAACTGCATATAAATGGGTTTGAAATTGAAAGCGAGCGATTAATTCGTGAAACAATAGCAAAGCGGGAGCATTTTTATGTAGTTATGGCTGCTAAGTATACTGGTGAAGTTGTTTCATGGACCGGGCAGGAATATTTCCTAGGAAAATATTTGATTAGCGAAGCCGCAAATGATTTTATGGTATATAAGTCAAAAAAGCGTGAAAAAATAGTTTCGTATATTTCATCTATACGCGATAAAAAAATGCTAAGTGACGCCCAAAAGCGCTTAGAGTGGCTTGTATAGCGAGTTAACTCGTATAATCAAATCCAATAACTTGTTTTGCTGCCAGAGGTAACACAGTATTTAATAATCGAATCTGCTTAAACTAGAATCGCAAGGTACTTCGTATGACACGAAGGGCTTGCGATTTTTTAGTTGATATGAAATTAAGGGGGACTAATAATGAAAAACTGGAGAAGAATTCTTGTTACCGGGATGGTCGCAGGTATGATTGCAGTAACAGGCTGTTCCAGCAACCTGCCTGAAACCAACCAGGGAAACAGAAACGGCCAGCGCGTAGTTGATGCCGTTAACCGCAGGACCGACTCATACGGGCTAACACGTACGCACAATACAAACGAACGTACAGTACGGGGTTTTAATCGTGGGTTTAGACGAGCTACCCGTAACGATGTAACTGCCAGGACCCGGAGTAGTAACCATGTCGCGCGCCCTGGTGCTGGATTAACCAACAACCATAACAATACTGGTTTACCCACGCACCGTACTCCCAACCGAAGCGCTGGTACGATTAACCGCGGCCGTGTTGGTCACACTTTTGGATATGACAATCCTGGGTTATATACAAACAGTGTAGATGGCGAATACGGTGGATACGATTTGGGTATGCGTAACAGGTTAGACACACCAACAGAAAATGCCGCAAACCTAAACAACCGCGTAGTAAGAAGCACACCAACCAGAAATACAACAACCAAAAAACGTGCTACAAGCACAGGCATTACCCGCAGCACCAATGCAGCAAAAAATACTGCCACAAAAGCTGCCAGGCCAACACGCAAAGCGCCAAGAACTAGCGTTAGTGCTGCGCAGCCCATGCTCCACAACAACGTAAACACTGGTGCAGTAAATCGTGCAACCACAACCAGGTCTGCTACTAACAGGCAAGCCGCACGCACACCATCTGCAAGAACGGAAAGAGTACGCGAACTTCGTCAAAATGTATTAAACAACCGTTCTAATACAAGCATTACCCCAGCCGCACCTATTATGAATGCCAACACAGTAGTTAACCCAAATGCAACCCGTGGCATTGACCGTACTAGGGGTATTAACCGTGCTGGGCGTGATAACCAAAACCGCAGTATCGCGCGTACCGCTGAGCGTAGCGTGGGTATAAACAATACAAGCCGCCTAACGCGCCCTGATAATGTAAATATCAATGACTTTAACCTCACCCATCGTGGGCTCAACAACAGTATGTATTTAGGTCCTGACTTTTATATGAGCAATGACGATGTAAATGGCGTATATGGTGGACTCCCATATGCGGAATATAGCAGAAGTTTAGGGCCATCTATAGCAGCCAACGCATCAGATGATAGTAACAGCCTTGCGATTTTTAAGAAAAACAAAGCTACTGACGATGCAGCCCCAACCACACCAGCTCCTACAAACAGCCCGCAGGCCCCAACTCCAAACCGTTTTAACAGCATCAACCGTACGCAACCTATACCAACACCAGCACCAGCTACAAGCCCTGTGCCAACAAGCTTGGCTGCTGACTGGGACTATGATGACAACGTAGGTGATTACGATTATAATGCGAACTTTAACAATATCCATGATTTGAATGATACAGATACATTTGATGGCGATTATACAAATATAGGTATAGTACCTTCTAGTGATACCAACACTTTGTATATGACACCGCCAAGTGTTACTGGGACTCAAAGACTTATGAAATAGTATAACAACTAAGCGAAGTAATCCGGGGAGTTATATCTCTGGATTGCTTCGCTTTTTTTGATTAAGCTGTTAAAGACAACTTCTACAAGTCATCATAGCATGGGATGTCATTTATATACTCTGCGGCAAGCCCAAGCTCACAAAAATATTTGCATATTTCTATGCATGCGAATTTTTCGGACGAATAATGTGTACCGCCTATGAGGTTAATGTTGTGCTCCATCTCCAAACAATGAGCTTCGTGTGAATATTTATTTTTTACCGATAGGCCTGATATGAGTACATTTATACCGTGTTCTACTAGTTCTTTAACAACATTAGCGTCGTTGCCACTTCCTGCGCAAACACCTACCCTGCTGTTTTTTATCGTGCTTTCACCGTATTGATATAACTTGGTTTTATGGCCTACTGCTTGTGCGTATCTGGCGTTGAGTTCATGGATGTCTTTGCAAGTGGTCGTGCCTATTATGCCGCACATCGCCCCATTGTAGGACGCAAAAGGCTTTTCTATAGCTATCCCTAGTGCGGATGCCAATGTCTTACTAGTAGAATATTGGCCATAATTGTCTAGAGGGTAATGAAAGTTGAACAGCGAAATATTATTCGCCTTAAACTCCTTTAATAATTTTGCATTTATTTGATAGAACGCTATGTTTGGGTCACGGCTTAAGTCCCATGCCAGCGGATGATGCACAAAAAGCATTGCATCTTTGGCATTGTCGTCTAAAATCTTGGTTAGGGCTTTGTCAGATGGGAACACCGCTGTATATACCTTGTGTATGTCATTAGCAAAGTCACACAGCAGCCCCATACTGCGTTTTTTGAAATTTGCACAAATATATTCGTCGTTTATAGCCATTTCGTTATCGTACCAATTTTCATAGATACCTGGTATTACGAAGTCCTTTTCTAGTTGATTGTATAAATTGGTGGCTTTCATAGTATGGCTCCTTTTGGTTCATTAATTTTTACCTTTGGTGTACAATATGACTGTAGTGTTTATGGTCATAACCAAGGGGGCAAATACATGGTAAACAAAATTACAAAAAATTCAATAGTACATATGCCAAACTCCAGGTTGGACATATTTATGCTTTTTTTAGCCATGGTAGCTGCTATGTTAATATTAAGCGGTTGTAGGCAGCAAGAGGAATCAACTGATGAAGAAATATATGAACTTCATCAACAGCTACAGACCCAAAGCGATATAATAAGCGACTTGCAAAACCAAGTCAGGCACTACCAAAATCGCGAAGTTGCACATGTGCAGCATGAGCTTGCATGGCCCACTATTAACTGGCTTGGGGTATGGACACCAGAGCGCATCCGCCAAAACTTGATACAGAACAGTACCTACCTCCCTTGGGAAGAAGTGCTTGGGACAGGGAGGGAGACGCTGGGAATATTTTATGAAGACAGCATATTTCTTGGGATTGGGTATGCAATTGCACGGGTGCAATATGAATCGCAAGAGCCGGGCCAGTGGTGGCGCATGCATCCCGATGTTGTATTAAACTACACCGTAATATGCGAGTACAACATGCACTGGGAAATAGTTGGCTTTATATTCCCGTGGGCAAGAGGCCGGGGGCTTAGCGTCGTACTGGATAATTGGCAGGACCGCCGCCGCCACATAACCGACGCGCAAAGCGTAACAGTACAAATACATAGCGCGTGCTATGCTACAGGGTACCTTACCGAGACTTATCATATAGAGGAAATCCCTGGTGAGATGTTATGGGAAGAAACTATACGCCTTAAGAAACTATATAGCGGTATAGAAATATTAGATTTTTGGTACGAAGATAGGCGAATAATTGTGGACTTAAAACCTAACCAGTGGGCTGATTTTACAATGGGTACAGCAAGTTTTTGGCTTCATGCACGTGTGGTGCTGCTGACGTTTGCCAGTTTCCCGGATGTAGATGAAATAGAAATTTTGTTTGGGGGGCTTAGGGCTGACCTTTGCCATCACGGGTCATTTTATGGGTACTACAAGATTGGAGTTGGCTTTCCAGAGTCAAGTATTGCTTATGCATCGCCTATTGTAAATACTAATTAGTGGCATAAAAAAGGAGCGCAATGCGCTCCTTTAACATATAGTATGACATTTTATTACTACGCCCACCACATCTGTGCAGGCGGCTCATACATAAGGATAGGCTTTAAAAACTCTATAGCCTTTTCTAACCCTTCTTCAATAGACATAAGTCCATCTTCATGTTCGATGCTTATTGCGCCATCATAGCCTACGGCTCTTAGGGTGGAAATTATATCTCTCCATTCACCTTCGCTGTGGCCGTAGCCTACGGTCCTAAACACCCAACCCCTGCCTGTAAAATCGTCATACCGGCCGGTCTCAAGAGTCCCGTTAACGGCTACGTTTGTCTTATCTATGCGGGTGTCTTTTGCATGGAAATGATGTATTGCACCTTTTAATGCCTTTATTGCCTCTACAGGCTGTATCCCCTGCCAAAATAAGTGACTTGGGTCAAAGTTGGCACCTATAGCTGGGCCAACTGCTTCCCTTAGCCGCAATAAAGACGCAGGATTATACACACAAAAGCCCGGATGCATTTCTAACGCTATCTTAGTAACACCATATTCTGCGGCTGTCTTGGCGGCATCTGTCCAATATGGTATTAGCACGTCGTTCCATTGGTATTCTAGTACATCTATATACTCTGGCGGCCAGGCACATGTTACCCAGTTGGGGTACTTTGCACCAGGGTGGTCACCTGGGCAGCCGCTAAAGGTTATAACAGTGTCTACGCCCAGCTCTTTTGCCACTTTTAGGGTATTAACAAAGTCTGTATGATCTTTGTCGCGTACATCCTTGTTTGGGTGCACGGGATTGCCGTGTACGCTTAGGGCGCTGATGCTAAGCTTGTACTTATCCAGAGCCATTTTTAAGCTTGTAAGTACATTGGGGTTGTTTATAGCGTCAACTGAGTTTAGATGGGCATTGCCGGGGTAACCGCCTGTCCCAATTTCTACAGTTTGTACACCAAGCCCTGCCAGATACTTAAAAGCTTCATCTACAGGCCGCCCGGACAGGGGTACTGTTAGAACGCCAAGTTTCATATCCTACCTCCGCTCTTAATCTTAGAACTCGACAAGTTTCCCGGTTTCGGCAGATTTGTATATTGCCTCTAATATTTCTGTTACAACACATGCTTGCTCTGGCAATACGATTAGTGGCGTGCCTTTGGTTATGGCATTTATGAAGGTCAACTGCTCAAACGTGCCATGGTCTACACCGCCGCCATCAAAGAAGGCTACGCCACCGGAATTAAGCGATGGTTTTTTAATATACAACCGGCCAAAATCATCGCCGTTTATACGCACGCCATCTCTCATATCCGCGCCGCCTTTTGTGCCGCATATGGTGGATTCAGCTTCGAAAGCATCAATCATGTTAAGAGCCCAGCTGGATTCTAGAATAATTGTTGCCCCATTTTCCATAGTGATTAGCGCAAAGGCGCTGTCTTCTACGGTAAACTCATCTGGGTTCCATGGTCCAAAGGCATTGCCGCATACGCCGTTGCTGTTGAGCTTTTTGTATACGTTACCCATTACGGACTTTGGTTTATAATTGTCCATGTACCACAGTGTAAGGTCCAAGGCATGTGTACCAATGTCTATAAGCGGCCCGCCGCCTTGTTCTTCTTCGTTTAAGAACACACCCCACGTAGGTACAGCGCGGCGGCGTAGCGCATGGGCTTTGGCAAAATAAATCTCGCCTAAGTCGCCACGTTCGATAGTGTGTTTGATGTATTGGCTTGGGGCAAAAAACCTGGTTTGATAGCCAATGGTCAAAAGCTTACCGGTGCGCTTAGACGCTTCTACCATGGCACGGGCTTCTTTTGCGGTTTTAGCCATGGGCTTCTCGCACATTACGTGGTTGCCTGCTTCTAGTGCGTCTATAGTAATGTAAGAGTGGGACTTGTTGGGCGTAAGTACATACACCATGTCCAGCTTGTTTTCTGCCAGCAGCTTTTTATAGTCTGTATAGTATTTTGCGTCTGGCGTACCATACTCTTTTGCGGCTTTTTGGGCCCTTTCTTCGATTATGTCGCAAAACGCAACCATTTCTGCTTTGCCAGTTTTGGTGAGGTTGGGCATGTGCTTGTTATTGGCAATGCCGCCGCAACCAATAATACCGGCTCTTAGTTTTTTTGCCATGGTGACTCTCCTGTCTTTTATGAAATTTATGCCTTATGGCATGGGCTGATTATACGGGCTATACTGCGGCCATGCAACAGGCTTTTGGGCACAATTGCGATAATAATAGTTATTACACTAAATTAATGCGTTACTGTGCTATAATATATTAAACTAAGGAGAAACAAGAGGGAGGACAAGTATGAAAGCAAAAATGACAGTAAACAAGGCCTTCCCGGTTGCACCGGTAGACCCTAGGATTTACGGCTCTTTTGTAGAGCATATGGGGCGCTGTGTATACACCGGCATCTACGAGCCAGGCCACCCCCAAGCAGACGCAGAAGGTTTTAGGGAAGATGTAAAAGCCTTGGTAAAAGAGTTAAATGTACCCATAATACGTTACCCCGGCGGCAATTTCCTGTCTGGCTATAACTGGGAAGACGGTATTGGCCCAAAAGCTGACCGCCCAAAAAGGCTAGACCTTGCCTGGAAGACCGTAGAATCAAACGAAGTAGGCCTACACGAGTTTACAAGCTGGGCCAAAGAAGTAAATGCAGAGGTTAACATGGCCATAAACCTCGGCACCCGTGACATAGACGCTGCCCGCAACATAGTAGAATATTGCAACCACCCAGGCGGATCATACTGGAGCGATTTGCGCCGCAAACACGGCGCAGAAAAGCCATTTAATATTAAAACCTGGTGCCTAGGCAATGAGATGGACGGCCCCTGGCAAATTGGCCACAAAACAGCAGAAGAATACGGCCGCATAGCAGCAGAAGCCGCAAAAGTTATGAAATGGGTAGACAAAGACATAGAGCTAGTAGCCTGCGGCAGCAGCACCAGTAAAATGCCAACTTTCGCGGCATGGGAAGCCACAGTACTAGAGCATACCTATGAACATGTAGATTATTTGTCCCTACACCAATATTATGGCAACCAAAAGAACGACTTGCCAAACTACCTGGCCCAGTCTATAGAAATGGATAATTTCATCAAGAGTGTTGTAGCCATATGCGACTATGTAAAAGCCAAGAAGCGCAGCAAGAAAACCATGTACCTCTCATTTGACGAGTGGAATGTATGGTACCACTCGCATGCGAAAGATAGTAAAAACGAGCCATGGCAATACGCCCCACCAATACTGGAGGACATATACAACTTTGAAGACGCACTGCTAGTAGGTTGTCTGCTAATCACCCTGCTTAAAAACTGCGACCGCGTTAAAATTGCATGTATGGCCCAACTAGTAAACGTAATAGCCCCAATAATGACAGACCCGATGGGCAATGCCTGGAAGCAGACAATCTTCTACCCCTTCATGCACGCGGCAAACTTTGGGCGCGGTACAGTGCTTAAGCCCATGATAGAGTCACCAGGGTATGATTGCGAGAGCTTTAAGGGTGTACCATATGTAGAGTCTATTGCCATCTACAATGAAGAAAAAGGCGAGATTGTTGTGTTTGCGGTTAACCGCTCGCAAGATACAGCGCTTGACTTTACTGTTGATGCGCAGGGCTTTGATATGAAAGAAGTACTAGATGCACAGGAAATTAGTGGGCATGGTATCAAAGATGTTAATACCAATGCAAGCGCCCCTGTAGCACCAAAGCAATGTGTATCCGCTGTAAAGGTTGATAAAAATGGCCTGCAAGCCAAGCTTCAACCTTTGTCTTGGAATATGATTAGGGTAGCGGTGCAGTAGCTGGAAAACCTTTATCGGTATCATCAAAACTGGATGTGGTGACCCCCATGCTGGGATATGCATTGCAAACGGGGGAAGAAGCCTCCTATCGAAGGGGTTAGAGAATCAAGCGAACTGGCATCGTTTTTCAAACGGTGTCAGTTCGCTTGATTTTTGCCTGTTAATGCACTCGGATCTCAAGATAAAGAAGTAGTTTTCAGCCATAGCGTTATCCAAACAGTTGCACAAAAAACAAAGCGATAACAGCTTCATGTCTTGTATGGAAGTATGGTATCCACTTGATATAAAATGCAAACAATCTACATCGTGAGTTATACAATCAGGAGGATTAAATGAAGAACGTGGAAGATTATATGCAATACCTTATTGCAAGAAAGAAAAAACAAAAATACATTGATGAACGCATTGGCTTTATAAGTTCGTATTACGATGAATTAAACAACGAATTGCCAACCGCCAAATCAATTGATGCTTTTATCAGAAACCGTTGGAGCGGGTATGTCAGCAGAGATAAAAATAAATTTGCGATGCTTAACGAATATGCCGTTGCGAGTGAGCAGTTTGACCCTGCATTTGCAAATGCGTATCACGAATATATCCAGGATACGTTTGAAGGCGAAGCACGTAAAATAATGCGGGCATATAAAACCGGCATGGTATTTATTCCCGATGACACGATTATTAACCCCGTGCATTTAGGTAACTTGTCCAACGACGAATTTGTCAGTGCATTTAAGGCATTGCAGGAATTTTTATACGCCGTATATGACGAAATCGAACGTGGTTTGCCTTTTGATTGGGGCTTCCCAACTTGGAATGATTTGACTTGGTTAGGGCTTGTCCAAAATCGCGTGGTCATTTTGTTTAATGCTTTGGTTGCCTGCGGACACGAAAAAAATGGAGTATTGTATGTAGATAAACAGTGCTTTATCGACCATTCCAAACAACGCATCGACGAGCAGCTTCTCTGCCACCCGATAGAAAAAACTTCGTTGCTTATAAACAAATTAAATGACATGGGGATGCAAGTCGAAGGTTACAACGAACCCGGAATTCCTGTGTTCAACATATCATTTGCTGATATACCCCATGCAATAACTGTTCTTTGCGAATACTTCAAAGACAAAAATCCAAAAAATGCATATCATGTCCGCTATTTTTCTTACCGCTTCGTACAATACCCCGCGACTCAATCCCACGAAACCTTCTTCCTTGCAAAAACTGACGGTGAACCACCACATCTACGCGAAATCTACTATTGGCTTTACGATGAAGCTGTAAAATGCGGATTCGCCCCAACAGGCGAGGATAAACTGTACTGCTATCTCTACAAAAAAGGCAGCAAAGAATGGCTGCTCGTTGGCAAAGGCTCATCTTATCATGAGGAAGAA
Source organism: Defluviitaleaceae bacterium (assembly GCA_009785605.1). Classification (GTDB taxonomy): domain Bacteria; phylum Bacillota; class Clostridia; order Lachnospirales; family WQUN01; genus WRAN01. The sequence continues at coordinate 24,568 of WQVY01000004.1, read as the reverse complement.
TTTCTGCACAGCACACCCTACGACTTGTCCATTAAAGTCGCTTTCCCCAAAGTGTACGCATCTCATCCTGAACAATTTGAATGGCTCAAAACTCGCTTCCCCGAATCATTTACCACCCGCTGGGGTGGTTGTTACAGATGTAAAGAGAAAAAGGGCACGCTGGATACATGTAATAATCGCGTTCGCCTCGACCCCGACGGGCGATTTTGGTGCATCAAAGGAGCGTTTTTCTTCCACAACCCTACATTCGAGGATGTAAAAAAGCTCGTAGCACTTTACAAACTCGAACATAAAATTAAGGAGCCGCTATGATAGTATGTAACCGTATGATGCAAACCAACTATGCTCTCATTCGTGGCACGGAGTTCACGGACGCGTAAAAAGCCGATATAGCCTACCGCTTGCGTGAAATCCCTCAAGCTATGCACCCTTAAATGTACTTAGAAAATCCTTCATTTGAATGCAACTCCTTTATTTTCTTTGCAATTTGCCCAAGCATAAGTTGCTCTTGAAGTAACATTCAATGATTTATAAAAATAATTCGTAAATATGGAAAAAATAGTTTGCGAGCTTAGAATAGATGACAACAGTTGTGAAGGAGGGAATAAATATGCCAGATATGCTAGTAAAACTATACGATATGCCCAAAATAGACACAGAAAAACGCATGAAAAACAAAGGTGTTATCATAAAACGCGCAATGGCTCTAGACAAAGAGCGTGTGAAGGAATTTGCAAAAACAAACTTCGGCTATGATTGGGAAAACGAATGTGAACGCGCCATTTTCAACAGCCCATCGTCCTGCTATATTGCTGTCAAAGACAAGGAAATTGTCGGGTTTGCATGCTACGACGCAACCACCCTAGGTTTTTTTGGGCCGACAGGTGTCGCAAAAAAAGAATGCGGCAAAGGCATAGGCAAAGCCCTTTTAAGCAAATGTTTAGAGTCTATGAAAGAAAAAGGCTATGGCTACGCGATTATTGGGTATGTAACCGATGCAGTCGAATTTTATATTAAAGCATGTGGCGCACAGGTCATAGAAGGTACAACACCAGAAAAAAGTATATACAGCAACCTAGTCAGGTTATAGGGTGAATTGTTCCACCGGCGAAGGAGGCATGAATTAAAATGGACAAACCAGTAATCGCGCTCACGTTTGACGATGGGCCAAATACAACAATTACCGTCCAAATATTAGACATACTTGAAAAGCATGACGCTGTAGCTACGTTTTTTGTCAAAGGATGCAACATTACTCCAGAGACAACAAAGGTGATGCAACGTGCTGTTGCTTTGGGCTGCGAAATAGCAAACCACACCGAAAACCATCCTAATCTAACCCACTTAGGCATCGATGACGTAAAGAAAGAAGTGGCATCCGCAACAAAAAAGATATTCGAAGCCATTGGGCAAAAACCAAAGATATTTCGCTCACCTTATATCGCAGAAAATGATGAAATATACGCGGCAGTCCCTCTCACATTTATTGACGGGTATCATGTAGCAGATTATGACAGCAACAATGATGTTGCGTTCCGTGTAGATAGGGCGTTAAGCCAAGCCCATGACGGTGCTGTGCTAATAATGCATGATTTTGAAGGCAACCATCAGACTGTGGAGGCACTTGAAATCATAATCCATGCATTAAAAGAACAAGAATACGGCTTTGTCACAGCTGGCGAGTTGATAGACCTAAAAAAGCCAGAGTCCTTGAAATTTATCAATAATTTGCATCTTTGGTAGGGTTGGAGGTTGGTCGTATCATGACCCGGCTCGCCCCAATACCTGTAGCAACCGCTCCAATTCGTCTGGTGAGTAGTACTCTATTTCTATCCGTCCTTTCTTCTTTCCGGGACGGATATTTACTTTAGAGCCTAGCACTTGTTTTAAATCATCTTCTGCGCGCCTATATGCGCGTAGTACTTCTTCGGGTACATCGTCAGGGGTTTCTGCTTCATAGGGCTCTTTTTCAAGTTTAGATGCTTCCTTAAGCGCTGCGGTAACCAGGGACTCCGTACCGCGTACACTTAGCCCTTCTTCTACTATTTTTTCGGCACAGTATAGTTGCAAATCTCCGTCTTCTACTTGTAGGAGTACTTTTGCATGGCTGGTAGACAGCTTACCCTCCCCTGCCAGCACTTGTACACGTACATCCAACTCCAATAGATGCAATGCGCTAATAATGGCATGTTTACTCTTTCCAACTTTGGTTGCAATATCATCTGCAGAAAAGAAAAAATCATCCATTAGCCGTTTATAGCATACGGCTTCTTCTATAGATGTTAAGTCCTGCCGCTGAATGTTCTCAATCAACGCTACCTGCAATATATCCCCGTCAGAATAATCCTTTACAATAACCGGTACTTCCGGCAGCTTTGCAATGCGCGCAGCGCGGTAACGGCGCTCACCGGCAATAATTGTATAAACTTTACCGTTTTCCTTGACTACAAGAGGCGATATTACCCCGTATTCCTTCATAGACGCAGCTAGTTCTTCCAGGGCTGCTTCATCGAAATATTTACGCGGCTGGTCCTTGGTTGGCTCTATTTTGCGTATATCTACCATCATTACCCCGCCAGAGGATGACGGTTGTTGTATGATATTGGTATCGTCTTGACGCGACGCGTCTAGTAGGGCGTTTAGCCCTCTGCCTAAGCCTGCTTTCATAGTAGTCCCTCCTCTATTCGGTTAAGTCAGTGTTTCTTTTCTATCATTTCTTGTGCCAGTAGCCTATATGCCTCCGCACCTCGCGAGTCTGCGGAATATAGCGTAATAGGCAGCCCATGGCTTGGTGCTTCACTTAGCCGCACATTGCGTGGGATTATTGTCCTGTAAGTATGTGACCCAAGATGTTTCTCCACTTCTTCTACTACCTGGCTGCTAAGGTTGGTACGTGAGTCATACATAGTAAACACAACCCCTTCTATAACCAGCCGCGGGTTAAGCTTACGTTGTACACGGGCTATCGTATTCATAAGCTGTGTTAACCCTTCTAGGGCGTAGTACTCACACTGGATGGGTATAAGCACAGAGTCGGCGGCACACAAGGCATTAAGCGTCAACAAGTTAAGAGAGGGCGGGCAGTCGATAAATATGTAGTCGAACATATAACGTGTACGACTAAATATTTCTCTTAACCTGTACTCCCTGTCTGGCATTGTAATTAGTTCTATTTCTGCGCCACTAAGGTTGATATTGGCCGGTAGCAAGCGCACACCGTCTGCGCACACAGGCAAGATTACATCTTCTAGAGTTGCTTCGCCAATAAGTAAATCGTATACGGTCTTTTGCAGACCATACTTGTCCACCCCAAAACCACTTGTACTGTTGCCTTGTGGGTCCATATCTACCACAAGTACACGCTTGCCCGCCTGGGCCAGGCAGGTAGATAAATTTACATTTGTGGTGGTCTTCCCTACCCCACCTTTTTGGTTGGCTACTGCAATAATTCGGCTCATGGAGATTTTCCTTCCTTTGGCTGTTTGAGATAGGCGTTTACTGCAACCAAGTAGTGTACAGGAAAGCCATTTTTGTTGGGTACTATTAAATCAGGGTTAAAATCACGATATGGTATGGACTTGCGCCCACCGTCTTGTGCCAGCCCATGATACCGGGCTAGTGTTTCGCTAGGCAAGAGAAACGTTTCACCTTTGGATAAAAAGTTTACCAGCAAGAAACTAACACCTTGTTGCTTGCGAAAGTTCTCCATAAAGTCTACTTGATGGGCGTGTATATTGCGCATTGGTAGGTTTAGCTGGTTAGTCTCTTTTGCGTCAAAGCATATAGCCAAGCCTTGGGCAACACCTATAAAGTCTACTGTGCTTTTTTTTTCGAAGTATGCAGAGGTGATAATCCTGGCTTTGTTATTAACTTCTACTGGAGTTATTGGTGTTGGGATTTTTTGAATAATCCCAAGCCCACGCTGTAGGTATAGCTGGTTGGTAAGGTTTATCATTTCTTCAAATGTACTACCACGTAGGCCCTGTGTTTTCCAATATGCCATTATTTCAACCTTAGATATAGCGACAAATCTGCCGTTTCCATTGGTTTGGAAAAATATTTGCCTTGGAATATTTCACAGCCTAGTTCCACCAACAAGTCATATTGCGCTTTAGATTCTATATCTTCGGCGCTAATGGTCATGGGCTTTGCATGCTCTACAATGTCTTTTATTACATTGGCGCTAAGCTCGTTAAACTGTACTTCATGGGTAAGTGCGCTGCTTAACTTGATAGCTTTTATGCCCATCCGTTGCAGGTTGCTAAAATGTGTTAGTTGTAAGCTAAAATTATTAATAATTACCCTTAACCCAATAGCACTTAAGGCACTCATGAGCGTCCATGGGTCAAAGCCCGGGTCCAGCACTTCATGGCTCGACAATATGATTCTTACATATGTTGGATCTATGTTATATTTCGCCAGCATATCCTTTATAATTTTTATTGTTTTTGGCTTGCTTAGCTCTTTGGGTGAAAGGTTAATTGTCATTAATAAATCCGTAAAGCCGTTTTCTCTTAAACTGTGAAGGGTAGCTAGGGCATCTTCCATCACAAAAATATTTATATTTCCCAAAAGTCGGCCTTCTTCGGCAAGGGCATGTACCAGTTGTGGTGGTAGTGGCCCCAAAGATGCATGCCTATAGCGCACTCTTGCCTCAAAGCTAACCATTCGGTTGTGGCTGTCAATCATTGGTTGATATTCTAAATAAAAACCTCGCCCACGCCTTAGGTCATACTCCATTTCTTCGAAAAGAGAACGGGCAAAGACTCCAACATCATCTTTACGTGCAAGGTAAGGTGCAGCATCCCGTGACATAAGTTCCTCTATTGCAAAGTCACTTCGTTCTTCGCTGGTGTTATTGGCTATCCACACAAAGGGTAAGTAGATAAGGACGCTAATGGCCAAAGTCAATACCTGTATAAAACCCGCCATTAAAGAGCCGGTCGCCATCCACCCGCTTATACCCGGCGGCAATGTAGAAGAAACCCCGGCAATAACGGTTGCATTCATACCTGCAGAAACCGCAATGCGAGCAACCATACCCGATACCATAGGCGCAAATATAAAGGGGATAATAAGGATAGGATTAAACAAGACCGGTAAACCATAAAGTACAGGCGTACCAATATTAGCAAGGCCCATAGGCAAAGAAAAAAGAGCCGGACGCGAAGCGCTTTTACTCCGCACAATTAGTATAGCCACAATAAGCGCAAGAGCCCCACCTCCGCCTGCCAATACAAAAAATTGAAAAAAATCCGGGCACAGCACATAAGACCAATCAACATGCTCTGCCACACTAGGGACAATTTCGCCATTGTGCAGTCCAAAGAACCATAATAACTGGTACATAAATGTAAATATCATTACAAATAGCACAGGGCTGTTTATACCGTTGTAAATCCCGGCAAGCATATTAATAACGCGCTCAGTGATATGATTGGGGATATTGTATATACCAAAGACATTAAAAGCGTACCGCAATACGCCAAAGACTAAGATAGTAAAAAGTACAGGCTCAAGAAGCAATACAACCTGTGCAAGATATGCTGTAGCGGCCTTGGGCCTAACAACAATAAGACGAAACCTATAGAAAAAAAAGAAAAGTAGATGTGACACAACAGCCACAACCACCGCAAGAAAGACCCCACCTGGCCCTATGTCCACAAACCGTGCACCAAAACCCGGTACAGCGGTAAGCAATAACAGACACGAAAACCCAACAAGAGAAGGAACCAACGGGCTAAGCACCCTACTAGAATAATGCGGCGAATGAAGCGCCAGCGTATAACTTACAGAAATAACAACAGCCATAGGAATAATACCAAGGGCCCCGCGATATATCTGCTCGAAAGTGATATGCCAGTATATACCAGGGACGCGCATGGCATCCAAGTATAACGGGATCTCCAGCTCTACAAGCATAAAAATAAAAGCCCCTATGAGTAGCACCGGCATAATACCAGCAAACCCATCTTTTATGGCCTTAATAATACCTACATTTTCAACCCGCAGTGCTGACCGGGATAGCCAATCTCTCACCGCAAAGCTCACCTCTTTTGTACGATTACAATTTTGCCTTATTTCTGCGAATATTTGCAGTATACCACAAGAAAGACGCTTTGTGCGCGTATCACAAGATTGTTATTGCAATGTTAAGTAAGATACAATAATATACAATAGGTAGCATACTTGTTAAGCCAACGAAGGAGGCATGAGGTAAATGCAAAAAACACGTATAGGTATAGTTGGATGCGGGGATATCAGTGGCATCTACTTAACAAACTTAACCAACCTGTTTAAGGAGCTAGAAATTGCAGGGGTCTGCGACTTGGTGGACAGTAAAGCCGAAAAAGCAGTGTCCACATACAACATACCACGCAAATACAAAGACATGCACGAGATGTTTGGTGACCCAACCATAGACATAGTGCTTAACATCACCCGCCCATACGAACATTACGATGTAAGCATGGCAGCAATTAATGCAGGTAAACACGTATATTCGGAAAAACCCCTAGGTGCCACACTCGAAGAAGGTACAAAAATACGAGACGCGGCCAAAGCCAAAGGTGTAATGGTAGGCGGTGCACCAGACACCTTCCTTGGGGCTGGTATCCAAACATGTCGTAAGCTTATAGATGACGGATATATAGGTAAGCCTGTAGCCGCAACAGCCTTTTTTGCATGTAGGGGCCACGAGTCTTGGCATCCGGACCCGGCATTTTATTACCAGTTTGGCGGCGGCCCCATGATGGACATGGGTCCATACTATATAACAGCACTGGTAAACCTTATAGGCGCCGTTAAAGCCGTAAACGGTATGGCAAAAAAATCATATCCTACACGTCGCATCACAAGCCAACCCCATTACGGCACCATTGTAGATGTAGAAGTTTCCACTCATATAGCCGGCCAAATGGAATTTGCAAGTGGTGCAATAGGTACGATAATCCAGTCTTTTGATGTCCATGCTCACAAACTGCCTATATTAGAGGTATATGGTACCGAGGGCACATTGTCTGTACCAGACCCCAACACATTTGGCGGCCCAGTAATGCTATATCGCCCAGAAAGCAAAACATACATGGAGATACCACTAACCTTTGGCTATGCAGACAACAGCCGTGGGTTAGGCCTTGCAGACATGGCAAAAGCCATCCAAACCGGGCGCAAAGCCCGCGCTGGTGTGGATATTACACATCATGTGCTTGAAGTCATGACAGGCTTTTCAGTGAGTGCAGAAAGTGGCAAACAGGTACCAATATTGTCTGCACCAGATAGGCCAGCACCCATGAAAACAGGCCTATTACCAGGGATTCTAGATTAATGCGAAAAAAACACATCTTAACAATATTTGCATTTATTTTTATGATATCCGGGTTTACATTGTTGTTTTACCCGGATATCAGCAATTTACAAAAAACATTGGTTCATGATGCCATCCTTCGCGAATATGATAGGATGGTATCACTGCTTACACCAGAACAAGTCAAACAGCAGCTACACCGTGCGGCTACACACAACACACAGTTAAGCAGCTTAGAATCGTCTGAGCCGTTGTTGCTTGGGGATATAGCCATACTTCCATACGACTATAATCAGACCCTATATGTACAAGGTGTAATGGCTTGGATAGATATACCCACAATAGATGTAAGCCTTCCAGTACTTCACGGGACAGGACCCAATATCCTTAGTAGGGGTGTTGGCCACCTAGAAGGTACGGCATTTCCAATAGGCGGATACGGTACGCACTCTGTATTGACCACTCATTCTGGGCTTGCAGGTGTACGATTGTTTACGGATTTACACTTACTTAATTATGGTGATATCTTTTTTGTATCTGTTTTAGGTCAACGGCTGGCATATAAAGTCGACCAGATATATACTGTCTTACCCCATGAGATAGAACTTCTACGTGTAACCCCTGGTAAGGATTTAATGACACTAATTACATGTACGCCAATCACGATAAATACACATAGGCTGCTTGTACGTGGCGTTAGGGTCCCATATGCATACTACATGCAAGATGAAGTTACAGTTATGCCTATATCCACAGGGTTTCGGGGGCGCGTTGTTGTGTTTGCAGCATTTCTTGTCGTTCATTTTTTTATATGGCGCGAAAGACGTAATCCGCCAATCATTGAGCATGCTACCTAAAATTTAATAACTATGTAACGAATTTCTATTGCAAATAAAGCTTAATAGGTATAGATTCTATGAGTCACATCTACATATTGAGGTTTGTATAGTTATCAGTACCAATATTTTGTTAAGTCGTTACCGGAAGGGGGTGCGGTGTGAGAAGGCATTTACCTACAATTTTTGTTGCAATAATGTTGATTTTTGGCTTGTCGTTGTTATTTTATCCAGATGTTGCTAGTTGGTGGAATAGCCGTATCCAGCGGGGTATTGCTTTAATTTATGACGAAGAAGTTGCCAGGCTAAGCCAGGAGCATATCGCAAACCAATTTCGCCGTGCCGAAGAAGTAAATAACGAACTTGCTCGGTCAACGACCCAATTATTACTCGCACACCTAGCCCCCTTACCAGAGGATTATTTTGAAATCTTATATGTAGGCGGGGTAATGGGCCGTATCGAGATACCAATTATAGGCGTTAATATGCCCATTTACCATTCTACCGGTCACAATGCACTTGATAGAGGTGTTGGACATATGGAGGGTACGGCTTTCCCTATTGGTGGCGAAAGCACTCACTCTGTCCTTACGGCCCATACAGGGCTTGCCAACGCCAGGATGTTTAATGATTTAGAAGGAAACGTACATATTGGTGACAAATTTTTCATAACAGTAATGGGTGTTAGAAAAGCATATGAAGTTGACCACGTAATTAGGATTTTGCCATGGGAAACGGAACATTTCCGCATTGTACCAGGCGAAGACTTTGTAACGCTAATGACATGCACGCCATATGGTATTAATTCCCATCGTTGGCTTGTGCGTGGTAGACGAACCGAGTATATACCGTATATGGCAGCAGAAATTGTACAGAATATTATCGAGCCAAGAGTCGATATCCGTATTTATATATTTGTAGGCTTGTTCCTGTTATTTATGGTCGTCTTTGCTGTGTATAGCGCTTTAAAAGGTAAAAAAGAAGCTACTAACGCAAGGCGTCCCAGGACGGTCCATCCTACCCCAGTAGCTGCAATAGTAACCCATGATAGGTACAATGGGTTAACTATCGACGACATGTTTAATGACCTAGAAAGTCAAACCTCACCCCCAAGTTATGAAGTCCATACACAGCCAGCAAGAGTCAATGACAACAAAATAGCGCAAACCATAAAACCCTTAAAACCGGCACTAATAGGTAAAAATGCTCGTAGCAAAAGAAAGGGATTTTCACCTATACCAAGCATGTCAAGATATATCGCTACTGGCTTTATATCGTTGATGCTAATCATAATTATTGGTATTGGGGTGTCACAAAATTTTAGCCGCCCGGGCAGCAGTAGCCAGGTAGCAATATATAATTTTGTAACTATGATAGATGACTATAAAACCGAATATAGAGACCGGTGGGTCGCCGAACAAATAGGACGATGGATGGAAAGTGGTGAGCTCGCAGCACCGGGCGAAGGCACATTTGAAAGCCCACTGTCATGGCTATACGACAGGATGGCGGAATACAACCATCGTCTATATGAGTCGGGTATGGGTAATTTGCCGGACCCATTTGATGCTAACCAGCCCAATGTAAACTTAAATCACTTTGGCTTCGAATATAGTGAGATGATTGGTTTTGTTACTATCCCAAGCATAGATGCTGAGCTACCCCTATATATGGGTGCAAACAATGGTAATTTAAGCCGCGGCTTGGCTCATGTAACCGGCACCTCATTGCCTTTAGGCGGAGCCAATACAAATACAATAATTGCAGGTCGCGAAGGGCAAAGGCGTACAAGTTTGCTTGAAAATATAAACAATGTTAGTGTTGGCGATGAGATTCATATCACAAATTTCCATAAAACCGTCATATATACAGTTGTTAATATTTATCAGGGCAGCACAATAAATACCGATGCACTAACTATACAACCTGGGCAAGATATATTAACCTTGCTAGGCTACAATCAAAGCAGCTCGCAGCGGTACACAATTGTGGCAACAAGGGCCAACCACTATTAAACGACATATATTTGTAAAAAACCTGTAAATCATCCGTAACGACATATGACCGACTTTTGTATATAATCATTTTACATTCCAAATAGGGGGACAGGCGTAATGCGCATCTCAACTGAGACTTGTTCTAATAAAATAAAAACAATACTAATAATTGCAGCCTTGGTTGTGGCAATATGTCTTAACCCCGTCACATTGGCTGCATATGATGATGGATATATGTCACCAGAAATACAAGAAATGTTAAGGACAGAGAATGCATTAATGGTATCATTTAACCCCGCACCCGGTGTGTTTACAGAAGCAGAGACACGCCAAGGCATAAGATGGGTTGCGGCTGGGGCATCGCTGCCGCGTTTTGAGTTCCCATACACACCTGTACGCGAAGGACATACCTTTGATGGTTGGAGTCATAATGGGGTACGCATAGATGGCGACTATATAGTGGTATCTGACTTTATGACCCTTGAAGCAATATGGGTTGCATATGGCGAGGCATCAACTTATACCCCATCAACATCCCCTACCCCTTCACCATCGCCTCCACCGCCAGGTGCAACTGCAACACCTGCGCCTACATCCACGCCATCCCCAACTACACCACCAACTGCTGGTATGCCCAACCCACCAAACCCCACAACCAACCCAATAGCCATAAGTCTTATGATTTTTGGTGCTGTTGCTGCGCTTGGTATCACTGCTTTTAGCATTATTAATATGACAATGAGGCATACCGTTGCTGTAGGAAAATACCGTAGGAATGCCATGCGATATAAACGTGAGTCACGATTAACCTCTATACTTGGAGTTGGCAATAAACAAGATAACAAATCTATACGACACAAATAATTTATATTACAAGAGACCCCTCGGATGGCAATCGCCTTTCGGGGGGTTTTCTTTTGCAAATAGTGGCATTAGAGCCGGTTTTTATGATATAGTAGCCAAGACACATAAATCATACAAAGGGGCTGAACACTTGGACGCACCAAAGAAAAATATAATGATACCCAGCGCTTTGATAAGCAATGTCTTTGGCAAGTTGGATGAGCACGTTAAAAAGATAGAACAATCTTTTAATGTTGTAATTGTTAACCGTGACGAAGGCGTGCAAATAATGAGTAACACCACCACCTCCGCAGGTGTAGATAAGGCCGAGACAGTACTCAAAAAATTGATGATTTTTGCCCAAAAAGGCGAATCAATAACAGACCAACAAGTCAATTACTTGATAGCTTCTTTAGCAGACGAGTACTTTGGCCAAATAGAAAAGCTTGGTGATGATACTGTATGTATGACAACATCTGGCCGCCCATTAAAGCCAAAGACTGTAGGTCAAAAAAAATATATTGACCTTATCCGCCAAAATACAATAACATTTGCTATTGGCCCGGCGGGTACTGGCAAGACATACTTGGCTATGGCTATGGCAATAACTGCGTTCCGCTCGGGCCAAGTAAACCGTATAATCCTTACACGCCCTGCCATAGAAGCTGGGGAGAAGCTTGGCTTTCTTCCGGGTGACTTGCAACAAAAGGTTGACCCATACCTTCGGCCGCTATATGATGCTTTGCATGACATTATGGGCCCGGAGGCATTTAACCGTAATTTCGAACGTAACTTGATTGAGGTAGCACCTTTGGCCTATATGCGTGGCCGTACGTTGGACAACTCATTTATTGTGCTAGATGAGGCGCAAAACACCACACCACAACAGATGAAGATGTTCCTCACACGACTGGGTTTTAATTCCAAAGCTGTAATAACCGGTGATATTACCCAAATAGATTTACCAGATGACAAGGATTCTGGTTTAAAAGAGGCGGTACAACTGTTGGACGGCATCCCGGATATTGGTATAAGCTACCTATCAAGCAAGGATGTTGTGCGGCATCCATTGGTACAAAAGATTGTTAATGCATACGACAAGCAAGCAGCGCGCTCTGCATACAAAAAAAGTGCAGCAGCTTTAAAAGAAAAAAAGCGGCTTCGCTATGTGCGTCCTTCTAAGAAATGACGTGAAGACATGATAACCACAACAGAAAAAAATAAAAAAACCATGGCAGTGCACAATGGGCCCGTTCAGCCAGGCAGTGACGCGAAGAAAAACCGTCTGCTAAATGGGGCCCTTGTTTTAGTTGCCTTTGTATTGGCATGTGGCGCTATTGCGTCTGGTTCATATTTCAGGGCAGAGCAAGGTTTACAAGGTATTACCGTAAACCAACCTTCAAACATAAGCATCTTTGCCCCCGATGACATGATTAACACCCCCGCGACAGAACATAACCGCCAAGAAGCACAAGCTTTAGCTGATGCCCTTCCCCCAATAAGGGTCTTGGACCCTAATGTATGGCCACTTGTGGAGCATACTCTTGATTTCTTGGCTAATAATATGACAGGTATACGTGAGTTTCATATACAAGAAATATATGAATTTGAACGTATGCTAAGGGACCAACAAACGGAATTCCAAGCTCAAATGCTTCTATACAACATTGCGGTAGAAGAATGGGAAATCCAACGTGCAACCATAGAAGCAGGCAACGAAGATATGGGCGAGTTACCTCCAAGGCCAGTGCCCCCCGCATATCCAGAACCAATAGAGCCTGTGTTTGAAGTATGGGACCAATTTGCTTTGTTACCTGTTGTTTTTACCGAAATCCAGCAGCAGTTAATCATATCTATGGACAATGAAACCTATGCAGACCTGTGGGAAACCGTCATTGATGTGGCATATACCGTACAAGCAACAGAAATAAGCGAAGTTGGCCCTCTTACTTTGCATGCTGTGCGCGAAAACTTGGGCGCAAGGCCTCTATCACAAAACCACCGCGATATTGTAGAAAGAATTGTCATAGAACACTTAGCAATAAATCTTATAGTCGACTATGCCGCGACCCAGCGCCAAAGAGATATCGTAGCTGCAGATTATATCGTAGTTACATTGCTAGAGGGGCAAACTATTGTTAATGCCGGTGATATTGTTACACCAGATGTATATTACATCCTGGGTGAGTTGGGGCTGCTTGAAGATGTCACGATAAGTGATTTTGTGCTTCCTATAGCTGGTACTTTTTTTATCACGGCGCTGCTTTTTCTGGCATGTATCATGTATTTGTCTTTTTATCGGCCTACTATTGCCGCAAATAAGCGTGAGGCCTTACTCTTATTTACCTTGTATGTACTTGTGATTACACTTGTATGGTCTTTTAGTGATTTTGGATATCAATTCCTTCCGATACTTATATTCCCTATGTTGGTTTCTGTGTTAATAGAGCGCAGGAGCGCTGTCATACTCTCGTTTTCATTGATTTTGATTTGTTATTTTATTGTAGATGGGTCATGGGACTATCTTATGTTCTTTCTTGTATCGGGTGTGCTAATTTGCATGCTTTCCCGCTTTACAACAGACAGGAACAAGATTTTTATTGTTGGCACAACTGTCATGCTTCTTCAGTTTACATTGTCTATTTCTATAGCGCTTATAACCGGCAATATCCAGGCCGTATATGATGTTACGGGGTTACTTGTCACGGCTGGATATGCGTCTTTGAACGGGCTGCTTACTGTAATAATTTCTACCGGTAGCTTGCCCATTTGGGAGACGTTTTTTGGTGTTGTTACTCCGGTAAAGTTGTTGGATTTAACTAACCCTACAAATCTACTTCTTAGGCGGCTTACTATAGAAGCGCCTGGGACTTATCATCATTCGCTTATTGTTGCCAATTTAGCAGAATCTGCAGCATATGATATTGGTGCCAATGCCCATGCTGCACGGGTTGGTGGATACTATCACGATGTTGGCAAGCTAAAATACCCGCAATATTTTGCAGAAAATATTGATAGGGACAACCCACACGACCATCTAGACCCTATAGAAAGCGCACAGATGATTATAAGCCATGTATCCCATGGGCTAACCTTGGCTGCAGAGCACCGTCTGCCACAGTTTGTGCGTGATATAATCCAAGAGCATCATGGCGATAGCTTAATACAATTTTTTTATGCCAAAGCCAAAAAATCAAGTGAAGATGTGGATGAAGGTGATTATAGATATCCCTTTATAGTCCCCCAGACGAGAGAGTCTGCTTGTGTCATGCTTGCCGATACTGTTGAAGCGGCTGTGCGTGCTATGATGCCCAGCATTTCTTCTGAGAATGAAATGGAAGATACCATAAATAGGCTTATCCGCAATAAGCTAGTAGACGGGCAATTAGCCGATAGTCAGCTAACAATCAAAGATATTGCTATAATTTCGGAGTCGTTTATACGGGTGCTAAAGGGGATGTATCATGAACGTATCCCCTACCCTAAGCTTGTGCCAGTTGAGGAAGCCGAAGCTGTTATTTCGGAAGGGTAGATTAAGGAGTAGACATGGATATTTATATGGATGATGGTGGGGAGTTAACTGCTACACAAATAGAGCTGCTTAACCGGGTTGTAGAAGCTACAGCTAAGCTTGTACCAGATACAAATGCATCTGAGGTTAGTATTTCCTTTGTAAGCACTGATGAAATACAATCGCTAAACCGGGATTACCGCGGCAAGGATTTGGCAACAGATGTGCTTAGCTTCCCTGTTAGTGACGAGTTTGTTATTGGGCCGGGCCGCCCACTTGGCGATATAGTCATATGCATGGATGTTGCAAAAGTACAAGCAGACGAATATGGGCATAGCCTTGAAAGAGAGTTATCTTTTTTGGTGGCTCATGGGATGTTGCATTTGCTTGGATATGACCATGAAACACCAGAAGACGAGGCTATAATGTGCGCGACACAAGACAAGGTTTTGGGCTTATTGGGTATATCTAGAAATGAAAAGTAGAAATTGGTTTGAATCTTTACGCCATGCGATAAATGGCATAAAAAATACAGCACGGCGTGAACGGAACTTTCGTATCCACATTGTGTGTGCGGTGCTGGCTTTAGCTGCATGCATCGTGTTTCGAGTGAGCTTTATTTATTTTGCTATGGTAGGGTTCTCTATTTTTTTTGTTATGGCTATGGAGCTGGTAAACACAGCCGTAGAGGCGTTGGTAGATATGTATTGCCGTGGCAAACCCCACCCATTGGCTAAATTGGCAAAAGATGCAGCCGCCGGGGCTGTGCTTTTGGCTGCGGTGCAAGCCTTGGTTGTGGGGATACTTGTTGCTGTTTCTGTTATAAGGGGTTTGACCGTATGAATATATCTGCCGAAGGAGATATTGGTTTATGATGGATATGCTTAGGCGCTTCCGTGTTTTAATTGCTTTGGGGATGCTGGCCGGTTGTTTGGTTGTTGCTGCTTGTGCCAATGATGACGAAAGCGTTTGGTATGAGGGTGGTGTTTTTATTGATATGCCGTCCCCACCTCCAAGTGATGGTAATAACCCACCAACTGCATCATCACGGGCGATAGAGTCGCCATTTGAGTTTTTGCCTTTTTTACAACATGGTGGGCCTTTTAGCAGCTTAACCGGCTTGCCTATAGAGGAACAATACCTGTATCGCCGGCCATTTGCGGCGGTTATAAACAATTCTTCTAGAGCACAACCTCAAAGCGGTATTGCATCTGCTGATATTATTTATGAAGTGCTGGCCGAAGGTGATATTACTAGGCTGGTAGGGATTTTTCAGTCATATATCCCAGAAAAGTTGGGGCCTATGCGTTCGGCACGGGACTATTTTATTGATTTTGCACTTAATCATGACGCGCTGTTTATCCACCATGGGTCCAGCCCTAGCGGATATTCGCGCATAAACAATTTAAGGGTTACAAACCTAGACGGTATGGCTCTTGAGGGGACTGTTTTTTGGCGGGACAGGACTTATCCAGAATGGGCGTTTAACACCGGCACGCGCCCATTAGAACACAGCTCATATACCGGTCGGGAGCGGCTGTTAACTCATTTATACAACCGGGGCATCCGCGATTATTGGCAAGAATATTCTGATGTATATGGGTTTAACTTTAATTTTGGCAGTACGGCTCATACCAACAGCGACGGCGGGCAGGCTTATGTTGTTACTGTGCCTTTTTCGCAGTGGTACTATCGCAGGTTTGTTTTTGACCCGGAAACGGGGCTGTACATGGCCGAAAACCGCCATGGCCCCAACCTGGACGCAGATACAGCCGAACATGTTGGTGTAGGGAATATATTGGTGCAATTTACTACAATGCGTGTAATTGACGGTGAGGGGCGGCGTGTAGTTGATACTGTTGGGTCAGGCAATGGATATTTGATTTCTGGGGGCCGGTATCAGGTTGTGCGCTGGGCAAAAGACAGCCATACCGCGCCTATGCGCTGGTATTTTGCAGATGGGACCCCGCTAACCCTTCGGCCGGGGCGCATTTGGATATGTGTGTTTCAGGCACATGGAGATGTGATTTTTGAATAATATGTAAGACTGTAAGTGCCATTTTCCATACTAAGGAGATATGTATGACAGATTTTTATTCCGGTTTTGTGACATTAATAGGGCGGCCCAATGTAGGTAAGTCCACACTTATGAACCATTTTGTTGGAGAAAAGATTTCTATTGTCACCAGCAAGCCCCAAACTACCCGCAACAAAATCCGCAGTATTCTTACAGGTGAAGATTATCAAATTGTGTTTATAGACACCCCAGGGATTCATACGCCTACATCCAAGTTGGGGGATTTTATGGTTAGGAGCGCTGTAAATGCCATTGGCGAAGCCGATGCTGTCATATATATGGTCGAACCTAAGAAAAAGATACCAGCAGAAGATATGGCTATCATCCAGCGGCTTACCGGCAGTAAAAAACGTGCTATGACGACACCTGTATTTTTGGCAATTAACAAGGTAGACACAATACCAAAACAGGATTTATTGGCTATTATAGACCAATACCGCCAGCTGTACCCTTTTAGTGACATCATCCCCCTATCGGCACTAAAGGGCGATAACACAGTGGGGCTTCTTAATGCTATACGCGGTGTGCTCCCCAAAGGGCCTATGTACTTCCCAGGCGACCAAATAACAGACCAGCCCGAGCGGCAAATTACTTCGGAAATTGTCCGCGAAAAGGCCCTGACCTTCTTGCAGGAAGAAGTGCCACATGGCATGGCAATAGAGATTACTCATTTCAAATTGCGCGAAGGACATGATGAAGAAAACCCTGATGCACTGGTAGACATTGGCGCAAATATTTTTTGCGAAAAAGATAGCCATAAAGCCATAATTATAGGTAAGCAAGGTGCAATGCTAAAGCGTATAGGTGCAGCTGCACGACGGGATATAGAAGCGCTTCTGGGCTACAGGGTTTATTTAGAACTGTGGGTTAAAGTAAAGAAAAATTGGCGCGACAGTGACTTTATGCTTAAGAACTTTGGGTACACACCGTCGAGCAGTTAAATGCCAAAGGCATTGTTAAATTTGTACCTTCGAGCAGTTAATACATTACCAGTAATTCGATAGCATAGCACTGGGGTAGTTGGTCAAAATAAGTTAGGACAAAACACATATGATAAGGGGATATAAATGGAACAACATATGAAGTACTGGCAACAGTTTGCCAAATCTGGCGACCCTAAAGTATACCTAGCCTACAAGCAAAGCCGCACAATGGACGATGTAAGCCCAAAAAAGCGCCATGCAGACAATTAAAGCCCGTGGCCTGGTACTAAGGGAATATGAAGCCGGCGAATCAGATAAACGCTTATTGCTTTTATGTAAAGAACATGGCCGGATGATGATTTATGCGCGCGGCGCCCGCAAGCCAAAAAGCAAGTTTATGGCCGCCGCGCAGTTGTTTACATATGCAGACTTTGTGATAACCGTAGGGCGCGGTTTTCACGCCCTGGCCCAGGCCCAGATTATAGAAAATTTCTACGGTTTGAGGACAGATTACGACCGCCTTACTGCAGCCCATTTGCTTGCAGAAGTTTGCGAGAAGACACTGCTTGAGAACATCGCATGTGATGATTTATTGCGGCTTGCATTAAGGGCCCTTTCACATTTAAGCAAGCCATTACTACCACCACTGCATGTTATTGGTGTTTTTTTTATGCGTTTTTATGCTTACTATGGGTTCGCACCTGAAGTTGATACATGTGTAACATGCGGTAGCGATGTAGAAAGTGGCGCGTTTTTCTCGTCAGAGG
Organism: Defluviitaleaceae bacterium; assembly: GCA_009785605.1. Classification (GTDB taxonomy): domain Bacteria; phylum Bacillota; class Clostridia; order Lachnospirales; family WQUN01; genus WRAN01. Next base: position 6,308 of record WQVY01000004.1, on the reverse strand, counting down.
GGTTGGTATGTGCTGTGCACAAGCCTGGATATGGCATACCGTTTTCCCGGGGGGCGGTATATGCATTGCGCCATATCATGGGTAGCGATTTAGCCGTGGCGTTTAGGTTTAAGGCACATGATGATGTGCTTCAAGAGTTGTGGCAATCTGCACGTATGCTTTGGCGTTTTCATTTTGAGTGGAAGCTTGTGTCTGAGGCGTTTATGGTATAAATCTAGTAAATTTTTCTTCCTTTTTCGTCTGCTATCCCTGTCTTGCGGTAGAAGTATGAGTTTACTACATCCCGCCATTCTTCAGCGTTTTTTAGCTGGGCGTCTAGGCGCTGCCTTACTGGGGTATAGGCGTCTATGGGCATATGTTCTTTTATGGATTCCCATGTTTGTATAAAGCCTTTTACATCGTCAACGCCTTCGAAGTGGGTATCATAAATATATTGTATAAGTGTCTGGCCACTTTTGAGGCGGTAATTGTATGGTAGCCTATGGAAATATAGCATTATCTCCTCTGGGCAGGTTTTTTTATCTTCGTACATATCACGTACATATGGGTGATATTGGGCTGTTAGGCCCGTGCCGGCAGATGTACGGTCTACACCTATAGCTTTTGTATCTGCCCTGTGATACGTCCCCCACTTCATATACTCGTACCCGTCTACGCTGGGGCCATAGTGATGGTTTATGTTTACCATCCAGCCAATGCCTAAGGGTGCGTTGTACTTTTCATATACAGCTCTTGAGCTTAGTATCATATCAACCATTGGGTCAAATAATTGCGGATTGGTACCAAATGTAAGTGCGACCCATTCCTTGGTAACTTGTGCAGCTGTAAGTGTTGGGTCCCATGCCATTTTACCAAAGGCATATAAGTTTGCTTGTGCAAGTAGGTGACCCGTCCAATTGGCATCGCTTCCTGTATTGGCCACAGCTACTACTGCCTCGATTTTATTGCCAACTAAATCCCTGGTCTTGCTTGTACTGGTCACTGGATGCTCGAAAATTTCTTCCCATTGCACTGCTAGGGCGTATAAATCTTTTTGCTGGCCGGTGTACTCCTGTGTAACTTGCAGCTCCATCCCTTGACGCGTGTTGTCCATTGCCCCAAGCAAAGGCGAATTGGGCTCGCGCACTTGGAAATCCGAAGGGCCGTGCTTGATTTGCAGCATGACATTATCATCGAAATCCCCATCCAGGGGCTTGAAATAGTTGTATGCGGCCTTGGGCCTATCTGTTACGGTGTCCCGCCAGTCTTGCATACAGTTATAAACAAAGCAGCGCCAATATGCCATACCCCCAAAGGGCTTTAGTGCCTTTGCAATAACATTTGCACCCTCTGCCTGGGTACGCCCTAGTGACATAGGGCCAGCCCTAAACTCAGAGTCGGCCTTTATCAAGAAGCCGGCCAGGTCAGGGATGTGTTTATATACTTCTGCCGTAGCTTGTTTCCACCAGTTAGCAACATCCTCATCCAGCGGGTCAGAGGTTTCAAGCCCCCCCAACAAAGCCGGACTTTCGAAATGCACGGATATTATCAGCTTTATACCGAAGGGGCGGAAGATATCTGCTATGCGCGCTACATCCGGCAATTTTTGTGTTATAAGCTGTGCGCTTTGAAAGTATACGTTTACGTTGTTTATGCATATTTGATTGATACCAATACTTGCAAGCAGACGGGCGTAATCATGCAAACGCTCTGGGTCATACGCTATTTGCCCGTCTTTAAAAAATAAAGATTTGCCGCTATAACCGCGCTCTACACTGCCGTCTATGTTATCCCAGTGGTTTAGGATACGCCTTGATGTAGCGGGTTTTTCGGTGACATCAAACTGTGTCTGGCCTTGTGATAGGCGTGCTAGTAGCCCATATACCCCGTATAGTAGGCCGCTTTCGCCGCCGCCGGCAATGCTTATGCCGTCAAATGAGCCGGTTATTGTATATGCCTCATGCGTCAGCGTGTCTGATATAGATAGCTCTATGTTCGTGTTGCCTGGCTTGCCGCCGGTTAGCCTTGCTATGCCTTTTTTGCACTCATCATATGCAAAGCCTTCTAGCCCAGACAAAGTAAAACCTGGTAAGCTTTCTATTACCCTTGGTTGAAGCCATGCGTGATACCCAAATTGGTTGTTTTTATCCATTACTTAATTCATGCCTCCTTCGTTGGCGGAACAAATAGGTTGGTATGAAAATCCGCTTCGCGGATGTTTCACACTTCCTCCATGTTTTTCATATTTCCATGTACCAATTTCACATAAAATCTTATTGGTATTACTATAGCCTTGACAGGTTGAAACAGACATAGATATAGTAAGGAAACTTTGTGTTTTCTAGGGAGAGCATATGAACAGTTATGATTTTGACAATGCAGTGCCGTGTATAGACTACTTTAGTTACCGCAAAGATACATATGGCTGGCGGATAGAGCCTTCTATTACGGACTTTGTGGATATGACTTATATAATAGGCGGCGACGCTGTTTACATAATCAATGACGAAAAAATAGCCGTATCTGCTGGGGACTTGTTGTGCATACCAAAGCAATCCAGCCGCTCTGCCATTAGTCATACGGCAGAAATGTTAGAGTGCTTCGCGGTAAACTTTAATATGTATGGGCTTGAGCTTGGGACCGGCAACAACGATGTTAATATCCCTTTGCCATTGGTGGCTTCTGTTGGCATACATGAAGGCATAATCTCATTGTTTAAAAGACTCAACGAAAACTGGCTTAGGCGCGGCCCCGGATATACAATGCGGGTACGCGCCTATTTTATGCTTATCTTGCAGCGTTTTTTTGAAATGTTGCTATATGAAGTGGATACATCCCGGTTTGACGCACGTATTAAAGCCACAATACGCTATATTACAAACAATTTTACAGAGCCAGTTTGTATTACAGATGCCGCAAAAGAAGTGCATCTTACCCCCAACTACTTAGGCATATTGTTTAAGCAGGAGGTGGGTACCACATTCCGTGATTATCTTAATACAATAAGACTTAACCAAGCAGAGGACATGCTGCGTGCCGGGGATGGGAGTATCACAGAAATAGCACTCAAATGCGGGTTTAAAGATGTCTTCTACTTTAGCCGGCTGTTTAAGAAGTATAAAGGAGCGACACCTTCATCTGTGCAGTCGTGAAATAAGTCTATTAAAATGTTATAAACCCAAATAAGTTAAACGCCGTAACCCCTGCTGCAACCGCAACCAAGGCAATAATAGCTAGGTGAAGCGGGTAGGCCACATAAAACAGCCATTTTGCACGTTTTCCTCTTTCGCCATTGTAGTTGCGTATCAAGATAGCACCCAAGAAGCAACCAATGGCAAACGAAGGCACAACTGCCATCAGTTCTACTGTCATGCCCGTTGTCTCGGCTATGGCGTAAACGTCTTCTGCCAGTTCGCCTGTTAGCAGGTATATAACCGGTGCCATTGCACTTAGTAGCCCAAACAATAAAAAAAGTATGCCGGAAATAATGCCCGGCAGTGTACGCCTACGACTTTCCTTTTTGATAGCATGATATAAAAGCGGCATCAAAACCCCAATAAAAAATAAGTCCATAAACATAGCCACAACACATGCAACAACAAACAAGAGCCAGAACAAAACGCGGATTTTTATCTTGTCATACATAAGCAAAACAAGTAAACCCAATATAATGGTGTACATAATATTAAAGAAAAACCCCGTACCCAGTAAATCTGTACTGCCCAGCACCATTGGGTGAAATGCCTGTGCAATCAAACCAAACACAAACAACCGCCCTATATATTTTTTTAGGTTAGAGGTATGCCTGTACCCCTCTACCACAAAAAACGCCATTATTACATAGGTAAACCCACCCACAGCGTACAAGACAAACAATGGCACTATGGGTATAACCGGGGCAAGCCCTATGGCAATGTGGTTGGCTATCATAGCGATTACCGCGACCCACTTAAGGGTATAAGCGTCAAATGATAATGATTTCATGTCATCCTCTTTTCATGTTCAAATTATTTATTAAGTACAAATGATTTACGATACTGCTATGCTAAAAGGTGAAGCGGGCAGCCCATATGCGTTGTACAATACAACCGTTGGGCAGTCCATCCACGCAAAACGTACGCGCTGTGCGCAAAGTTCACCAACCTGTACTATTAATGACTCACCGCATATTTTTGCATTTAGGTGATGTTTTGTATTGTTGGGGCCCAGTACTTCCACAACCGGGCGGCCGTTTTTTGCCCATAGCCCAGCCCCGTATTCGAAGTTTATTGTGAGTTCGCCACTACTAAATATCGCATTTTTGGCCACAGGGCCAGAGTGTACAATGTCCTCGCCATAGGCTAGATGCCTTGCACACAAGGCCAAGCGCTCACCAACGTTTTTTTTGTCTTGTGGGTGTAGGTCGTTCCATTCGCCACAGTCTATGGTTACGGCCATTGCTGTATTGGGGATATCTAGGCATTGGCGTTGTTCGTCTCTTAACATTGCCCAGTTTTCACCCGACCCATGGGGGTCTACATAATTGGCCAGTTGAGTGTAAATCACCGGCAAACCCTCCCCATGGTGCTTGCGCAACATCGTAACAAATGCGCCAAACAATGACTTGTACCCTTGTGGGCTACCTGTATTTGACTCCCCTTGATACCATATTACACCGCTAACACTGTAGTTTAAAACTGGGGCCAGCATGTAGTTGTACGTGCATGTTGGTATATTGTATAGCCATTGTGCTGGCTCGAGACGCGGCACTACGCATCCTACCTGCCATTTCCAAGGGCCAAGTAAGCTGATACTGCCGTTACTGTGCGCCAGTTCGTAAACTTTACCAGGGGTAAAATGTGACTTGTTGGATGACCCTACAACCCTTATTGCAATTGTATTGCTGCCGGGTTTAAGCAACCCACTTGGGATAATGCACCTGCATGGTGGGTATTGGTAGTCAACGGATGTTACTAATGTACCGTTTACATATACTTTAACGCTATCAACCACCCGCCCCAGGGTCAACGCATATGGGCCGGTTATATCATCTGGTAATATAATATCTTTGCGATACCATATCACGCCATATTCTTGTGGGGTGTCAAGAAGCATTTTTTCTTGCCAGTGACTATGATTATAATCAGCGCTGTGCCATCCTTCGGCTACACCTTTATCGCTTGCTTGCAAGTGCTGATGCCATTTTTGCATTATTTCTTGTTCTGGTGACGCATCACTTTCGCTTTGCGTTTTTGCAAGGCTGCTTCGCTTGTAAGGCTCTAATATCTCGTGCAGTTCAGGGAATGTGCGTAGTATATCCTCTGAAAGCCATGCCTCTGCCGGAGTGCCACCTGCGGCCACGTTTACTAAGCCAATGGGGACTTGGCTCAACTCAAGCGCTTGTGCAAAAAAGTACGGTACAGCAAATATCTCGTCGAGTGTTTTACCTGTGGCAGTTTGCCAGTGACCTTTTACATCCGTGGCTGGGCCATCAAAACGCAGCCCCTTTTCTGCATGAAAAGCCCGGATTTGGGGGTTATCCTTTATATACCTGTCCAACAATGGCCTTGTACGTGCCAGGGGCTGCTCCATGTTGGACTGGCCGCCGCACAGCCACACTTGGCCAATATACACATCCTTTATAGTGCAGTCGCCTATTGTTAGTACGTGTGGGCCACCATAGTCGGTAGATACAACTGTGGTTTCAAACTGCCCATCTGCCGCCGCTGTGGCTATATACTCCTTGCCTGCTAACGCTATTAGCACCTGTGTCTCAGGTTCGGCCCAACCCCAAATGCGCGCTTTTTTATTTAGTACCATGCCATCGCTAATAATTGCTGGTAGTTTAATCATTTAAGAGTTCATGCCTCCTTCACATTATCGCCTTTACCAATAGTATCAAAACCAAACATAAACCACTCTAAGTCTATATCTGACCCAGGCAAGAAAATAAACCTTACTGTTCCTGTGCCTTTAAGCGGTTTATCCAGCGTTATGCGGGTATGGTCGTATTTGCCTTGCACTGGCAGGGTAAGTAGGTTAACAACTTCGTCGCCTTCCTTATTTACAAAGGCCATGCGTATAGTATTGCTATCAAGCTTAGACCTCCATGATATGTCTATAAAATTGGCGTGCGATTCAAAGTCCATATGCTCGAAGTCTATGGTTACGTTGTTTCCTATACTTTCTACGGCGGTGTCGTTCACTGTATAGCTGTCACCGTATATCTGCTCATATGACGCAAATGGGATTTTGGAAAATGCCTTAGCCTCCCTTGTAAAACAGAACCCTTTGATATGCACCTTCAGCTTAAACACAAAGCAAAGTGTCTGTACCCCTGTAAGCCTTTC
>WQVY01000003.1 GCA_009785605.1 Defluviitaleaceae bacterium | reverse complement strand
CAAAGTGTTTTGACTCCACCCGGCAGGTAAGCCCGTTACCGCCATGGGCATAAAACCGATATAACTACCGCCAGCGTTCCAGTTATGGTTGAAGGTGATTACCGTGTTGGGGCGTGGCTGTGACTCATGTTTAATTGTATATGTCCACCCGCCGGGTAAGGTAATGTTAATGTACGCCGGGTTATACAAACCAGGTATGTAAACGCGAATGTAATCCCCATCCAATACAACACCATAGTCATCACGCGCAGGGTATATGTTTATAACACCGTTATTGTCAACTCCTATCGATACAAGGCTGTTGTTTATAACTTCATGCGTGTGGTTTTCATAGTAATAGCCATAGTGGTCTTCTTCCACTGGGGCGGGATTATACTCTATATAACTGGCGCTATCGCCTGTATATACACTGGTATCAAGGTAATTGCCGGCATATGCATCAATACCGTAGCCGCTATACCCGTCATATGGTAATACATCAATATCGTTGTATAAATATCCAGGGGTGTAGTCTTGTGCATACTCCACTGGTGCATACTCCACTGGCGCATAATCCACATAACCAGGAGCATGGGATATATATCCCTCATAGTCATAATAAGAAGCCATTACGACTATAGCCACAACAAACAACGACAAGATACCAAACAGCAGCAATATGCGCCTATATTGCATTTTGCTGCTTTTTGGTTTGAGTTTTGTGTAAGTTTTCATATCACACTACCTCCATGTAAATATGTACTGGCCGCCCATTAATATGACAAATATAGTCCTTTATTACAGATTAGTTAATCACAAAGTGTTTCAAAAAGGCTCATCATACATAGAATTTTCATATACAGGCAAACCTTATAAATACTGCGGTTTTGCAAATATATTTGCGCAACAAAGCCTCTTTTTTAGCGTCAAATCACTGGGCAATTTGTTATTGTTGCATGTTGCGCCATTTTTACATGCTATTTCGAATAAAAGCACAATGCTATTGAAACAAAAAAGAACAAAAAAATGAATATTTTGCCTATATTTTGGGTTTTGTGTGAAAGAGATTGTTGCAAACATGCCATGTTTATGACATTATTTATAAATATCTAGGCGTGATTTAGAAACAAAGGAGGGTATGATATGGTAAACGCATCCGTTTTGCTTTTGGGTGAAAAAATTAGGCACATAAGGAATGCAAAGGGGATATCCCTGGATAACATGGCTTATGCAATAAAAAGCAACAAGACATTTCTACACCGGCTAGAGCATGGGCAAGTAGAATGCAACAATGAAACACTGGCGGCCATAAAAAAGTTTTTGGAAATAGAAAATGCCCCATTGCTGGAGCACGAAGTCACGCTTTACACAAGCAGGTTATTAGCATGCTATGATATGATTGGCAATGCTAAGCTGCTAAACGAAGCCAAAACTATATTAAGCGAGCTGTCACATATTTTGAGCTTGCCATTTGAGAATGACTTATACTTGTTATACTTGTTGATAGAAGTTTCTATTATACTTGTAGAAGCAAATTTCCCTGCCGCTGCAGAAAAGATTAGTAAGATAGAGCCCCTGATGGATAACGCGTGTGAAGAAGCCTTTTATATGTTTCACCGCACCAAAGGGTATCTTATTATGATTAACGGTGATTACAAAGGCGCACTTAAGCATTATTTGCAAATTACCGACATTGAAAGCGACCATATAAAGCCAGATATGGTGCTGTTTTCTAACATAGGGATGGCATATATAGGCATAGGCAAGCCATATCATGCCATCATCAATCTTGAACGTGCCCGGAACGAATATAGACGCACAAATAAAACCAGCGCTCATGTAGGTATAACACTTGCCCTGGCCTATACGATTGTTGGAGAATTGTATAAAGCAAAAAAAATATTTGATGCATCCCTGATTAATGCAAGGACCGCAAATGACATTATGACAATATGTATCAACCTAACCTATATGAGTCTCCTAAGCATGAAAAAGGGCAATTATGAAGAATGCATTAGCCTTTGTGACCAAGTTTTGGCCTACTGCCAAGAAGATAGCGCACATTCTGTAGGAGTTGCTATAGGGCAGAAGAATATTATCCAATGCACGGCCATATTTAATAAATGCAATAGCTTCTATAAAATGAAAGACTATGCCAAGTGCCAAGAACTAATAGCAGATGGGCGCTTATTGGCAAATAGTGATAAAAAATTTACCGTTGGCTTTAACGCACTAGAATGCCTTATTAATATAGATAATGCCAGCTCTATCAAGTATCTGGAGGAAGTCGCAATCCCACACTACAAAGCCGGAGACGGGTCAGATAAGATTATGGCGCTGGAGTTATGCAAGGAGATGGAGGCACACTATAAGAAAAAAAAGGCTAAAACAAAAGCCGCGGCTTATACCACTATAGCCAGGGATATATATGAAGACATGTTTTTGGGGGAGATTAGTTTTTCAGGAAACTAGAACAATAAAAAGGGACATTGTTCTGCCACCAAGTGCGAACTTAAACATCAACAAAGCCGTCCATTACGCGCTGAACCTTCGCGGAATGGACGGCTAAAATGTAGTTTAAGTTCGCACCTGTGCGAACAATGTCCCTTTCAATTTTACACTTTATTGGTTATCTAAAACCTTTTTTCCAGCTCTGCCAGGAATAAATCTTCATCCAGCGGCAATTCCACAGTCTTCCCAAGCCAACTAGACAAGTGTATCGCATTAGATACCATGAGTCCGTTAATGCCTTCTTCGCCTGGAGCAATAAGTTCGCCTTCACCCTTTATTTTCTTTACAAAGGCCGTTAGCACACCTGGGTGATGTGTATAGTCGCCTGGGCAGTCAACCACTGTGCGCTCTGCTTTGGGGGACGCAAACATCTCTTTATTTGTGTCGTTAAATTTGCGCTCGCTTATATCTAGTTTGTAGTGGACTAGCTCGCCGTTTTCACATACAAGCTTGCCCATGTCGCCCAATACCTCAAAACGGTTTGTGCCAGGGCAGTCAGCAGTAGAGGTGACAAAGATGCCCGTCGCACCGTTTTCGTATTCTACATAGGCAGTTACATCATCTTCTACTTCGATATTGTGCCATTTGCCGTTATGGGCAAAAGCGGTCACACGCTTAGGCATACCGCATATCCATTGCCATAAATCCAGGTTGTGTGGACATTGGTTGATTAGTACTCCCCCACCCTCACCAGACCAGGTAGCGCGCCAGCCACCGGCATTATAATAGGCTTGGGGCCTATACCAGTCTGTTATAATCCAAGAGTTGCGCTTCAACTCACCCAGCTCGCCACCTGCTATCATCTCGCGCATTTTGCGGAACATGGGGTTAGTGCGCTGGTTGTACATTATGCCGAACACTACACCGCTTTCTGCAGCTTTGATGTTCATCTCACGTACATTCTTGGTAAAGACACCTGCAGGTTTTTCCACCATTACATGTATCTTATGAGCAAAGGCTTCCATCGCGATAACGGGATGGTCGTAGTGGGGGGTTGAGATTATAATCGCGTCTACAGTTCCGCTTTTAAGCATTGCGGTTACATTGTCAAAGGTCTTAATATTTGGGTGCTCTGCATTAATTTTTTCAAACTGCTTAGCATCTGTATCGCATATTGCTGTTAGTTCGCACCCAGGCACTTGACCCTTGAAAATACTGTTTGCGTGGCCACTGCCCATTATTCCGTAGCCTACTATTCCCATGCGTACCATTTATAGCACCCCTTTCAGGTTATCATAACTAGTTTTGAGGCATGTAAACGGGTCTGCACCGTAGCAGTCGTCTTGCTCTACCATTACATACTCTACATTGGCTGCTTTTGTGGCTTCAAAAATGCTTTCCCAATTTAGGTTACCTTCCATTACTTCGGCCATCAGTTGTTTGCCTTTTGCCCAAGCCATGTCTTTGTAGTGGATAACCCCCACGCGCCCGCTTAGCTTTCTTAGCCACGCAGCCGGGTCCGCACCACCTGCTTGTACCCAGTAGGTGTCAAGGGTAAAGCCTATTTTGGGAAACTCATCTGCAAGATAATCCATCATAAGCTTGCCGTCGTACTTTTCGTACTCGAAATCATGATTATGGTACATAAGGGTCATACCGGCAGCGTGTATTTTTTCTGCAGCAGGGGTAAAATCAGCTATAAAGCGCCTTACGCCTTCGGCAGTCCGTTCGTACCCGCCAGGCATTGCGCCTATGCCAATGTACTTTGCACCCATAATACGGTGCTCAGCAATAACCGTGTCGGTATCGTCTTTAATACGGGCAGGGTTGGTATGGGTTATGGCTATGCCAACACCGTATTGTTTGCAAATATCCGCTACCTCTTGTGCGGGTATTGGCCCTATCGCGGATACTTGTACATACTTATACCCCATATCCGCTATTTTTTTAATGGTTGTGGCAAAATCTTCTGCCGTTTGCGTAAAATTGCGTACGGTGTACAACTGTGCTCCAATTTTCATTTATCTTCTCCCTTCGTATTAATGGGGCTTAGCCCCGCTACTATAACTGTGTATACACTGGCAATATTGCGCCTTATTCTGCAAGGTCCCAGTTATGATGTACGCTTTGCACATCGTCTTCATCGTCAAGCAGTTCTAGCAATTTGCGCATTTGTTTAAGTTCTTCTGGGGTTTTAAGGCCTACCCATGTTTGGGGCAGCATTGTTACCTCTGCAGAAACCATAGGGATACCCGCATCCTCTACCGCTTGCCGCACAGCAGAAAAATAGGCCACAGATGTATGAATCTCGTAGCCTTCGTCAAGGACAAGGAAGTCCTCTGCACCTGCATCTGCGGTTAGCAGCATGAGATCTTCCTCGTTTATATTATTGTCTGCTTCAACCAAAATTTGCCCTATTTCTGCGAACGAAAAGGACACACAGCCCTGTGTCCCAAGGCTTCCGCCACCCTTTGTAAAGGCGTGTCTTACGTTGGCGGCTGCGCGGTTACGGTTGTCTGTTAGCACTTTTACAATCACTGCTACACCGCTTGGGCCATACCCCTCGTAGGTTACTGCTTCATAATTAACCGCATTAATATCACCGGCGGCTTTTTTTATACTACGGTCTATTGTGTCGTTGGGCATGTTTTCGGCCCTTGCTTTTGCAATTGCGTCTTTTAGGCGACTGTTGGCTTCCGGGTCTGGGCCGCCGCCGTGTTTTACTGCCATAGCAAGCTCGCGCCCTAGGCGGGTAAATATTTTGCCACGGGCAGCGTCATTTTTGCCCTTGCGATGCTTGATGTTGGCAAACTTAGAATGTCCTGCCAATGAGGTTCACTCCTTTATTTTTGCGTTATATCTACATGCCTTGCAGCTTTCATATATAATGCACATTCTATTCGCTTACGTTGCAAGTCACAGCTTATCTTGTCAGGTTGATTAATATCACCATGTGTATTGTACGCTGTAGCCATACAACCGCCGCTACAGTAATAACGAGCCCAGCAGTCCCGGCAGGCAGGCTTTGAGTATACGTGACAACCTGCAAAATCGGACACTATTTTGCTGTTTACAATACCGGTATCTAAGTCACCCAAGCAAAACTTATCGTCTCCCACAAACTGGTGGCATGGGAACAGTTTGCCGCTTGGGGTTATAGCTAAATATTCGCTGCCCGCACCACATCCTGTGACGCGCTTTGCCAAGCATGGCCCACCGCTTAAGTCCATCATAAAGTGGAAGAAGTTAACCGGTTTCCCATCACGCTCACGTGCAAGAAGGGCATCTGCCAATTTTTCATATTCGGCGTACAAAGCTGGCAAATCTTCTTCACGTAAAGAGTAGCTGACACCTGGTGGGGCTACGACTGGCTCTACAGACAATTGTGTAAAGCCCACATCTGCCATGTGTAGTACATCTGCGGCAAAATCCAAGTTGTGGCGTGTGTAAGTACCACGTACATAGTAGCGCTCATGATTACGGGAATCTGCCAGGGCCTTGATTTTGGGATATACAACGTCATAGCTGCCATTCTTGTTTGCGGTCAGCTTTCGCATACAGTCGTTGACTTCTGGCCTACCGTCCAAACTTAATACTACGTTATCCATATTTTCGTTTATGTATGGATGGTCTTCGTCTGTCAATAGTGCGCCGTTGGTGGTTAAAGTAAAACGGAAGCGTTTGCCTGTTTCCTTTTCACGGGCGCGCCCGTATGCAACCAATGCCTTGACCGTGTCAAAGTTAAGCATAGGCTCCCCGCCAAAAAAATCTACCTCCAGGTTGCGACGCGAGCCAGATTGGGCAATAAGGAAATCCAAAGCCTTTCTACCAGTCTCAAGGGACATAAGGCCCCTGTCTTGGCCATAGTCGCCTTGCCCAGCAAAGCAGTACCCGCATCTAAGATTACACTCGTGAGCCATGTGTAGGCACAGCGCTTTTATTACGGGACGGCGGTTACGCATATAGACATGCACATCTGCCTCGCTTGTATGAGTAAACAGTTGACCCATATCTACTAGTTGGCGTATTTCTTTTAGGGCTTCTTTTACAGTATTGGTAGCAAGGCCAGTCTTGGCCGCTATCATTTCAGGTTCTGCGGCTTCACCATCTGGCATGCCTTGCAATGCACATAACACTAAATATGCTGCATCGTCCACAGCATGTAGGGCGCCGCTGGCTATATCCAGTACCAGGTGGCGCCCGTTTACACTAAAACAATGAATCATATTATGCGGTTTGCTCGCAGTTTTGATTTGCTACTGTGCAAGAAGTCTTACAAGCAGACTGGCAGGAGGTTTGACATTCGCCACAGCCAGTGGCCTCATGATTTACTTCACTTTGCTTGGTGCCAGTGTAAATTGTTTTGATGTGTTCCATAGGTATCTACCCCTTCGTGAATGATTTATAGGCATTTTACCTTATATATAGCCATTGCACAATCCATAAACGGCAATACCCAAATTGGTGTGGGAGCTATAAGCTGGCGGTTTTGATGATTGGGCCAAAAGCGATCACTAATCCTAATCACTATAAACTGCGGATATGAGCACAGCGTCTTATCTGCCCATATGGTATACTGCAATATAATAGTATGGGCACAGAGTTTGGGGGTAATTATCATGGGTGTAAAACTAAAAACCGCGTTGTTGTTTATATTTATGCTTATAATATTTGGTGGGATAACCATAGCGCTGTATCATGAGATGATCTTTTACTTTGGAAGGACACAACCAGATGCAATACAATATGTAGAAGCCTTTGCCCCCATTACAGAGCCAGAGCCGGTTGTTTATAGCAACGAAGATACTTATCCACCAGAAGATATATTTACGCACGACATACATGAATATGACTACCAACATAACAACAGCGATGAAACACCTGACCCCCATTTACAAGAACCATACGAGCCCGAGCCACAAAGCAACATCATAACAATAACCCTTTCTGCAGCGGGTGATACTACTTTGGGTGGGGACCGCCGCTGGGCGGGATATCATGCTTTTATGCGCGAGTTTGAAAATAGCGGGCGCGACCATAGCCATTTTTTGCGCAACATTGCGCATATCTTCTATGAAAGTGACCTGTCTATTGTCAACTTAGAAGGCACACTCACATACGCGCAAGAGCACGAAGACAAGCAATTTGCTTTCCGCGGGCCGCCGCATTTTGCTCAAATACTTTCATCTTCTCATGTAGATGCTGTAACCATTTCCAACAACCATACTATTGACTTCTTCCGGCGTGGATATGAAGACACCGTAGCTGCTTTGCAAGCCGAAGACATTGCATATTTTGGCAATGAGTTTAAGACAATCATGGATGTTAATGGCATACAAGTAGGGATGTATGGTTACCGCATATGGCAAGATACAGCCGAAAATAGAAACAGGATACGCGCTGCAATAGAATACCTACAAGACCGTGGTGCCCAACTCATAATCGCATACTACCACTGGGGGGTAGAAAGGGACAATTTCCCACAGCAGTACCAGATAAACATAGGGCGCTATACAATACGCAACGGGGCACATCTGGTACTTGGGGCACACCCGCATGTTGTGCAGGGGATAGAGCAGTACATGGGAAGGTTTATCGTATACTCACTAGCAAACTTCAGCTTTGGCGGGAACGCCAACCCACCAGACCAAGACAGCTTTATATTTCAACAGACATTTAGCTTTTACAACGGCGTACTTTTGCCAGATGCAAACAAAAATGTGATACCTATATTTGTATCGTCTGTAAGATACCGCAACGACTTCCGGCCAACTATTGCAGAAGGCGCAGATGGGGAGAGGATACTAGCCAGGATAGAGCGCTATAGCGAGTGGTTGAGATAAAGCAAGCGCTGCCTATCCCTTCGCTAGTATAAAATACAAAGCCTCATGCCATAATATATGCAAAAAGAGGTGCGCCCAATGAACGAACAAGAAAAAATAGCAGATTATGATATCATGAAACATGAAATAGCAGCAGAACTAGGGCTGCTAGACAAAGTAAACAACACCGGTTGGAGAAGCCTAACAGCCAGGGAAAGCGGCCGCGTAGGCGGCATCTTGTCGCGGCGTATAAAACAAGCAAAAGCCAAAAATACTTCACAATAAAAGGGTGACATACATGGCAACTTACAAAGGATTCGCATACCTATACGATACTCTGATGGACAACGCCCCATATGACTCATGGGCGGCCTACATAGACTGTGCTCTAACTCAGCATTTAAGCCAAGACCGCAAGAGCCACATAGTGCTGGATTTAGCATGTGGCACCGGCAACATAACCATCCCTCTTGCCCATATGGGCTATGACATGATTGGGGTAGACATATCAACAGACATGCTATCCCAAGCCCAAGCCAAAGCAGCCGAGCAAAACCAGCAAATATTATTTTTAGCACAAGATATGCGCGAGTTGGACTTGTACGGGACTGTAGATGCCGCAATATGTGTATGTGACGGCATGAACTACATACTAGAAGAAGCTGAAATTTTGGCAATTTTTAAACGCGTACGCATGTTTTTAAACACTGGCGGTGTTTTTATGTTTGACATGAACACAGAACATAAATTTAAAGCTGTACTAGGCAACAAGAGCTTCGTGGCCAACGACAAAGAAGCATCATATGAATGGGACAACCATTACGACATAGACACTGGAATCAACGAATATCGTGTAACATTTACGCCCAACTCCGGGGAGCCTTTTGTTGAAGTGCATCACCAACGTGCATATCCTATAGACATGATTAGTGATTTATTATGCAAAGCCGGGTTTAGTAGTGTTGATGTCCGCGATGGGTACAGCGATAATACACCCGCGGGTGATGTTGTCCGAGCTGTTTTTATTGCCATTGCATAAGTAAAAAGCTGTATTCATAGACGGCAATACTCTAACGTTAGCTGGCAGTTTTGATGATTGGGCCAAAAGCGATCACAAATCACTTTAAAATTCGGATATGAGTGCAGTTTCTAAGTTCACGCTTGGCGATACAGCTCAAACATCTCTAATATCCCTTCATAGATTGCCTGTGCCAACAGTTGTTGGTGAGCAGTCGTCGCAAGCCGTGCCGCTTCTTGGGCATTTGATAAAAACCCTACTTCTAGCAGTGTCGCCGGCATGTTTGTATCCCTTAGCACAATAAAACTTGATGTATTTCTAACCCCACGGTCATATGCCCCTGTAGCGCTTATCATGTGGCGCTGTAGTATTTGTGCAAGCTGCCTACTGTTAAATCTTAAGTTGTCTTCACGGGTATGGGGTAAGTACCAGGTCTCTATACCGCTTACGTGTGGCCTATTGCGCACAGCATTCGCATGAATAGAAATATACAAATCTGCAGGCAGCCGGTTGGCAAATCTAGTCCGCTGTGACAACGAAACTGCTACGTTTGTATGGCGAGTCATATAAACTTTAATATCAGGGTGGTGGCTCAACCGCTCTGCAACCATATGTGAAATAGCTAGTACTATGTCACTTTCATGTAAACCATGGTGCACAGCACCTGGGTCACGCCCACCATGCCCCGGGTCAATAACAATAATAAAAGGATAAACATCCTGTGGTAAGCGCGCTCGTATGACAATCTCGTCATACGTTTCGTGGATAGTAAAGGCCATAATACGCGAAGTTTCAAATACAATTTCAGCATTGCCCGTACTGTTACTTCGTATGCTAACGGTGTTAATGTACCTATCTGCAATATACAAGCTACCCCACCCCAGCATATAAGCCGGTATTGGCAATGTTAATGTATAGCGGCCCTGGTGGTACTCGTTATTACGCCTGATACTTGTGATATCCATATGAGCTACAACATCACGGGACAGACGTAGCTCACGACTTCTAAAGTTGTACCTGGTACCATGTAAGCCAGGATGCAAAACCACAGTTACATAGCCCCGCCCTTGGTCTATGCTGATAGCGGGCCATTCGCCACTCATAAATACATGTATGACCGCAACACCGTTATGGCGTTGTTCTACAACATAATGTGAAGTAAAGGCCCCAATTGACAACCTTTCACCTGTATCTCGTATTGTTGAGTTATCTACATATATGGTTAAAGACAAAGGATAATTGGTTTTAGACACACGAATAGACGGCTGAAAGTCACCGCTAATTGTTAAGATATCCCTATCAACATACACAGTTGGGGTAAATGCGATATTATTTTTATTAAATTCGATAGTAAGCTCACGCCTATCATTTGAAAGCGAAATGCTAAAATCTGTTGCTACTGTCAAATGGAACACAACCCTTGTTGTATAAGGGGACCTAGAAAATTGCGAATGACCAATTTCACGTACCGGCCCATATGCATGGAAGGGCCCGGATATACTTGTCCTGGCATTGTAAATATCCATCACGAGCCGGTTATCCGGCAAAAGAAAGTGGTTTACATCGGATATTGCAGATGATGCCACTATCACATATGCCATAGCACCTGTATCACTTGGGGTGCGCAAAGCAGTAATGTTTGTTACAGGGTGCGACTCTGCCAAAATTGGTACGTGCGAAATATCAGTTGCCAAATCATGACCATGATTATTTTCGTGATCTACTTCATATTCGTAGGGTTGGCTGGTGGTATGACCGTCTGGTTGATGGGCATGGTCATCAGGGGTTTCTTCTGTATTTGATTCCGTGTAACCATTGTCATTGTAGGCATTGTCATCACTGCCATTAGTGTTTGTAAGGATAATTGCAGCCCGGGCAGCAATGTCCCAATCTACAAAAAAACCAAAAGCCTCTGCCGGAAAGCGTAAAGGTATCATTGTATTGTTATTTATCATGACCGGTGGTGCATCCATAATTAGGACTTCACCGTTAAGCCATGCAATGGTTTCATTAATGGTCATTACAAGGATATCGTTGTTGTAACGTACAGATATTTGCCTATGCACGTTGTTCCACTCAACAGTGCCGCCAATATGCTCAAAAACGCTACGGGCAGGTACCATTACCCTGTTATTCATCATAACCGGGGGGACATCAAGCCCTAAAACTTCTTCGTAGTCTATGATAAGGCGGGCATTGGATGTACCGTAGGCCACCGCGGGATATAAAATTACTATTAAAAATGCCAGTATGTAGGTTAGTCGCTTCATTTGTTAATTCATACTCCTTCGTTGGTAAGGTAAATAAATTGGTATGATTATATATTAACAAAAATATATTACTTCGTAAACATTCCGAAATGGTTTATTAATATTAATTAAAACTTTTGTAATGATATAACTTGTACATATTGCATTGAGGCAAGCCTTAATATATACTGCCGAAAACACCCATAGGGAGGTGAATAAGATGGCGTACAAAATTACCGATGCATGTATTGCTTGCGGCGTTTGTAAAGACGAATGTCCAGTGAGCTGCATCTCCGAAGGTGACATATACGTAATCGACCAATCGGTTTGTATCGATTGCGATGCGTGTGCTGGGGTTTGCCCAGTTGATGCTTGCGTAGCAGAGTAATAAACAAAGCAGCAAAATAGTACATTTGACTTTAAGACTGAGACTGTGGGGAGGCTTTATACGCTTCCCCCAGTTTTTCAGGTCATATGGGCTACAGCTTAGAACAACCAGCTTTATATGATTCGCACATTGGCATCTTGCAAACGTTCTTCGTTTGAGGGTGCTTTATTTTTATCTATGAGGTGAATGATAATGGATTATAATATTTTGGCAAAAAAAGCAATTGACGCTAAAGCCTTTGCATATGCACCGTATTCAAACTTTCATGTAGGCGCGGCACTTTTGACCAAGGGCGGGAAGGTTTATACCGGGTGCAATGTCGAATCTGCAGCTTTTTCTCCTACCTGCTGTGCGGAGCGTACCGCGCTGGTTAAAGCTGTATCTGACGGCGAGCGTGATTTTGCCGCAATTGCTATATCTGGCGGGCCTACCGGGGCGGATTATTGCTACCCATGCGGTGTGTGTAGGCAAATGTTATACGAGTTTGGTGGGGATAATTTGCAAATTATCGTAGTCAAATGCGAAGGGGACTATAATGTCCACCCACTAGACACACTGCTGCCTCATGGCTTTGGAGCCAAGGATTTATCCACGAGAGAGGACTAAACATATGCGAGCATACGAAATAATAAATAAAAAAAAGCGCGGGTATGTCTTGACCGCGGATGAAATCCATTACATGATTACCGGCTACACAATAGGTGATATACCCGACTATCAGATGGCGGCGCTATTGATGACTATTTATTTCCAAGGCATGACCCCACAAGAAACTACAGCACTAACCATATCAATGGCCGAGTCAGGCGAACAACAAGACCTTAGCGGCCTTGTAGGGATAAAAGTAGATAAACATTCTACCGGCGGTGTTGGGGACAAAACCACATTAGCCGTCTGTCCCATAGTAGCGGCCAATGACGTACCCGTAGCCAAAATGAGTGGGCGCGGCTTAGGACACACCGGTGGCACAATAGATAAACTAGAAGCAATCCCAGGTCTAAGGACAGATATCGCCACGGGCGAATTTTTGCAAATAGTAGCATCACACGGCATATGCATAACTGGCCAGTCGGCCAAGCTTGCACCGGCAGATAAAAAAATCTACGCCCTGCGCGATGTTACCGCCACGGTAGACAGTATCCCGTTAATAGCCGCCAGTATCATGAGTAAAAAAATAGCCGCCGGGGCGGACCGTATCTTACTAGACGTAAAAACCGGCAATGGTGCATTTATGAAATCACTACAAGATTCCCAAGCACTTGCTACCGCCATGACCCAAATAGGTGAAGGCTGTGGGCGCAAAACACTTGCAATTATTACAGATATGTCCGTACCATTAGGAAATGCCATAGGCAACGCACTAGAAATATTAGAAGTTATAGAAGTACTACGTGGCCAAGGGCCCAAAGATTTGACAACTATATGCATAGAACTGGCAGCCAACATGCTTTACCTGGCAGATAAAGGCCCAATAGAAAAATGCCGCGACATGGCAGTCGAAGCCATAGCAAGCGGTAAAGCCTTAGAAAAATTTGCACAAATGGTAGAAGCCCAAGGCGGAGACAAAGCATATGTATTAGAAGCAGGGCGTTTTGACGTTGCCAGTGTCATATATCCTGTACTTTCACCAAGGAGTGGCTACATCGCATCCATGGATACAGAAGGTATAGGTTTATGCGCCATGGGCCTAGGTGCTGGCCGGGAAAAAGCCGGCGATATTATAGACTATCGTGCAGGGATAATAATCAACGCCAAAACCGGCGACCATATCGCAAAGGGGCAACAATTAGCAATTTTACATGCATCAAGCCAAAGAGCTGCCGAGACTGCTGCGTTAAAATACCTTGCATGTCTAAGCTTTTGTGACCATGCTGTGGCTGCACCCCCCTTGATACATGAATAATAAGTATAAAGCTGGCCTGTCCGGCCAAGAAGCCGCCGAGAAATTCCTCCTCAACAAAGGCTATCAAGTACTAGCTCGCAACTACCGTATAAAATCCGGTGAAGTTGATTTGATTTTGCAGCACGACAACTATATAGTTTTTGTGGAGGTAAAATTTCGCACGAGCCTGAGCTACGGCCTTCCTAGGGAGGCTGTAGGTCATACAAAACAAAAGCGCATAATTAATACAGCACTTCATTACCTAGCCCGCCACAAACTATCCGAAAATGATATTCGCTTCGATGTTGTGGAGGTACTAGAGCAGCACGGCCAGCTATATGCATCTCATATAGAAAATGCATTTATGACATAGCTTCATAACATGTTATTGCGCTACACAAAGCAGACAGGGCAACAGAATGTTCTACTTTCTATATCTGCCCCCCTACCCTGTACAAACTCCCATATCCACTGGTCTGCACTCTGGTCTTCAGGGTCTATGTCTTCACTGGTGCGTGTCATTATCACTACATGCTTGGGCGTTGCCGCCTCCCATACACGCTCCAGCTCTGCTAAGCACAGCTCGCTTTCATTACTTATGTAGTACGTACCTTGTGGCAAATCATCATTTATGTGCAATATCCTAAACCCTAAGTCTTGTGGGCATATTACCCACTGTGGTGTGGGGTTTTCTGTTGTTTTTGAGAGTGTGGCTTCACGTGCAAAGTGCCTAAATATCATATGCTCAGTGGTATCTAGGCGCGCCAGCCTATGTACATTGTTCCATTTTTCTATGGCCATTTCACTTATAGGTACCGCTATGGCTTTAGGGAGCGCTACCATCATAAAACAATACCGGCCTGTTTTATTTATAAATATACTGCCATCAAAGATATGTGTCTCTTCATTCATGAGTGCCCCAATGGGGAAATTGTCTTTTACCAACTGCCATTTTGCTTCACGGGTAAGCTTATGCTTTGTTAGTTCTGCCACCCGTACAACTGCCCTATGTGTATTTGCCACAAGCGTGACCCGTGTGCGTTTGCCCGGCAACACGCTTTTGGACCCCGTACACGAGCGTTTTTTGGGGCCATTTGCCCATGCCTCTGTAGTGATAGACGGTACAAAGTCATCGCCATTAGCAGTTACAGTCACTTCAGCATAAATCATCTTCATGTCTATACCACCCTACATATCTGCACACTATATTAGAGATTAGCTATTTTCTTAACATGGGGCAACCTATCACAGACTCTTAGCAAAAATACAGCAATAAACACATTGGCAACACTGGTCAAAAGCGCAATAAACACCCGCGGCAACCATATATACACAAATGGGAACGTGCGCCATGCAGGTACAGCCACCGCCCACAATACGATAGAGTTTGCGGTGCTTATCATCAAGCTAATTATTATTATCGTCAATGCCAAGGGCATAATGCTGACTGGCTTATCAGTTTTGCTTACTTTTTCTTTTTGCAAGCCTTTGGATAAAAACATATCCACACCCAATAGTACTACCCCAAACACCCCAGCTACAAGCGGCGCGTATGCAACCTCCGCAATCCTACCTGATAAGTTATTGGCAGGGTTGGAGGTATTTTGCGTGCGGTTTATAACCAGCCGGCCTATACTACTCATACCCAGCGTATCAATAGCCGCCGGGTCAACAACATTGTCATAAAACTGGCGGGTAATACCGTCTTGCCGTAGCTGTACCATGCTTATAGCACCAAAACCAAGAAACACCAGGGTCATAACAACAACAACCCCACGCGTAACAACTGGGCTGCGCGCCCTTAGCAGCCGCCATGCCCAACCGCGCATAAACCCACCCACGGTAGATATTACAGTAATCTGCCACAACCATGCCCCAGATGGCCGTACATAGTGCCCAAGAAAGTCCCCAAGCCCTGAAGCAACGGCCCCATACCATGGCCCAAACAATATTGCTGGCATAATTGTAAACACACCATGGATGCCAACCCGCACCCCGTTCGCGCCAAAAAGAGGCAAATATCCAGAAACGGTAATCCTAAGTACCAAAGACACTGCCAAAAAGACAGCAGTCGCTATCAATCGCCGTAAGTGCAAGTTTGTCATATATATCTCCATTCGTCACTTCGTATTTGGTTTTAATAAACTTAGTACCCATTTCAATTCCTTCATCCCCAGTAGCGCACAACCACCTATATATACCCCAGCCCCAACCGCAGCCAGTATAAGTACTTGAAAAAATGCATGGCTATATATAAGCCACCCATGCACAAACCTCACCACAAAAAACATAATAACAGCCAGTACTAGCATTTTTGCCAAGTCCACAACAAGCTGTGTAGGCCATGCAAGTTGCCCCTTAAGCGTAAGCATAACAACCATGACCAACGCGCTTAGACTTATACCAACCGCACCAGCAATGGCAGGCCCCGCAATTTCAAACCTTAGAAGCGTAAAACTCAATACTGCATTAACGCCAATACCTACAACTGTAGCCACAAGCGGGGTACGCCCGTCTTTTTGGGCAAAGCAAGCACGGCTCAAAACAACTTGCATACCGTACCCCACAATCCCAATTGACATAAAATATAAAGCTCTTGCTGTAATTTCTACAGACCTTTCGCAAAAATTTTGCCCATAGTAAACCAGCCTAACTAGCGGCTGGCTTAGTGCCATCATACCAAATGTTAAAGGAATCAAGAAAAAAAACATCACCCTTACAGTCTCACCCAAGCTAGTCCTAAAACCCTCGCCATCCAAAATGGCAGACTGCCGCGAAAGTTTGGGGAAGATCACATTGGACACCGAAAGTATAAACACCCCACTAACAACAGTAAACAAGCTAAAAGCAAGCTGAAGCCCAGGTGCACCATAATACCCCCCATATAGCCCCCGCACTGCCCTTAAATTAACCAAAGAGTTGACAGGAAGCAGCCACGAAGCCGCCAATACCGGTATTGTAAGTGCCCCAATTTCTCTAAGTCCGCTATTACTAAAATCCAGCTTAAACTTAAACCTAAATTTATGCCTTATCAACCAAGGTATCTGAATCAGCGCCTGCATAGCCCATCCAACCAAAAACGCAACAGCGAGCCCATGCACACCAAATCTATCCACAAGAAAGAAATAATAAAACAAAATTACGCCATTGGACACAACACTCATAGCCGCAGGCAACCGAAACTCCCCAAGAGATTGCAATATCCCTGTAAACGAAAAAGCCAACCCGCTTAGTATCATAAGCGGTAGCATATAACGCAATAGCTCGATCCCCAAAAGCCGTATCTCATACTCGCTTCCAGCAAACAAATCATAAATAGGTGCTGCAAATATCACCGCAACCACTGTTACTAAAGTGGTTATAACCAGTGTAACACTAACAAAAAGAGAGGCTAAGTCAAACGCCTCTCTTTTACCTTTTTTTTCAAGATAACCACTAAAAACCGGGATAAAACTAGAAGACAATGCCGCCGCAAACATGATGTCCAAAAAATTGCGCGGCAAAGCGCTGGCTTGTGCAAAAGCAACAGCTTCTGTAGTGTTTATACCAAAAGTCAAGCCCTGCATACGGTCGCGTAGTAGACCCATCGCTTTCCCAATTACCATAATGCTCATCATAACAAAAACGGTACGCGCCGGTCTTGCGTCTGCTTTATTGTGGCTTGCGCTTTTTATTTCTTTGTCTGTCAATTTCAATCGGACCACCGGATTTGATTCCCGTTAACACGGAAATGGATATATTCATATGCATAATTCAAGTTAATATAACGGATATCATCGCGCACATGTACACTGGTTTGCTGTCCTGTAGCCGATACTACAAAAACCCTGCGCTCTTGGGTTTGCAGTTCCGTCAAAGCCAGATGCAATAACTCAAACTCCATATCATGCCTGAAAGCCGTGCGCGGGTTATCATCCATAAGTATCACCACATAAGACGGGTTAATAGACCTTATGTCGTGCATAAAAGCAGCCCATTGCTCTGTGCCAAGTCTACCCCCGTACAATGTCATTGTTGTGACAGAGAAAGGCCCTTCGTTGGTTGTGTCATATTCCAACTCGTATTCATTATCAGGCATACTAAAGCTAAAATTGGTGCCGCTAAAGCCAGCAAAACCACGCTCGGCCCGAAGAGTATCACGGAAAACAGGGCCTACAGGTACATCCACAGGCAGCTCTGGCGCAACAAAAGCCTCCAACCCACCAAACTGAATGCGGAAAGTTGCTGCTTCATCTGAGCCTGTAGTCACCATATAAATCCTATCAAGTACAAACGGGGATACCGCGCCGGTAGGTAAGACAGCCGTGACCAGCGTCCAGTCATAAAAATCCATCTCACGTACAAAATCTATATTATGAAGCCGGCCAGCACCATCTCTTACACGCCCACGCAACCAGTGACCAGAGCCGTTACCTTCTACTAGCATGTTAACGGCAACAGCATTTTCAGGCAAAGCCACGGTAGGATAAAGGGCCATATGCGCGGCCTGTGTAATAGAAGCCGCAATAAAACTATACTCCAGCCAAAGTGTGTTAGACATACGCCCAACATCACCGCTTATATATGCGGCCGGGTACCCCACAAAGCTAGGCATAGAAGCACGTGTATTTAAAGCACGTGGCGTACCACCTATGGCTATAGGGACATAGGTATTAATCCCCTGCACTGTCATAACCAAGTACCCACTTCCGCTACTGGTTGCGGTAAACACACCATCTTGGATATAACCCAGCCACGACGGGACAACCGCATAATCGGCAACAGTAGAAAATGGAATATTTGTCACATAGTTGCCGTCTACCCCTACTCCAGAAAGGCGAAGGTTTATATGTTGGCCATCTTCAAATAATGTAATTGCGCTTGGGTGGCCCCTAAGCTCAGCTAGCGGCGGGATAGTAATATCCTGCGGTACAAACTGCCTACGGTCAAACACGCCAAGGGCATTAATTATCCGCCGCTGCGCACCGTCAGATGGGGTATTTTCTACTGTATAACTACCGGTTGCATCCCTACGCACCATGGTAGATGAGCCTCCACCGTCAAAATGCATAGCGTCCCACGCCCCAAAACGGCGCAATAAATCTGCCATCTCGTTGTGGGTGGCTCCAATAGAATGGCTGCGCCCGTCTGCCACCATAAGTATCATACTGTTTCCATCACGCGTTACACCAATGGCCGAACGCGGATGCCGCGCATTTGGCGAAACTCCACGCCCATACACGGTTTCCCCACCAGAAAGAATCATCCCGCCACCGCCTATGGCAGTTTGTATGCGAGAGAAGTCAATACCTAAGCTGTTACCCACATACAACCGTGCAGAGTCACCCGCATTTATCAAGTGCCGGTGTGAGTCATACATGTGCTGCGGCATTACCAATACATAACCGTTTGCAGGTACATCAACCGGCCCGCGTGCAACTCGTGTCACCCTTTCACCTTGTACAACAAACTTGATAAGTTCATCAAAACGGTCAAATAAAGGCAAAGTGTTATTCATCAAGCGCCGGTCAATTATCACCGGAGAATGAAGCTCTAGCCCTATGATATTAAGGGAGGCAACCTGTACATTCTCGACACCGTTGTTATAAAAGCGTACTTCACTACGCATATAATCGAAAAACGGATTACCAGCAGAATCCAAAAAGAACGTTGCAAAGTCGTTGCGGTTAGCGTTTGTGTTAGGGTTAAGGCCCAACAACTGCCCATCCATAGCCATTGGCCCAAAATGGACAGAATACTGCCCCGCCAACCCAAAAAAATCCGCATTAATGCCCGCAACCGCATCCACATCAGATAGGAGGTTGGTTGCTGTATCTTTGCGCCCATGAGCCCGTTGGCTAACAACCGGGGCTATGTATATATTGGGGTCATCAAGAGGGACAACTAATACATGTACATCCAGCATCCCATAAGTGGTCATTTGGCGGATGCGTTCGTATACAACACCATTTTGTTCTTCACGGAAAACATTTTCGAAAAGCACATCTGCTTGTGCTGCCCTGGTAGATGCCAAAAACACTGTAATAAATACAAGCACGGCAAGTGAATACAAAATTCTTTTCATTTTAAACTCCTATCATTTGTAAATTGCAAAGTGTTGCCTGATATAATTCTGGCATGATAAAGCATTGTTGTCAATTGTGGCTAATAACAGTAGATGCAAGTGAAAATTGCATCCAATTTTCTACAGGCACAAAAAAGGAGCCCCGTCTGCGGAGGCTCCGTTTTTATGGTTTGCAACTGACAGGACTTGAACCTGCAAGGTCTAGGACCACTAGATCCTTAGTCTAGCGCGTATGCCAATTCCGCCACAGTTGCGTTTCACGAAAGGGATTGTAATATGCTAATGTGTCGGTGTCAAGCTTTTGCGCTGGTTATAACAATTCACACTTTATTCAGCTATTTATATAACGCGCCATAGGTCTCACAAGCACGGTAGTCTGCCGCTTCGGCCGAGTCTGTCCCAAAAGCTGCCCATGCATGAGGCCTAAAAATTTGACTGGCCTTTACATTATGAAGGGCCACAGGGATGCGCAACATACTAGCCAATGTTAGAAGCCTATCGCCAACGTGGCCATATACCGTTACGCCGTGGTTTGCACCCCACGCAGCCATAAGACCATACACGTCTTTGAACGCGCCTTCACCTGTCAGCTCTGGCACAAACCAGGTCGTGGGCCAGGTCGGGTCTGTCCGGTGGTCTAGGGCATCGTGGGTCTTGTCATCTAGTAAAACAGTATGCCCCTGGGCAATTTGTAACGTTGGGCCAATGCCGTCGACTAGGTTTACCCTAAGCAAAGTCACAGGCATTTCGGCGACATTTTTATAGTTGCTAGAATATCCACCGCCGCGGAAATATCCATAGTCTGCACGGCTCCACTGTGTAGCTTCTAAGCAAGCTGCGATATCTTCCTGTGTCATGTCCCACCAAGGCTTCATGCAGCCTTTTCCGTTTTCATCTTTGGCCGCGCCTGTACCATCAAGTGCAGATGCTCCAGAGTTTACTAAGTGTATAAACCCAGCTTTTGCGGCGCCTTCAAGCTTCTTTCCACTTACACGCTCTACAGCTTCCGGGCTCCAGTACGTACGCACATCATGGAAGCATGGAGCTGTATCCGAAATTAACTTGCCAAAAAGCATTGATACACCGTTAAGGGTATCATTTTCTGTGGCGAATGCAGTTGGCTCTTTGGGGCCGTTCCAGTCAAATGTCGTGGCTAGTATTGCCTCTGTAAAATCACCATTGGGTAGCCAGTCTGTCCAGTGGCGCTGACCTTGGAAGCCACCTGCTACAGCATTTTTGCCAAGGGCTTCCTCGTGCCAGCCAAGCTCTTTAAGTTTGGGATTACCAAACAATATATCGTTTACAATCACGGTCATTTTTGCGATAAACTCCCAATCCTCACTAGGGGGAACTACCTTGGACTTTGTAATAATCGCTGGCAGTGTCTTACCTTCATTTTTGTCATAGCCTTCGTTGCACTTGGTTTTAATCCATGCTAGGGCTTTTTCATACTCGGCATGGTCGTATATGCCTAACTTCATACGGCGCAGCAGCTCTGTCAGGTCAACCCATTCGGCGCGGATACCCAAGTATTTTTGGAAAAAGCTCTCGTTGCAATAGCTCCCGGCTATACCCATAGACACGCCACCCATGTTTACATAGGATTTATTGCGCATCCAGCCCACAGCAGCGGCGCATTTTGCAAAGTTTAAGATTTTTTCGCTTACATCTGCAGGTACGGTGTTATCGTCTAGGTCTTGCACGTCACGGCCATAAATACTAAATGCGGGAAGTCCTTTTTGTGCATATGCGGACATTACTGCTGCCAGATATACCGCACCAGGGCGCTCTGTCCCGTTAAAGCCCCAGACGGCCTTAATCGTGCGCGGGTTCATGTCAAATGTTTCTGACCCATAGCACCAGCAGGGCGTGACGGTTAATGTCGCGATAACATTTTGTGCATTAAAGGCATCTTCACATATGGCAGCTTCGGCACCGCCGCCAATAGTGGTTGGGCTTATTACACATTTTAGTGGGGTGCCGTCTGGGTAGCGCAGGTTAGCGGATATAAGCTCTGCTGCTGCTTTTGCCATTGCCATAGTTTTATCTTCCAAGCTTTCGCGCACCCCGCCCCAGCGCCCGTCTATGGTGGGCCTTATGCCAATTTTGGGGTAGTTGAGTTTGTTCATGCAGTACCTCCCAATTTTGTATTTCGATTTATTTGTGATTATACATGGGTGAAAGGTAAATTGAAAATACCCATGTTGATTAACACCAGGCCTTGGTATAAAATGGTACAAAATCCCAGAGGAGTGTTATTTCATGAAAAAATATACATACTCATTTATATGTATTGTTTTACTGTGCGCTATAATCTTTGCGACTCCACTATTTTCACTTCTTGGCCTACCCGGAGGTAGTCATAACATAGCCTCACCTTCGGCTGTAGTTATTGACTTCGCAACAGGTGAAATTTTATTTGAAAAAGATGCACATAGCCTACGGGCACCCGCAAGTATGACAAAGGCTATGACAGCATTTGTGGTATATGAAGAAATAGAAGCCGGGAATCTTACACTGGACACACTTATCCCTGTAAGTACTAATGCAGCTATGGTATCTGCTGACATAAGTATTCAAGGGGCAGTACTGCCGATACAGGCGGGGTCATATGTTAGCGTGGACACATTACTCCACCTTATGATGACGCTTTCATCCAACGGCGCATGTATAGCAGTTGCAGAATTTATATCTGGCTGCGAGGATGCTTTTGTACAAAGGATGAACGAATCTGCCCGTGCTATAGGCATGACAGCTTATTTTAACAATGTACATGGGGCACTACTGCACTACACAACTGCCTACTCTATAGCCATACTTGTTAGAGAGTTTATTACGCGATACCCTGACATATTGCGTGTAACTTCTGCTACATCTTTTGCGTTTGGGGGTATAGTGCGCAACAACACAAACTTATTAATGCATAGTGGTGATTTTTATTTCACATATGCAGACGGCTTTCGTACAGGTACAAGCAGGGAAGCTGGGTTTTGCTTGGCATCAACAGCAGAACGCGACGGTCACCGTGTTATAGCTGTGGTTATGGGTGCAAGTAGTAGCCAAGACCGTTTTAGCGACAGTATTACGCTACTAGAATATGGTTTGATAGAAATCGCAAGACGAACCGCCGACAAAAACCAGCGAGCAGACTCAGAGCCGGTTACAGTTATAGTTGACGATAATAAAGTCTACTTCCCTGACCAGCAACCGTTTATAATAGATGGCGTAACAATGGTACCTGTACGTGGTGTGTTTGAAAAAATGGGTTTCACGGTTGGTTGGGATAGTCAACAACGAGCTGCTATACTATCTAACCAACAATTGCAAATTATTATCCCTGCCTATGGTGATGTTTTTAGTATTAATGGGGATATAATAATCCCAGAGGTACCGCAACAGATGATAAATGGCCGGCTTATGCTACCACTTAGGGCTATAGCAGAAGCACTAGGGGGTATTGCATATTGGGATAGCAACAACAGGGTAGCTGTGATAATAACAAACCAAGACACAAAACTATATTGAGGTAACTGTGATGATAAGACCTATGAAAGCATCTGACATATCGCGTGTAGCCGAGATTCGCGTATTTGGTTGGCGATGCGCATATCGCGGGATTGTTTCGGATGAGCACTTGTTTAATGAGCTAAGCGTTACCGGCCGGGCAGAAAAGCTGGCAGAGCAATTTTCCAAAAATGATAATACAAGCTACGAACAAGATAGATATGTATACGACGATGGTATCATAAGGGCATTCTTGATGGTAGGCTCATGCGGGGACCAAGATAAACCACATGCCTTTGAGCTGGGCGCGCTGTATGTGGACCCATGCCTCCAGGGTAAAGGGATAGGCACAGCACTGGCCATGTACTGCGAAACAATAGCCATCACGCGCGGTTACAATGAGATATGTATCTGGACATTCGAAAAAAATGCCGCAGCACGGGCCTTTTACGAAAAGCTGGGCTATGTACATGACGGCACAACACAAAACATAGAGCCGTATAATGCAACTGGCGTACGCTACTGCAAAAATATTTAACATATGCAAAAACGCAAATACGGCCCCAAAAGAGGCCGTACTACGCTAAATAATCGCAAAAAATCAACGATCGCTTCTTACAATACTATCAAAACCAGACCATATTCTAATAATCCAATAAATCTTTTACCCTGATAGCCTGCCCACCGGCAATAGACTTGTTGGCCGCAATCCCAGTAATAATAGAAGCGCACCCCTCTACGACACCTGCCGCCCGGCGAAACTTATCCGGCTTAGGGTTTCCAAAGATATCTTCAAGCATAACAACATCGCCACCACCATGGCCACCTTTTTTTCTTTCAACTGTGACTTCGTAAGGCTTGCCAAACATAGGCTGTACAACAATTGAGCTTCCGGTATATGCACCTTCTACACCTGGCTCACCGCCGGCGTTGATGTAGCTGCTTTCTGTTACGCGGTATTCTATACGGCCTTTGGAGCCGTTAATATAAACATTGTATCCCTCCCACGGCATGTAGCTGTTGAGTGAGTATGTTAGGATAGCATTGGTATTGTATTTTACTAGCACACCCATAGTATCCTCTATGCTTATATCGTCCCCAAATACACTTCTGTCTCGTAGGTAGCCGCTATCACCTTCTGCATCTAAGTACAGGCTCTTTAAGCCTTCGTTCTTCTCCATATCTATAGCAAATGGGTCGCCTTTTGCGGCGTCACTGCCATGACTACGGTAATAGAATTTATCAACCCCACGCCTTTCGGCGTTGTGCTTGCCATAAAAATTGAGCTCACCAAAGGCAAAAACAGTCTCTGGCCTAGCACCAAGCCAAAAGTTTACCAAGTCAAAATGATGGGTAGATTTGTGTACGAGCAAACCGCCGCTGTTGATTTTATTGCGGTGCCAACGCCTATAATAATCTGCACCATGTTGGGTGTTGAGCAACCACTCAAAATGGACAGAAAATACCTCGCCAATCACATCATCCATAATAAGCTCACGGACTTTGGTGTTGGTTGGCGCGTAGCGGTAGTTAAATGTAACACGCAAATCTTTGCCCGTACGCTTTATGGCGTCTAGTATAGCTTGGGCTTTTTTTTCGTCTGTTGTCATTGGTTTTTCTGTTATTGCATCGCAGCCTTTGTCCATTGCGCGGATAATAAAATCATGATGAGTGCGGTCAACAGTGGTTACGATTACGGTATCTGGCCGGGTTTCATCAATCATTTTTTCAAAGTCCGTATAATTATAGGTTGGGACAGGTGCATGGCCGCATTCTTCTTTTAGCACCTTGTTTGTATAATCCATACGGGTCTGGCTTAGGTCACAAAATGCTACCAGCTCGCTTGTGTCTTTATATGTTTCTGCCACTGCCTTGTAAAACATCCTGGCGCGCCCGCCAGTGCCTACTAATGCATACCTCTTTTTTTTCATGTGAATCTCCTTTCAAATTTTCAATTGACTTATTCGGAGTTTCCGGAGAACTCTAATTAACTTTCGCTAACCCTAAAACCAAACCCCCTTACAGTGTCAATAGAAACCCGGGTTTTGGCATCTGTTAGTTTTTTTCGCAAGCGTTTTATTGCGTCATCTATAGCTCTGGACCCTACAACACTATTGTACCCCCACACAGCGTTTAAGAGTTCGTCCCTTGATACTGCTTTGTTTTGATTTCTAAACATATATGTTAAAAGGTTTAGCTCTGTGTGTGTTAGTTGAAGCTTACTGTTACTGCATTGGGCTGTAAGCTTGTTGGTATCAATTGTAATATCTGCGTATGTTATTATTGCAGGTTTATCTTCTGGCTGAATAAGCTGCTGTGGATTACCAAGCTCGGCCTTTATTAGCAATGTCCTTACATGGGCAACAAGTTTTGCAGGGTTAAAGGGCTTAGTAAGATACACATCCAGCCCAAGTGAGATACCAAAAATATAATCATCATCGGACTCTTGCCCGGTTAGTACAATAATAGGTAAGTTTGATATCTGCCTTATTTTAGCGCCAACTGTGAAGCCGTCGTTGCCAGGCATTAGCACGTCCAGTATCACTAAGTTGCATTTTTTACGCAAAAAAGCCTCATACAATAAGTCGCCACTCTCGAAGCACTCTACATGAAGGCCTTCCCTTTCCAATATAGCTTGTACCATCCGCAGGTTAACTGCGTCGTCATCAGCCACATAAATTATACTATTCATACGCTATCTCCTTGTGTTGCTGTACTTAACTCATTCAAGACTCGTGTTAACTCTTTTTCCAGTTTATTAAAAAGTATGCGCGGTAACTGTGTATTTGCTTTTAGCAAGCCTTCTGCTTCGTATGCAATACTGCTAAGCCGCGCTTGGCCAATAAGCAATGCTGAGCTCTTTAGTGTATGCACCAGCCTATGAGCATCTGCCAATAGCCCATGATTCATAGATTGGTCAATATTCTTTATTGTATATTTATTACTCTTTATAAACAACGCTTTCATTTCTTGCAGCAACTCATTATCAATCATATCGGCGCTGCTTGTGGCATTGTGGTCGTTATATAAAAGAAATAACATACGATACCTCGCTTAAAATACAGTAGTGTAGTTTAGAAGCTGTATTCAATCCCGCCAACGGCGTCTTTTCGGTCAGATTTCTGCCACTTTTCGTTGGCCCCTCCTTGCTTGCCTTATCAGCCGCGTCAGACCCGCCTCAATTGGCAAAAATCTGTCGCGAAAAGTCACCATTGTCGGAGTTGAATACAGCTTCTTAGTCTAGTATACATTCTTTATGCAAAATGATGAAGACGCAAGCGAAATTGATTTTGCCACACAATTGCCACAAATACGCCACAATTTCGCATCAATTTGGACAATTCTATTCCACAATTCTTATTGTATAATATTCTCATATTTAACACCAATCTCAAGAAATGTAAGGAGTGATGTATGTGTTTTTGACAAAAGAAAGAAACTATGCGATGCGTGTAGTACGGTCCCTATGCAACATGGAAAGGCAGACAGTAAAATCTATCTCGGCAAGGGAATATGTGCCACTTGATTTTGCATATAAAATATTAAAAAAATTAGAACACAGCGGGATAGCTCACTCCACACGGGGCAAAAATGGCGGATATCGCCTTTCGAAGGCACCCGATAAGATTAGTATGCTTGATGTTTTGTTGGCAATGGATACACGTTTATTTATAAGCGAAGATGAAGAAGGTTCGTCTCGCAGTGGCGGTACAAAATGCCGCATAAACGAGGAATTTTGGGCGTTACAAGGCATATGGGTAAAATCGCTCCAAGAAAAAACACTAGATATGCTGGCATAAATATTTATAGCAATTCCCCCTTTAAACGGTCCCGACCGAGCCGAAAATAGCGAGCGTTTCAACGCTTTTTCGGCGACAGGCGGGACAGATTTAAAGGTGAATTGCTATATTTCCTACATGCATAAAAGTGGCTACGCCACTTTGCTGCGGATGCAAGTGGAAATTGCATGCAATTTCCTACATGCATAAAAAACGGCCCCGGAAAATCCAGGGCCATTTTTGTTTACGTGCTAATTTTTGGGATATTGATTCCGAATTAGTTAGCTATATCACAAAAATATTTCTCAAAGAAGTCAGTAGATATTTCTGGATACAATACATATTCGCCCAGTATATGTTTCACCCTTTTTATAGCATCGGCCTTGACCGCGGCATCAAGGGTATATTTTGCCTTACTCACAGCGCCGCTTTTTGTTAACGTAGGTTTTACACTACTGAGTACATTTGCCATTATATCTGCTATTTCCAACATCTGTGGCTTACCCATGCCAAGTGTGGTTACGGCTGCTGTACCAAATCTTAACCCGCTTGTATACCATGGGCCGTTTGTGTCATATGGCATAGTGTTGCGGTTAAGAGTTAGTCCGCATTCACGCAGTGCATCTTCGGCTTGCCGGCCTGTTATCCCCAGTTTTTCTACGCTTACAAGCACTATGTGATTGTCTGTGCCACCGGTTTGTACGTCCATGCCCTTCTCTACCAGTGCTGCGGCTATGGACTGGGAATTTTCTATTATTTTGTGGGCATATGTTTTAAACTCGCTTGTACCGGCTTCTTTGAAAGCTATGGCTTTTGCTGCCATAACATGAGGAAGTGGCCCCCCAATAACATGAGGACAACCCTTGTCTATATACTCTGCATATTCTTTTTTGCATAGCACCATGCCGCCACGTGGGCCGCGCAGGGTCTTGTGGGTTGTGGTGGTACATACATCTGCATAGGGTACAGGGTTATACTTGCCAGATATTGCACCGCCTGCTACAAGCCCAGCAAAATGTGCCATATCTACCATCATAACCGCACCCACTTCGTCTGCATATTGGCGCAATAGCGAGTAGTCTATATTTCTTGTATAAGCACTAAAACCTAGCAAGAAAATTAATGGTTTAACTTCGTGAAGCCTTTTGCGGATATCGTCATAGTCTAGTAAGCCTGTTTCCTTGTTTACATAATAAAAATGTGCATCAAACATCTGGCCTGATACATTGTGCCTATACCCATGGGTTAGATGTCCCCCACAAAACAAGTCCATCCCTAGCAATTTTTGGTTGCCTAGTGCTGCACGTATTTCGTTCCATTCATTGTTTGTTAGAGCCAACAGGTTTGTTTTTTCTAAGCGTTCCATGATGGGGGTTTGTATTTTTTTTCTTAGTATCGCCCAAAAAGCTACTAAGTTGGCATCTGCACCAGAATGGGGCTGTACATATGCATGGTCGCACCCGAATAGCTTGCAAGCTTCTTCGCTTGCATGACGCTCTATTTCGTCTATGTTGTCACACCCAGCGTAAAAACGGTTGCCTACAAACCCTTCTGCGTACTTGTCTGTTAGCAGGTTGCCCATGGCACTTTGCGTGGCCAGCGAACAATAATTTTCGCTAGCTATAAGCTTTAGGTAGCTACGTTGGTCTTTCAGCTCTTTTACAATTCCCCAAGCGATTTGGGGGCTTTTTTTGGCAACCATGTCTATGTTAGCAACAAATGTAATCATTTCGGCGTTGTGCTCGCCGGGCTTACTAGACAGGTAGTCTTTTAAAATCTCCATGGCTGTTTTCCTTTCGTATACAAATATACTTGATTTTACATGAATGTACTTGTTAGTTTAACATATCTGCAGCGTTCGCGGTATTTTGCATTAGTATTGCGCGGGTCATTGGCCCTACGCCCCCCGGTACCGGTGAGATATAAGAAGCCACCTGGCTTACAGCTTCAAAATCTACATCGCCACATATTGTTCCGTCGCTTTTGGGGTTGATGCCTACATCTATAACCACCGCGCCTGGCTTTACCATGTCAGCAGTTATAAGGTTAATTTTGCCTACTGCACACACTAATATATCGGCCATACGGGTAAACGACGCTAGGTCTACAGTATGGATATGGCACACAGTAACAGTGGCGTGGTGGTGCAGTAGCATCATAGCCATGGGCTTACCCACTATGTTTGAAGCCCCAACCACAACTGCATGTTTGCCTTTGATATCAATATTATAATGGTCCAACATAGTAATTACACCTTCTGGGGTACACGGCACAAAGCCATATTCCCCATACAGTACACGCCCGGCATTTAACATATGAAAAGCGTCAACATCTTTGTTGGAGGATATGGCTTGGATGATTTTTTGAGTATTTAAACCGTGTGGTAAGGGCGTTTGTACGAGTATACCGTGGATGTCATGGCGGTGATTGAGCTCGTGTATCAAAGTCATTAGTTTGTCTTCGCATACGTTTTCTGGGAGTGCAAACTCGTGACTTACAATGCCGCATTTTACGCAGTCCTTTTTTTTGTTGTCTACATAAAAACGGGAGGCTGGGTCGTCCCCAACAATAACTACTGCTAACCCCGGTGGGGATGGCATTTTTGATACCTTGGACTTTACTTTGATGCGGATTTTTTTGGCCAAGGCCTTACCGTCCAAAAGAATTGCCATTTTATGCTCCTTTATATATGGTTATCCAGCACATGGCGCTGGTAATCAAAATTCTCGAGTTGCAGGTAGTACTCGGCACAGTCAATTAGTGCTTTGGCTGGGGCCAGGCCTACTAACTCTGTCCCAACAATGTGTGCCCCAAAGCGCTTTGCCTCGGCTTTTATTAGCTCTACTGCCGTATAAATAGATGTCTTTTGGTAATCCACCAAGTTCATAGACACTTGAGCCAGGTTGCGCTCTTTAAGCATTATGCCAATGGCTTTACAATATTTCAACCCTCCTGAGCTTGCTCGGATTTTTTTTGCGATTTTGTTGGCAATAGTGATGTCCGAAGTCGACAGGTTGGCATTAAACGCCAATAGCGGCTGCCTTGCGCCCACGGCCACCACACCGGCTGTAGGGTGTGGTACAGGATGGCCGTAGTCCGGCTTCCAAAGTGGAGACTGCATTTTCTTTGCCATACCTTCGTACTGGCCTTTCCTAATAGCGGCAAGGTTACGCCTACGCTGAGTGCTTGCGGCTTCTTCATATAAGTAGACCGGGATATCAAGTTCATGGGCAATTGTGCGGCCTGTGTCTATGGCTAAAGCTATACACTCTGCCATAGATATATTTTTTATTGGCACAAAGGGGATGACATCTACTGCGCCCATACGTGGGTGCTCACCCACTTGATGAGACAGGTCAATATTATCTCTTGCACATTTTGTCAAAGATAATGCAACGGTTTTTATGCCTTCTGGGGTACCTAGTAATGTAAGCACGGTACGGTTATGGCTTGGGTCGGCATTCACATCCAGCAGCGATACTCCAGGGACTGATTGCGCGGTGTTTATAAGTTTGTCTATTGTATTTTTGCATCGGCCTTCACTAAAGTTGGGGATACACTCAACAATTTTTGTCATGGCTTGCTCCATTCTTGGCTTGCGGTATGTACGACAGGATAGTACTATATTTTCTACAAAATGCAAGAAGATATGTGAGATACAAATCTCAAATAAAAGAAAATTTGCCCAAACGAAAAATCATTGATGCCTGATATTTTCATTTGGGCAAAGTCTTATATGAGATTAGTATGAATAAAGGAGCACTGGTTAAATTATGAACCAATTTTATCAACAAATATATGAAACCGTAAAAAAGGTGCCGCTGGGCAAAGTAATTTCTTACGGCCAAATAGCTCGTATGCTGGGCCGCCCACGCGCTGCGCGTGAAGTTGGACGGGCAATGCGTATCTGCCCAGAAGATATACCCTGGCAAAGGGTAGTAATGGCCGACGGCACCGTAACCGGCGGCCAATTTGCAGATATGCGCAAGGGGATGTTAGAGTCCGAAGGCGTGATATTCTTGCCAGACGGGCGTGTAAATATGAAGGAATGTAGTTTCGAGTTTATTTGTACCTGTACCAAATAATATATATCTTACCGGGTTTTAATAGCCTTTACCAAACGTGGCGCAACAACCATGGCAAGAGTAGACCCAATCAATGCCGTTACAAGCTGAGGCCAAGAAAACATATGTGACAAAGCCTCGACTTGTGGCGGCATTATGTTGGGGATAAATAATAGCGCAACCTGTACAATCCCAACCCATAACACCAAAAATTTGGCTACAGACCCAACAATAACAGCCAATACAGCCCTGACATAAGAAAAGTCCCATGTCCTTACATACGCTTTAGCAAATATAAAATGTACCACAATAGCAAGTGCCGCATTCCCGGTTATAACAAACGGTATAAGCACCGGGAAAATAGGCCGCCCGGTTATCATATATGCAATAATTGGCGAAATAGCACCAACAGTTATGCCTGACGATACACCAACTAAGATACAAGCCATTACCAAAATAAAGTTTACTGTTGACCCTGTAACAAACTGCCCATATGGTTGTGTAAATATTTGCGCAGTTACCATTAACGCTATAAGCATAGCAGTTTGTGCAATCCACAACGCACGTCTTTTTGTATGTCCATTATTCATATCTGATATCCATCCCCTTGTTATTTTTTTGCATTGTACTATAATCGCCAATGTAAAACTGTTGCCTACGCAACACATCAGAGGTGAGAAATGGAATTAGATTATAAATCAACCCTTCAAAAGTCTACATTATTTTCAGATATCAATACTTGCGAATATGAAAACCTATTAAATTGTCTATCCCCAGGCATCAAGCACTTTTCCAAAAACGAGATGCTGCTTATTACCGGGGACATAGTCACGCATATGGGGGTAGTCTTATCTGGAACCGCGCACGCATACCTAGAGCATATAGACGGGACCCACATATTAATTTCGAATCTCACACAAACTAGCATATATGGCGAAATATTAGTAAGCACACGAACACACAAAAGCCCTGTGACGGTGTATGCCATGTCTGACATGACGGTAGCGCTTATAGAGTATAGGCAGTTATTTTCTATATGCACAAAGGCATGTGTAGCTCATAGGATGTTTATTCAAAACATGCTAAGGAATATAGGGGATAAATATTTCCGCATGTTTGACAGGATTAATATCTTGCGAGAGAAGAATCTAAGGGCAAAAATACTTGCATACCTACATATGTTGCGCAGTAAGGGGCAGACAACAGTAGTAACAATCCCCTTTACAAAAACCATGCTGGCCAGTTACTTGATGGCCAACAGGAGTGCCTTGTCCAAAGAACTCAAAAAAATGGCAGATGATGGGTTAATAACTATTAGTGGAAAGCAAGTGACGATACTCAAATAAAATTAATGCATATTTTGATTGACGATATCACCACAACCCAATAGAATAAAGAAAATAAAAGCACAAACAAAGAAAAGGTGTGTCCATGTTAGCCGTAGAAAGACGAAATCTAATACTAGCCACCCTGGAAGCAGAAAAACGCGTACTGGTTCCAGAACTAGCCAAGAAATACGCAGTAACAGAAGAAACCATCCGCCGCGACCTAGAAAAGCTAGAAAAAGAAGGTCTACTTAAAAAAACATATGGCGGTGCGGTAAAGGCTCACAATCTCTCAAGTGAGATGCCATACAAGATGCGTGCAGAAACAAACAAAGCACAAAAGCTAATAATTGCAGAAAAAATCCACAAACTCATAACTCCAAAAGAAAATATTATACTGGACGCATCCTCTACATGCGTCCACATTGCGCGGCGGATTAAAAGTGTAGACAACATAACCATTATTACCAACTCCGTTGAAATACTTATGGAATGTTCATCTAGCAGTACCAACATCAATACCATCTCAACCGGCGGGGTGCTGCGCGGCTCATCCCTTTCGCTTGTGGGAAGCGGTACAACTTATGTTTTAAACCAACTTACCGCAGATAAAGCAATAATTTCATGCAAGGGTCTAGATTTCGAAAAAGGTGTTATGGAATCAAATTTGGAAGAAGCTGAGATTAAAAGAGTCATGGCTGCCAATGCCCAAGAAGTGATATTGGCCGTAGATAGTAGCAAGTTTGACCGGATGTCTTTTGCAAAAACCCTGGATTTATTACAGATACACACCGTTGTGTCTGACAACATACCCACAGAATGGGCAAAGTTTTTTGATGAAACAAATATTAGGTACCTATAATATAATTAGTAGTGTAAGGCCCTGCCAAGTGGCGGGGTCTTTTATTTGCCTGGTTATATTTTGATTACATATCTGTGAAGATGTTGATTTGCTTTTGATGTTGTGATATTCTATGGACATACTTAAAAACGAAAGAGGGGCCAACCATGCCATCAGATTTTGAAATTAAAAAGCAAATTTGCGAAATAGGCAAACGCATCTACGACAAGGGCTTTATCGCCGCCAATGACGGCAATATTTCTGTTCAAATAAGCCCAAACGAGTATCTTTGCACGCCCACCGGCGTTAGCAAAGGTTTTATGACACCGGACATGATATGCAAGGTAGACGCAAACGGCGCAGTATTACAGGCCAAAGGCGGGTATCGTCCATCATCTGAAATTAAGATGCACTTGCGCGTTTATAAAGAGCGGCCAGATGTAAAGTCTGTAGTTCATGCCCACCCACCTTATGCAACCAGCTACGCAATTGTTGGGACCCCATTAACAGAACCTATTATGCCCGAAGCTATAATAATCTTGGGCTGTGTACCTATTGCAGAATATGGTACGCCTTCTACAGACGAGATACCCAATGCAGTAGCCAAGTACTTGCAGCACTATGATGCTGTATTGTTAGAAAACCATGGTGCACTCACGTATGCGGGTGACCTGCTTTCGGCTTATCACAAAATGGAATCTTTAGAGTTTTATGCAAAGCTATTGTTTATTTCCAGCCAAATAGGCAAGCCTCAACAACTGGACAAACAAAAGGTAACAAGGCTGTATGAGCTTCGCAAGGAAATGGGCCTGCCAGGCAAACACCCGGCAGATATTTGTGCACGTGTAAATAGTGCGGGTGGGTGCAGTTGCCATTCGCTAAATGGGACTGCCGCTGCCGCCCCTTACACTACCAGTGATAGCCAACCATATACTCCTGAAACAGTTGAAGCCGTTGTGCGAAAGGTACTGGCAAGTTATAAACAATAACTCTAAGCAGAGCTCTATTTTTATGTAAAGGGGCAAAACCATGAGTAAGTCTAAGCGTTTTCAAATATTAAACAACCGCCCCGTAAACCGCGATGGCTTTATTGCAGAGTGGCCAGAGGCTGGTTTTATTGCCATGCACAGCCCCTACGACCCAAAACCGTCTATTAAAGTAGTAGACGGAACAATAACTGAAATAGACGGCATAACACGCGAAAATTTCGATTTTATAGACCGTTTTATTGCCGACTATACAATCAACGCTAGCCTAGTGCATTTTATGGATATTCCATCTGTTGAAATTGCTCGCAAACTCACAGATATCAACATCGCTCGCAAAGAAATTATAGAAATAGTATCCGGTATCACCCCAGCCAAAATTACAGAAGTCATGAACCATCTTAATGTAGTTGAGATGATGATGGCCATGCAAAAAATGCGCGCAAGAAGCATCCCTGCCACACAAGCTCATATAACCAACGTAAAGGATGACCCAGTACAGATTGCGGCAGACAGTGCAGAGGGAGCGCTTCGTGGTTTTGCAGAAGAAGAAACAACGGTTGGCGTTGCACGATATGCACCCTTAAACGCTATTGCTTTGTTAATTGGCTCACAAGTAGGCCGCCCTGGTGTACTGACCCAGTGCGCTGTAGAAGAAGCTACAGAGTTGGTCTTAGGTATACGCGGCTTTACCACTTATGCAGAAACAATGTCTGTCTATGGCACAGAGCCGGTTTTTGTTGATGGGGATGATACCCCATACTCTAAGGCTTTCTTGGCATCTGCATATGCGTCTAGGGGGCTTAAGACGCGCTTTACCTCCGGTACAGGCTCGGAGGCACTTATGGGCGCGGCCCAAAGCAAGTCCATGCTTTATTTGGAAGCGCGTTGTTTGTATGTAGCCAAGGGTGCTGGCTCACAAGGGATACAAAACGGCTCTGTAAGCTGTATTGGTATTACAGCATCTGTCCCATCTGGGATACGTGCTGTGCTGGCCGAAAATCTTATTGCCGCAACCCTTGACTTGGAAGTAGCATCTTCCAACGACCAAAGTTTTTCCCACTCGGACATGCGCCGTACGGCACGCACGATGCTTCAGTTTTTGCCCGGTACAGACTTTATATTTTCTGGCTATGCCGGTGAGCCCAATTACGATAACTTGTTTGCCGGTTCTAATTTCGATGCAGAAGATTATGACGATTATAATATTTTGCAACGGGATATGATGGTAGACGGCGGGCTTAGGCCCGTATCCGAAGATGAAGTTATACGTGTAAGACAAGAAGCTGGGCGAGCCGTGCAAGCGGTTTTTAGATATTTAAACTTGGCCGAAATAACAGACGCGCAAGTTGAAGCCGTTACCTATGCTCATGGCAGCAAGGATACCTTGGCAAGGGATGCTGCCGCAGATATAGCAGCGGCAGAAAGCTTGATGCGGCGCGGCCTAACTGGGCTTGACATAGTAAAAGCCCTGT
The DNA here is from genome assembly GCA_009785605.1 of Defluviitaleaceae bacterium. Lineage (GTDB taxonomy): Bacteria > Bacillota > Clostridia > Lachnospirales > WQUN01 > WRAN01. Next base: position 35,755 of record WQVY01000003.1, on the reverse strand, counting down.
CCGAAACAGGGTATGAGCATATAGCCGAGCGGGTGCTAAACATGCTAAAACAGCGCATAAATGGGGATTATATGCAAACTTCTGCTATTTTGGATGAAGATTATAAAGTTGTATCTGCCATAAGCGCCCCCAATGACTACCAAGGCCCAGGTACGGGTTACCGCGTGGGCGGGCAGCGCTGGGATGAAATAAAAAATATTGCCAATGTCATTGATAGGGAGGGGATTTGATGCCAAAAGATTTATTGGGCCAGCAAGACAACACAATCCTCTCTTGCAAGAACGGCGGGCACACAACAAAGAATGCCTTACCAGACGAAGCTCTTGTGACGTTGGTCACAAAAATAGTGCTTGAACATTTGCAAGCTTCACAGCCTATGCCAGTATCACCATCTTACCGCCCAACGGAAGTGGTAATAGGCGTAGGCCCTGCCTTTGGCACCGGTGCAGCCGCAACTATTAATGGCTTGCCACACAGTCAAGTCATATCCGAAATAAAAGCCGGCATAGAAGAGGAAGGCATGGACATACGCATTGTTAAGGTCTTTAAGTCATCTGATGTAGCTGTAATTGGCAAGGAAGCCGCCAACCTATCTGGCTCGGGTATAGGCATAGGTATCCAGTCTAAGGGCACTACCATCATCCACCAGACAGACTTGCAAGTCCTTTCTAATATAGAACTATTTCCACAAGCCCCGCTGCTTACATTGTCTCATTACCGCCAAATAGGCAAAAATGCCGCAAAATACGCAAAGGGTGAAAGCGTAACCCCCATAGCCACACAAAATGACCCGATGATACGTGCCGCATACCAAGTAAAAGCGGCCATCATGCATATAAAAGAAACAGAAAAAGCCGACCGCAACAAAGAGACTATAGATTGGGGGCTTGTATAATGCAATATCCGCTAAGCGCCCACATGGATGTACTATCCAAGACAGGCAAAAAACAATCCGAAATCACACTAGAAGCCGTACGCCGTGGAGAGATTACGCCCGAAGATATAAAAATATCCAAAGAAACATTGTTACTACAAGGCCAAGCCGCAAGAGAAAACGGCCGTACACACTTGGCTAAAAATTTCGAGCGTGCGGCAGAGCTGGTGGATATCCCAGACGAGTTGTTATTAGAGATGTACGGTAAGCTCCGCCCCTACCGCGCAACCAAGGCAGAACTTGTTGCCATGGCCAATGACCTAATGACAACTTACAACGCACCAATATGCGCAAAACTAGTCACAGATGCAGCCGAAATTTATGAAAAGCGGGGTATTTTGAAGTGAAAATCCTAGCTGCGGTAGATATAGGCAACTCTACAACCGAGGTCTGCCTAGCTAAGGAGGACGATGTAGGCAAGATTAGATTTCTTTCTGGTGCCGCTGTGTTTACTACAGGGCTAAAGGGTACAGCCGATAATGTAACTGGAATACTATCAGCTTTAGAAGAAGCCGCCACCGCCGCCAACATTAGTTTATCGCAAATAAGCCATATACGCATAAACGAAGCAGCCCCGGTAATAGGCGGCGCTGCTATGGAAACCCTAACCCAAACCGTTGTTACGGAGTCATCTATGCTAGGGCACAACCCCAAAACCCCTGCGGGCTATGGCACTGGCGTTGGCAAGACTATAAATATAAATCACATAAACCACGCAAATACAAGCGACCCATATATAGTAGTAGTACCAGAAAGCACAAACTACGAAACCGCAGCCAAGCTTATAAACCAAGCCAAAAACATAAACATCACCGGCGCAATACTACAACAAGACGAAGCCGTGCTGGTATACAACCGCTTAAACCGTAAAATCCCAATCATAGACGAAGTGCGCGGCATACACAAAATAAAAGATGGTATACAAACAGCAATAGAGGTTGCACTTGCTGGCCATGCAGTGCGGATGCTGTCAAACCCTTATGGGATAGCTACACTTTTACGGCTTACCCCAGAGGAAACTATTCACATCACACCCATAGCCAAGAGTTTGATAGGTGCAAAGTCCGCTGTAGTCATGAAAGCCCCATACAGCAACCCTGCCAAACCACAAAAGATAGGCAAAATTACAATAAGCGGCGAAAGCATCATAAACGTAGACTTCAACCAAGGCGCAGAAATGGTAATGCAAGCAATAGACACAGCCGGTACGATATCAAATATAAGCGGTGAGCCGGGTACAAATATCGGTAACATGCTGGCCAATGCGGTCAAAGATATGTCTGCCTTAGCCAATAGCAATGCAGTTCACAGTCCCGGTTCCAGTCACTGCCACCAAGAAGTTCAAATCCGCGACCTTTTTGCGGTAGATACCTTTGCACCTGTAGCCATATCTGGCGCACTGGCTGGCGAGACTAGCTTAGAAAAAGCCATAGCAGTAGCCGCGATGGTAACGGCAGGGCGGTTACCGATGCAAGAAATCGCCAAGACTCTTTCAGAAAAAACTGGACTTTATACAACCGTCTCTGGTATAGAGCCTGTGATGGCGGCACTGGGTGCACTAACAACACCCGGGGTTAGCCTTCCACTGGCAGTTTTGGATTTAGGTGGCGGCTCTACCGATGCGGCTATAATAGATGCAAGTGGTACAGTTGCTTCTATATCTGTAGCTGGGGCCGGGGAGCTGGTTACGATGATGATACAGTCCCAGCTTAGCCTCACAAATCGCATAACAGCAGAAAATATAAAAAAATACCCAGTAGCCAAAGTAGAAAGCATGTTTCATATAAGATTAGAAACCGGCGAGATTATTTTTTATGAAGATGGCATAAACCCAAGATTTTTTGGTGCTGTAGTAATTATGGCGCCAGAAGGCATGATAAAAATAGACGAAGACCGCCCAATAGAAAAAATTGTAAGCGTAAGGCAGGATGCAAAGCGCAGTGTTTTTGTAAAAAACACGACTCGTGCCATTAATAAACTACTGCCAATGTCAATGCCAAGCCAGGGCAATATAAAGCACGTAATCCTGGTGGGTGGCTCTGCAGAGGATTTTGAAATACCAGGTTTTATATCAACTGCTTTTGCAGATATGGGTATGGTATGTGGGCGCGGCAATATCCGTGGCACAGAAGGTGCAAGAGGTGCCGTGGCAACCGGGCTTATTATGGCATATGCCGGTACTCATAAATAGTTAACCGCTTGCAAAGGAGACATATATAAATGCACAAAAAAGTACTACACATTCTAGGCGTTGTTTTTTTTAGTGTTGGGCTACTGCTGGCCGTTATTGCAATAATCTTGTACGCGACCATTGGGCGCAATTACAGGGATATAGCTCGCGATTCTATTCGTACAACTGCAACAATTGTAGATATACGCCACGGCGTTGGTGGTGATAGTCTTCGTGTGTATGTAGAGTACGAAGCTTGTGGCATGATAGTTACAGCTCCCCTTCGCTGGTCTAGCACCAACATGTTTGTGGGACAGCGTTTAGAGATATTGGTAAGTAGTCAAAACCCGCATGAGTTTGTAAATACGTGGCCGTTTTATTGGATACCGGTAGGGATACTGCTGGGGCTTGCAGTGATATTTGGCAGTTTGGGTGCAGGTTTCTTGATTTACGACAAGCGCAAGCAGCACAAATTTCAATGGTTACTAGAGTACGGCGACCCTATATGGGCCAATGTATTAGGGACAGAGCATAACTGGAGAATCCAAATAAACGGGCAACCCGCAACCGTGTTGGTAGCCGCACACGGCCACATGCAATTTGTTAGCGGCCCGCTGGATAATAATGATTTACTAAACATTGGCGACCATGTGAAGATATTATTGCATCCAGAGGATGCAAACACATATGTATTCGACATTCACAATGAGTCCTTCCGTATACCAAGCCAGCCGCCAGCCCCGCTGGAAGAAGCCCCGAATGTAAACTAACTCAGCACAACATATATGCATGGCGAAAGGTATGATTACTATATGATAAAACCAGCAGTACACATACACGAAGCCTATGCCAAGCCACTCCATATAGCGGAGATTTGTGCGGGTCTGGAAGAAGAAGGTATCCCGTATACGGTTACAAGCACAAGCGGTGATGTAAGACACTTGGCTGCCAATGCCGCTAATAGTTCCCGCCTTCATGTGGGTATAGGCATCACACACGAATTTGCAATGTTGCAAATGCGTAATTGTCCAATAAATATCCCCACAAATGACACAACACATGACAACCAAAGTCCAACACTTTATATACAGCTAAGCAGCCCAACAGCAAACTCTAATTGCCGTATATTGGGCACAAACGCTGCCCGAGCGGTAAAAGGTGGCATATTCATATGAGTATCTACACAAGAACAGGTGATAACGGCAAAACCATGCTACAAAACGGCAACCCTATCCCAAAACATCACCCCATTGTCCAAGCCATGGCCGCGCTTGACGAGTTAAACGCGCATATTGGCATAATAAAGAGCCAAGCATCACAAGTCGAGTCAATAGCAGATTACGAAAAAATACAAAAAAACATCATGACAGTATTATCACTAATATCAACTGCAGAAAAACCACCGGCTCACTCATGGAAAGACAAGTCTTCTAGCACCGGATGGGACGACTTTTTCGAAGACGAGGTAGCAATTTTAGAATCAGGTATAAACGCTATAAGCTCTAAAATGCCGCCAGCAAAATCCTTCGTGACTTACGGTGCAAACCCCAAATCAGCCAACCTTGACCTGGCAAGAGCCATAGCAAGACGAGCAGAGACTAAACTGACACAAATAGCAGAATCGTCTGGCTACGCCAAAGCAACACTGGCATATATCAATCGGTTATCCGACTTCTTATATATAAAAGCCCGCTATGCGGATTTTGAGCAAGCAGTAACACAGGCCGTAAGCGATGCGCTTAATAAAACCAAAACAAGCACAACATGTAGCACCAATGACATAAACCTAGCCCAAGCCAAAACCATATTAGAGATAATCGAACACAAAGCATGTGAGTTAGACCTATCCATTGTAGCCGCCTGTGTAAATGCCGCTGGCAACCCAGTAGCCGTTCATGTTATGGATAATGCACTGCTGGTAAGCTACGAAGCAGCGCTCGCGAAAGCCTACACCGCCGCCGCGCTAAAAATGTCCACAGCAGACCTTAGCCAACTAGTACAACCAGGCCAGCAGTTTTATGGCTTAGAGGCTATAGGCGATGGCAAAATCCTACCAATTGGCGGCGGCATACCGCTATATAACCAGCAGGGTAATATCGTTGGTGCCGTGGGTGTAAGTGGTGGCACAGCAGCTCAAGACCACGAACTGGCAGCAGCAGCCCGGTTTTGATACTTTTGTAATAAGCGATCCTTTAATATTGTGCTATATTTAAGCCGTTTTGCAAATTTTTGCTGCATTTTACACGATTTTTACTGGGAAGGAGCACCCCCATTGCAACAAGCTGACCTTATATCACGCATAGTAAGCGATGTAATAAAAGAGCTTAATGTCTCACAAACGCAGCTCGAGACCGTGTCACAACCCCACCCTGCAGAGTACGGCATTTTCCCAAACATGGAAACCGCAATAGCCCAAGCTGCACATGCACAAAAACAAGTAGCCCGCCTATCCATGGCCACCCGTGAAAAAATTATTGCCAATATCCGCAAAAAAACAATAGAAAACGCTGGCATACTATCAGATATGGCCGTAGCAGAGACTGGTATGGGCAACGCTGACCACAAGCGTGCCAAACACAAACTACTAGCCACAAAAACCCCAGGCACAGAGGATATAAATACATTAGCCTTCTCTGGTGATAGCGGCCTGACATTGGTAGAACGCGGGCCCTTTGGGGTTATAGGGGCAATAACCCCCTGTACCAACCCCAGCGAAACAGTACTATGCAACACTATAGGGATGCTTGCCGCGGGCAACACGGTTGTGTTTAACCCGCACCCAGCGGCGGTAAGGTCATCAAATTATGCAGTGCATCTTATTAACCAGGCCTCTTTTGAAGCAGGTGGGCCGGACAATATCGCTGTTTCTACGTCCCATCCTACCCAAGAAACCGGCAATATCTTGTTTAAACACACTGACATACAACTCCTGGTTGTAACCGGTGGGCCGGGTGTGGTTACGGCCGCGCTTAAATCCGGCAAGCGCGCTATAGGTGCCGGTGCCGGCAACCCCCCTGTTTTGGTAGACGATACAGCAGACATAAAACAAGCCGCGGTAGATATAGTTGCAGGTGCAACGTTTGATAACAACCTACCTTGCATTGCCGAAAAAGGGATAATAGCTACCACCAAAATAGCAGACGAGCTGATACATTATTTAAAGCAAAACGGCTGCTATCTAGCCAAGCCCCACGAAGTAGAAAAGTTGTGTATGACTGTTTTAGAACACAATGGCAACCAAGTACGCCTCAACCGCAACTGCGTAGGCAAAAGCGCAACAGAACTACTAAAAATGATTAATATAACCACCAATACTAGCGATGAAATAAAGTGCATCATTTTCGAAGGCGACGAAGATCACATATTAATACGTGAAGAACTTATGATGCCAATCTTGGGCATTGTGCGTGCTACAGATGTTGCCGAGGGCATACGCATTGCCGTAAAGCTAGAGCAGGGCCACAGACACTCTGTGCATATGCATTCTAAAAATGTAGACAACCTAACCCGCTTGGGCCAGGAAGCAGACACTGCCATTTTTGTAAAAAATGCACCGTCTTACGCGGCACTAGGCTTTGGTGGCGAGGGTTTTTGCTCTTTTACAATAGCCAGCCGCACCGGCGAGGGGCTTACAAGCGCCAGGACATTTACAAAAAGCCGGCGCTGTGTGATGGGTGATAGCCTATGCATCAGGTAAAATAAAGCCATCTTAAAACGAATAAATGAGGTGATACCATGGAAATAAACACAGTCAACATCGAAAAAATTGTACAACAAGTCCTAAGCGAAATGACTGCCACTGCCACCCCTACCCTCCCCAGCTCTAAGCCCACCCCTACTACAGGCCGGGTAGCTATGCTTACGGCAAAAGAAAAGTTTGAAATCCAGCACTACCCAATCCCCACCCCAGGCGACAATGAGATATTGGTCAAAATTGAAGGCTGTGGGGTATGCGGCACAGATGCTCACGAGTACAAAAAAGACCCGTTTGGTCTAATCCCGGTTGTGCTGGGCCACGAAGGAAGCGGCACTATCATAAAAATGGGCAAAAACGTCACCCAAGACAGCGCCGGCAATCCAGTAAAACTGGGCGACAAAGTCGTGACCAGCGTGATGTTCGACGATGACGCGGATATAGCTATGATGGACATGAACAAGCTAAACTTGTCCGATACATCATCTGTTTACGGGCTGTTACCGGACGACGATGTGCATTTTAATGGCTGGTTTGCAGACTATCTTATGATACGGGGCGGTTCATCGTTCTTTGTTGTCAATGACCTTAACCTAGAGTTGCGCTTGTTGGTAGAGCCGGCAGCGGTTGTAATACATGCAGTAGAGCAAGCCAAAAAAACCAACCTACTACGCTTTAACAGTCGGGTGTTGGTACAAGGTTGCGGCCCTATTGGCCTGTTGTTGATTGCGGTGCTGCGCACCATGGGTATCCACAACATAGTGGCTGTAGACGGCGAAGACAAAAGGCTGGACTTTGCACGTGACTTAGGCGCTACAGAAACAGTCAACATAAAGCGCTATAACAGTGCGGATGCCGTATTGGCAGCCATTACAACAGCCACATCTGGCAAACTTGCAGATTTTGCATTCCAATGCACCGGTTCGCCCGCGGCTCATGCGGCAGTTTGGAAGTTTATACGCCGTGGCGGTGGGCTATGCGAGTTGGGCTTTTTTGTAGACAACGGCGATGCACCCATAAACCCCCATCACGACATATGCAAAAAAGAAATTACTGTAGTAGGCTCATGGGTGTACACATTAAGGGACTATGCTACGACATTTGACTTCATGAAGCGGGCCAAGGCCATAGGGTTGCCACTTGAGAAACTTATAACTCACAAATATCCGCTTACACAAATTGACCAAGCACTACAAACAAACCTCCGCATGGAGGGGATTAAGGTGGCAGTTATAAATGAGTAGCGCCGGCCAGGCAGTAGGCCTGCTAGAAGTGTACGGGCTGGTTACAGCATTTGCAGCAGCAGACGCAGCATGCAAGGCCGCCAATGTCACAATAGAGTCCTTCGACAAAAACAAACCAGACAAGGCAGACACTCTAGAAATCCCACTGTTGGTACTGGTAAAGCTGCGCGGTAGTGTCGCGGATATAAAAGCTGCACTAGAAGCAGGGGAAAAAGCCGCAACAAGCCTAGGCGGTGTGCTATCCAAGCACATAATAGCGCGCCCAACACAAGACACAGAAAAAATGCTAAAAATAAGCGCATTTTCATAGAAAATATCAGGAGGGAATTAACATGAAACAAGAAGCTTTAGGATTAGTAGAAACAAGGGGCTTAGTAGCCGCAATAGAAGCATCCGACGCAATGGTTAAAGCCGCCGACGTACGCCTTATAGGCAGCGAAAAAATCGGCAGTGGCTTGGTAACAGTAATTGTGCGCGGTGATGTTGGCGCTGTAAAAGCCGCAACAGAAGTAGGCGCAGAAGCCGCAGCGCGTCTTGGGGAGCTAGTAGCAGTGCATGTAATCCCACGCCCACACCAAGATGTTGAAACAATACTGCCCAAGGCATAATAGCAATGACAGCAAACACAGAAAAATCCGCGCTTGGGTTTGTAGAACTCCCCAGCCTATGTAACGCCATAACCGTACTAGATACAATGCTAAAAGCCGCCGCTGTAACATTTGTAACATGGGAAAAAAAGCTAGGCGGCAGGCTTGTGACTATAATTGTAAGTGGTACAGTATCCAGCGTCACGGCGGCAGTTGATGCAGTAGCGCACAATAAAGATATAAAATCATCGCTGGTCATTCCCGCACCCCACCCCGAAATCTGGAAAATGGTGCGCGAAAGCGCCGCAAAAATAGGAGGTATTCATCATGGAAAAACCCCCAACAACCCCACAAGCGCCACCTAGTGTTACACCATCACCCATTGTAGCACCCGTTGCAGTACCCGTAGCAAACAAACCAATAATAAATAAACCCAAGGAGGCAATAAAAATGGAACTTCAAGCATTAGGATTAGTAGAAACAAGGGGCCTAGTAGCCGCAATAGAAGCAGCAGACGCAATGCTAAAAGCCGCAAATGTAAACCTAGTAGGCACAGAAAAAATAGGCAGTGGCCTAGTAAGCGTAATGGTACGTGGCGATGTTGGCGCAGTTAAAGCCGCAGTAGAAGCAGGTGAAGCCGCCGCATCCCGCCTGGGTGAAATAGTAGCGGTTCACGTAATCCCACGCCCCCACGGCGACGTGGAAGGCATACTGCCTAAGTAGAGTGATTAGCCTTGAATGAGCAATTAATCCGCGACATAGCAGCCAAAGTGTTGCGTGAACTAGCCGCACAAGATACGGGTGGGGGATATGTAAATACCATTAACCCCACCCCACCACTTCCCATAGGCATATCCGCCAGACATTTGCATTTATGTCGCATGCATATGGATATCTTATTTGGGCCAGGAAGCCAGCTTACGTTTTACAAGGAGCTCATGGGCGGGCAGTTTGCCGCCAATGAGACTGTTTCCATAGTAGGGCGTAATAGCGGTGAGATATTAAAGGCAAGGGTGCTTGGCCCCCTACGCAGTGCCACACAAGTTGAGGTGTCCGCTTCTGATGCCCGCGCCCTTGGCATTACTGCACCGCTACGTGATTCTGGTGATATAGCCGGTAGCGCTGGCGTTACCATTATCGGGCCCAAAGGCGCAGTTTACTTGGGCGAGGGTTGCATAATGGCTAGGCGGCATATTCACATGTCCCCTACAGATGCCGCAATTTTTGGCGTAAGTGATAGGGATATTGTTAATGTCCTTGTTGATGGCCCACGCGGTGGTGTCTTTTCCAATGTACTGGTACGGGTAGATGCAACATTTACACTAGAAATGCACATAGATACAGACGAAGCCAACGCCTTTGGTATAAAACCGGGTACACACGCGCAGCTTCTAAAGCACCCCCACACCACTATGGAGGTATCACAATGCTGATAGGAAAAGTAATAGGCTCTGTAATAGCCACCAGGAAAAATGAGAAACTTACGGGTAGCAAGTTCTTGATTGTTGAGTCAATGCATGGCTGTGAGCCTAAGCGCGTGGTGGCAGTAGATAATGTGGGCGCCGGTGCCGGCGAGATAGTACTTGTGACAATTGGAAGTGCCGCCAGGGTAGCACTAGATAACCCCAGCGCGCCAGTAGATGCAGTAATTGTAGGTATCGTAGATGGCCCAGACATGGGCATCTCTATTTGATATGGGGTAAACATATGAACGATAACCAAAGCCTAGTTATATCCAAGGCCCCAGTACGCAAGGCCTTGGCCATGATAGAGTATAGTACCGTATCCGCTGGCATTACGGCTTTAGACATTGTAACAAAAACTGCCGATGTGGATGTTTTAGCGGCCCAAACCATCTGCCCTGGCAAGTATATGATACTGTTTTGTGGTGGCATTGGTGCAGTAAAAGCCTCCTTGGAGGCGGCAAGGCATGTGTCAGGCTTGATAGATGAGTTTATACTGGGCCGCCCACACATTAGCATTTTTGCAGCCATAAATGGGAAAGAAGCCTTGCCGCAAAGGGCGGCACTTGGCTTGGTAGAGGCATCCACTGGTGCGGCGGCAATAAAGGCCGCGGACACCGCCGCCAAAACGTCATGGGTCAACTTGGCAGAGATACGCATCGCACACGGCATGTGTGGCAAATCTACTGTTATGTTTACAGGGGAGGTAGCCGCCGTAACAGCGGCACTGGAAGCAGCAAAAAAAGAAGCCGTAGATAAAGGGATGCTAATAGACACCGCACTCATACCCAACCCAGATGATAAGATGCTGGCAGCTATAGCTAACCGGAGGGGATAAGATGAAGAAACATACTTATTGTTGCCAAAACACCTTGCAATATTATCTAGACCATATCATCCCTGTCCCGGATGATTTTAATGTAAACCCTAACTGTTTGTGCGGGATGACTAAAGAAGCATTTATAGACGGCTTAAAGTCGTTAACAGAAATCGTCCAATCCCTATATTTAGATATGATTCAAGACCCCAAAGGATACGGGCTATTGCTTGTAGAAGATATCGACTATGGGAAGTATAACCCCAAAGCCGCGTCGTCGGGGCAGTCTGCATATAGGCTAGTATCCACGCTTCATACAATGGTACGGTTTGGTACGCTTTCTGGCGACGGTATCACTGTAGACAGAAAGCTATTCACAGAAACATGCAAAAAACTTAAGATGTACAGTATCTCCAACAGCAACATGATATTTAGTAAATTATGCGATTTTGGGTTTATAATTCAAAATTTTAACGGTAAAACTCTTGATAAAAACAGCGATACCTTCACAATTTTATACCCGGATGATAACAATATAATACCTGCTTTGTTCGGCTATATGGCAAACACCCCATTAAGGAAACATGCCATATTCTCACTTAATTATTTCCTGGCCATACCACAAGAAGAATGGCCAGAGGACCTTCACCAGACAATTTTCTCCGCATATCTGTCTAGCAGTGACCAGGAATTTTATGCCGGCATTAACAAGCATCTCATGTCACAAGGGCTTATAGTAGGTAATTCGGACGACTATAGTAGCATCTCGTTTAGGGTAGAATATTTATTGACCCTAAAAGCTACATCACGCCTGGTTGCATGTCTAACCAACAATAAAAAACTCCGCATACTATTAAGATTGCGAAACATAGATGCATATACCCAATATCTCGAAACAGTACCAGAGAGTGTGAAATCCCTTGTACGCACACAGTCAACATGCCGTAATTGTCAAGAAAACTGCGCAATGCTCAACACATGGACATTCCAAGGGATAACATACGAAGCGTGCGCGTACCAGCAGTATTTTGAAATTAGCAGCTATGACGTTAGCGATGTTGGTTATTATAATGAGATAATTACGCGCGAAATTGCAGCAGCCAAAAATAAGAAAAAAGGATCACGCACGACACTTGTTGAAAAGTAAATGCAAGCCTAACCCAACCTATATAACACCGACCCATGCGCCTCTAATTCCGTTTTTATAACGTCCCCCGTAACCTCAAACTCCTTACCGCTCCAAAGGTCACGAATGGTACGTGACTTCACAGCCTGCGCAATTTCGCTTAACGTGCAGGAAACTTCGGCGGTTTTATCGGAAAGATTAAATAAGGCAAGATTAACCGCACCGTTTGGTGCATCGCTTACCCATATGGCGTAGCCGTCTTGGAAAGCAATTTGGCGAGGGTTGCAGCCGTCCTGGTTTACCGAAAGTACGTCATCGTTTGTCATAAGCGAGAGTGTCCAGTCATCGTTGTCGTTCATTTCGCCGCCCATCATTAGTGGCGAGCGGAAGATGCACCAGAGGTTCATCATGGTAAGCTGTTCTGCCTTTGTAAAGCGGGTTTGACGTGGGTTTTTGTGGCCTATTCCAATATGCCCCAGTGGAAGCATGTCGCAGTCCGGCCAGTTGCCCGGGCCTACGTGATGTTGCCAAACCTCGCAACGGCGGAACATATCCAAAAGTAGCGGCCAGTGGTCCCAAAAATCGTCGGTAATGCGCCACATTTCGGCGTGTTTTTTTAGGTGCCAGGCTTCTTCTATAACTGCCGGGCCGGGAGACAGACTAAGTACCATTGGCCTGCCGCTGTTTTCTATTGCGCGGCGCATCATTTCTATTTCGCGCTTTGCGGAGTACGGCGCGTGTGCGTGAAGGTTTGTGTTGCAAATATCGTCTACCTTTATAAAATCAACTTCCCATTCTGCGTAGAGTTTAAAAATAGAATCGTAATACTCTTGTGCGCCTTTGTTTTTGTGAAACAACCCGTACATATCCGAGTTCCATTTGCTAACGGAAAATGGATTGGCAATTTGGTCGGTGGTTACGCCTTCGCAACCAAGAATAGGCATACGAGCATATGCCGCCTGACGCGGAATACCACGCATAATATGAATGCCAAACTTTAAACCCATCGCGTGAACCTGGTCGGCAATGGGTTTGAAACCTTTGCCGCCCGCACTGCTTGGAAAGCGGTTTTCGGCGGGAATAAGCCTACCCCATTTGTCCATGTTAAGGGGTGCCATTGGGCGATACTCCCACGCGGTTGTACCCGCACCGGGTTCCGACCACTGAATGTCGCACACAACATACTCCCACCCATGCGATTTCAGATGCTTTTTCATGTACTTTGCGTTGTTTAGCACTTGTTCTTCTGTAACTGTTGCGGCGTAGCAGTCCCAACTGTTCCAGCCCATAGGCGGTTTCTGAGCAACTTTTGTCATATTTATTCTCCTTTTTCGCAAGCGCGTTCTTACCAGTAGACTAACCCGCTACAGGCAGGTTGTCAAACTCATCTATACCTCACCCAATACCGCACTTGCCCCCTATTAATACGTAGTTGCACCGCGCCATGTATTTCTGTCTGGTACACATGTTCTCCTATGGCCACAACTCCCGTGCCAATAACTACATCTGCCATCATATCCATGTATTCATAAATGTATGTAAAATCGATAACCGCATCCCCAAAGCCCAGCCGCAATATTGGCTGGGTTTTTGCTTGTATGCTTATATGCCCTATTTCATGTGTATGCCCGGTGGCAAGCCATATAAGCTCCACATCATGGGTCATAGCTGCTATACGCAGTTCATCTGATGGGGCGAATTCGTAGGGCAGATACAGTACATATACACGTGGCAGCAGCTCCTGGACCCTTCTTATATCAGCCTGGCGTGGCATTTCTGTTAATACAAGCCCATTTGCGCGCCTCACACCTCGCATGTCCAAGTAACTAAGCAGGGCCGCTTCCCCTCCCCTTCCGCTTCCTAGTATTAGTGTGTCACCCCAATTCCTTACTACAACGTATCCCCCATGGGTATGTAAAGCCGTAACTCGCAAGTCCATAGGAAAATCCCGCACAAATATACACCCAACCAAAACCAGCACAGCCCCAAAAAACAGCGAAAGCCGCCTAGTAAAATCTTCCCCATAACCGCTAAATGCAAATGCAAAAGTCAAAAGCACCAATACTGCCGCCGCTGTCACAACCAGACTAGCGCCGCCTGTAAGAGCCATTGCACCCGGCAATGCCGCAAAAAAGCTACTGGCAAGCTCGTAAAAACGCAAAATATAATATACCGGCCCGGCCAAGACCATCGCCCCCGGCATCCATACAAGCCCAACCAGCCCAACCATGGCACCCATCACCAAAAGTATAGTAACCGTGGGCATGATAACAATATTGCCAATAACACTATAAAGCGGTATCTCATACAAATGATGCTGAAACGCAACATAAGAAGCCGCCACCGCCGCAACCCCAACAGACAAGCTACCCCTAAACGGGCCAGCCGGCAACCTAAGCAAAGCAAGCCCCCGCTCTATAGGAGCTTTGAGTATCCCTATCCCAAACACAGCCCCAAAAGATAGCTGAAACCCTAAATTAAATAAAAATAGCGGCTCATAAATAAGCAAAGCAATGCCCGCAAGCGAAACAGAAGCCAACAAATCATAATCCCTGTACAAAATCCGTCCAAAAACCAACACCCCACCCATTGTTACCGCCCGCACAGTTGGCACGGCTGCACCAGTCATAAGGCAGTATGCGACCATAACCACCAGCACAATAACCCCGGCAGTACGCTCGGGCATTACCAGTTTCATGAGCGAAAACGCCGCCAATGTAAGTATACCCACATGCATACCAGAGATGGACAAGATATGAAAAATCCCCATCATACGATATTGCCCAGCCAGGTCTTGGTCCATATCCAACCTGTCACCCAATACCATAGACTTCATGACCCCAGCCTCGCGCATAGGTAGCAAGCTGTCATATACATGTGCAAGCCTGTCCCTAAATTGCCTAAGAATCACTATTAAAGACGGCACGTGTTCGCCTATATATATTTCGTCCGGCCACATTACAGAGTCTATTTTTTGGCTGCGCAAGTGCTGGAACTGGTCATACCCTGCCGGGTTTTGCGCTCGCGCAAGCGGACGCAGGTACCCGGTTAGGGTCATAGTTGCGCCAATTTCAGCCTGTGGCTGGTGCGGGCGTATATAGGCCATTATCCTAAAGCTTGGCATATCTACGTATGTAAACTCGCGGTATATGTCATAGTCATATGTATCGTACACAGCAACCATATAAACATCGCCTACGACTGCTGCCCACTGGTTCCCGCCACCTGTGCGCCCGGTATCTACTACTACACCCGTAAACTTCGCGTACACAGGTGATGTAATATGACTATACATACTACTCTCTACCCGCCACAGCCCCATTAGTAAAAACAACACAACTACAAAAATCGCCCCATAGCGGTAAACTCGGTACACAAATAGGCAAAAAATAAGCCCCAGTCCAAGACCAAGGCCAACAAGCAACATAGGGCTAAGCGTCCTAAATATCTCAACCCTTCCCAACACAATGCCTAAAATTAGGCACCCAAGCGCCGCCAATAATGGGCGCTTCATTCTGTTTCTTCCTCTGTTTCATATTCGTCGGATTCATCTTCCAAAGCAAGTGCTTCTATATATGACAGCAGCCAGGTGTTATCCCGTGTAAACTCCGTATTAAAGTCCTCTACCCCATGGAACTGCTCTACCTGCTGTGTCTCTATAAGGAAAAAAACGCGGGTCTGCGCAAGCTCTGCAGTTAGGGTATTAACAATAGAATATATCATCAGATGCGCATCCCGCCTGCTGCCAACAAACCGTGTAAAAAAGTCACTGCTAAGGTTTACATAAATGTCAGAGCCGTCTGTCTCTATTCGCAATACACTTGTCTCTGGTGGGACCAAAGACACAGCCCCTTCTTGGCGCGGGCCGGCAATTAAAAGGTCCAGCATGTATTCTGCCAAACGCCGGGGTTGCATGTTTATGTCTTCTGCAAAATATGACTCGACTACTAAGCCTGTACCAGTGGCATCTACAAAATGCAAATTGTTAAAGGTACGATTTGCCATCCACTGGGGTGAAATTGGCGGGTCTAGTGGGTTTATTAAGATACCTGCATGGTTGCTATCATAAATAATCAATGGCACATACGGGGTATAATCCTCGTCATTGTCATTGTTTTGACCGTCATCATCTAAGCCCCGCATAATTGCCTCAAAGGCGTAGTTATAATTTTCTGTCACCAGTAGTTTTATGTCTGATACTAGTGGGGCCTCGCCAAGTGTATGGATAAATGCCGCCTTAAATAAGGATTGATTTATAGGTGACATTTCATGAAAGACAGGTGTTAAAAAGACATACAGCGTTGTATCTTGTAGTTTTACAGCGCTAATCAAATCCTCTGGCTGCGGTGCAAGCTCCAAGGGCCATGTAGTGTCCAGGCCGCCTGTCCTAGGGCCGGCATGCAAATACATAATAATGTCATATATCTGAAATTCCCCTTCTGGCAGCGGTCGCACTTCTGCTTCCATCTGCCTCTCTATCTGGTTAAAAAAATATACATTTATTTGATTAGCATCACTGCCGCCACGATATAGAACAAGTGCTGCAACCACTGCAACAGTAACAACCACAATTGCAACCCCTATAGCGGCCCATTTTTTTATACCTGCCACATCAACTCCTCCTTATAGGGATACGCACAATAAAAACAGAGCCTTCATCTTGTCTACTGTTAACTCGGATGCTACCCCCATGCATAAGCACCGCAGAATATGAAATAGAAAGCCCCAAACCAGTACCTCCCGTTTCCCTGTCACGAGTTTTGTCAACCCGGTAAAAACGGGTAAATATCTTGGATTGTTCTTCTTCGGGTATGCCAATACCTGTATCTTGCACGGTAATGTATGCAAACTGATGGTCTGCATCAACAACAACTTTTACTGTACCGCCGCCTGGGGTGTACTTTATGCCATTTTCTACAATATTGGAGATAGCCAAGGAGAGTTTTATTTCATCTGCATCCATTTCCACGGGGCGCACATCATCATAATACAATGCGACATTTCTTTGCTCGGCCAAAGGAGATAGCCGCTTTAGGATATCTTCTACCATGAGGTTTATAGATACAAGCCTGATATTTAGCCCCTGTTCCCGTTGGTCAATTTTAACCAGGGCTAAAAGGTCATTGTTAATGGTTGTCATACGGTCAACTTCCGAGACTATATCTTGCAAAAATTCCCGATATACTTCTTCCGGGACAGACTCTTGCAAAAGAAGGGACTCGCTCAACACTTTCATAGAAGACAGTGGCGTTTTTAACTCGTGAGACACGTTGGACACAAACTCTTCGCGAGTTTTTTCTACTTGCTCTAGCTTTTCGGTCATGGAGTTAAAGGCTGTCCCCCAAACGGCGTATTCATCACCGCCCGTTACTGGTACGCGCTGGTCCAACCGGCCGGCCGCCGTCCTTTGCACGACCCTTAGCATCCGCCTTAGCGGGGCTATAAGCCAATGAGATGCGACAAAAACCAGTGCAACAACCGCAATACCTACCATTAGGCTGTACAAAAGTATCCTGTCGCTTATTTGTGAAAGTGAGTTAAATATATCCTCTACACAGGCAACCAATAATACAGCGCCAAACCGCTCGCCATCGCCATAGGGTATGCTTATTGCATAGTATATGGCCTGGTACTCACGCCGCAACAAAGGCTCTTGATATTGGCGCTCTAGTGCGCTTAGTACTTCTGGGATAATAAGTGTCTGCCCTACGCGCCCAGGCGTTGTAATTGAGTCTATAAACACCGTTGCATATTCGTCAAACACCAGTACACGCATGTTCCATTCCGAGCCGCGCCCTGCAATATCGCCTTGCACTACGGCCAAAGGCCCACCGCCTTCTAGAAGGTTGTCCATTCCGCGGCGCGACAAAAACGTTGTAGCAATCCTGGCGTGCATTTGCATATCACTCTTAAGCTCACTTAAATAATGAGTTTCTGTATAGTTCATTGCAGTGATATAGAAAATAAACATCGGTACAACGCTTAGTAGTATATAACTAAGAGCCAGCCTCCAGCGTAAGCTCTTATACCATAATACATTATCTAAAA
Organism: Defluviitaleaceae bacterium; assembly: GCA_009785605.1. Lineage (GTDB taxonomy): Bacteria > Bacillota > Clostridia > Lachnospirales > WQUN01 > WRAN01. The sequence continues at coordinate 17,672 of WQVY01000003.1, read as the reverse complement.
TAGTAGCCCACTCTCCATTTTGTACATATATATTTGGGGTCGCTTGGGTTATCTTCGATTTTTTCTCTTAACCGGCGTACATGCACGTCTACTGTGCGCACATCACCTGCATTTTCGCTTCCCCACAGTTGGGCAAGCAATTGCTCGCGGGTGTATACCCGGCCAATATTACTCATAAAAAACTCCAGCAAGTCATACTCTTTTGCGGTGAGATATATCTCAGCATCGCGTACGGTTACGCGCCGGGATTGGGTGTCCAGGGTTATATCACGCAGTGTAAGACTCTCTATTACTGCTGGGGCTGCTGGGCGGCTTAGGCCGCTACGGCGCAGTATGGCCTTTATGCGGGCCTTAAGCTCTAGGATATTAAAGGGCTTGGTTATATAGTCGTCTGCTCCGTATTCTAGGCCCATAATCTTGTCTATATCATCATCCTTGGCTGTGACCATAACCACCGGTACGGGGCTAAACTCCCTTATCTGTTGGCATACGGCGGTGCCTTCTATTTTTGGCAGCATCACATCCAATATTATTAGGTCATAATTATTTTTTTTTGCCAATTCTAGTGCTTCTTCGCCGTCGTATGCAGCGTCTACTTTCATCCCGTCTTGCTCTAGGCTAAATTTTATCCCCTTTACAATTAATTTCTCGTCATCCACTACCAAGATCGAATAAGCCATTTCTATCACCTCTCTATAGTAATTCTTTCTCTTATGTTTTCAAATCTAGCAGGGCCTATACCCGAGACATTAAGCAAATCCTCTATACGGCTAAAACCGTTATTTGATTCCCTATAGTCTATGATACTTTGGGCCATTACAGGGCCTATACCAGGCAAGGTTTGAAGCTCTGTAAAACTGGCAAGATTTATATTAATAAGGCCATCACTGTTGGTGCCTGATGTGGTGGTTCCTGCGCTTGGCTGGTCGCCCGGTAGCACTTGCATTGGGTCACCTACAACGGGGATACGTATTTGCATGGCATCATGTACAAAGGCTGCAAGGTTTATTAGTGCCAGGTCTGCTTCGTAGGTATGGCCGCCAGCCAGGTACAACACATCGTTGACACGCGAGCCATATGGGACCTCGAATACGCCCGGCGAGTACACGGCACCTACTATATGCACCATTATTGTATCGGGCTCGGTTGGTACGACATTGTTTATCTCTGGCTCTGCTTGGGGTTCCTGGGGCGGTGGGGTTGATTCTAGTCTTGGCTCGTTTATGTTTTGCCCCAAATCCATTACACCAGACGGCCTGTTGCTGTTTACTATAAACAGCCCACCCAATGCCAGTGCGCAAAGCACACCCAAAAAGACATATGCGTATCGTTTAACAAAATCCATGGATTATCACATCCTAAAATATATACGAAAGGACTTAATATGAGAAAAATATCAGCACTTTTATTATGTTTGGCCCTAGTGTTGCCACTTACGGTTTATGCTAACGACTACACGCCATCCGAAGACTATTATGATGATTATGACGACGATTATGATCATCATTACAACTACGACTATCATGATTATGGCACAGAATACGATTACTACGAAGCGGATTATTACGAAGCAGACAACTACATGCAAGAACCCGATACAACCCCAGTCCGTGACCATTTTGCCACAGCAACAATAGAAGACCTCCATACAAGTGCCGGCTACATGCCAATATATGCCACTGGCGACAGCTTACTGCAAGAAGAAGCGGTGAGTTTCGAGCCCCCGCCATCGCCACCAGTCATACCGCCGCCGCGATACACATCGGCCGCAACAATTATTATGGATGCAGACACTGGCCTGGTATTGTACGGAAGTGACCACAACACGGCACATTTCCCGGCAAGCGTGACCAAGGTCATGACTGCTTTGCTTGTACTAGAGCATGTACACGATTTATCCGAACGTATCGAGTTTTCCCATAATGCAGTGTTTTCTATCCCGCGCAACTCCAGCCATATAGCCATGGATGTAGGCGAGACTTTGACTGTAATGCAGGCGCTGTATGGCCTAATGCTATCATCTGCCAACGAGGTATCTATTGCACTTGCCGAACATGTAGCAGGTACAGTCTACGAGTTTGTAGACCTTATGAACCGCCGGGCAGAGTCACTTGGGGCCACTAACACCAACTTCGAAAACCCCAGCGGCTTGCATGGCACTATGCACATCACCACAGCATATGACATGGCACTTATAATGCGGGAAGCCGTAAACCACCCGGTATTTGTAGAAGTCATAAGCACTCTAAGATACAGTATCCCACCAACAGAGCGCCAACCTTACTCGCGCCCGCTATTAAACACAAACCGCTTAATCCAAGCCGGGTCATATTTTAACGAATGGGTTGTAGGCGGCAAAACCGGCTGGACACATGCAGCACGGCACACACTTGTAACCTATGCAGTAAGAGATGGCCGCCGCCTAATAATTGTAACCCTCAACAGCGAGGGTGGTGGTACTTTTAGGGACACATTGGCACTTATGTCTTTTGGGTTTTCTATGCCTTTTGAAGAACGGCTGGTATTTGAATCTGGTATATATACACGCAGGGTACCCGTCTACCAAGATATAGATGGCAGACCGCTAAACATTGGCTATGTGGCTGTACAAGCCGACGATGACCTGCATTTTAAGCTGCCGGCAGACTTTGATATACGCGAACTAAGATACGAGCTTTCTTTACCAGAACGTATTGCACCGCCGGTGTTGGCCGGCGATATCGTGGGGCAAGTTGTGGTATATATCCAAAATTTGCGCGCAGGGGAGCTTAATCTTATTGCCCAAAACCTTGTGCTTAGCTTACCAGCTAGTACCCATGATGACCGTCATGCTGCCGGCGGAAGCGAAAGAACAGGGCCGATGCAGTATGCATCACCGCCAATGGGGTATCCAAGTTTGACTGCCTACCCTACCCCAATATGGGCCAATGAGTTTTTGCTTACAGTTGTTACACCTGTTGCGGTATCTGTCCTTACAATATTAATTTCGGTATTTTTTATTATTACTAGTCGCAAACGCCGGATGCGCAAGGTCTTAAAAGGCAACAGGCGAATACGGTACTACGGGTCATATAGATATAAATAATATAATCATCCCTTCTCTTGGATTATATCACCAAAAGAAAGAGGCTGTTGTAATTATACACAATAGCCTCTTTTGAAATTATTTTCGATACATTTCGTGTTTGTTCGCGATACATCACCAGCTAATACGAATCTCAGAAAATCACGTCGACGACAGAGTGGAAAATCGGCGACTTTAAGCCGTTTTTCGCGATGTGTTGTCGACGATGATTTTCGAGATTCGTATAAAATTTGCAGAAATTAAGAGAAATGGTTTATAATTAATATTGTGTGACATTTAAGCTTAAGAAGCTTAGGGGGGCGTTTTTTCGCAATGCTTTTTACATCATCGGCATTTGTGGCATTTATGGCGATTGTTTTAATACTGTATCGAGTCTTCCCACAAAGGCATCGTTGGTTTGTGTTATTGGTAGCATCTATGACTTTTTATGGCTTCGCGGGGCCATCTTTTTTATTTTATATCACGGCTACAATAGTATGTACATATATCTGCACAACACGTATCCGGCTATTGCGCAATGCAAGAGACAACGCCGTAGCAGACACAGTAGACAAGACCGCACGCAAGGCCATTAGAGCAAAAGCAAAAGCCGCTTGCAAGCGGTGGTTTGTGGCGTGCTTGCTGGTTACGCTTGGGCTGTTGGCCATTGCAAAATATACGGACTTTGTAATAGGAAACGCAAACTCATTGCTGGGGCTTATTGGCTCAGGCAGGCGGTTTGGTTTTATGCATCTAGCCCTGCCCATGGGGATATCTTTTTACACCTTCCAAACAGTGGGTTATATCATTGACGTATACCGGGAAAAAACTACCCCTCTTACAAACCCATTTAAGCTGGCACTTTTTGTTTCGTTTTTCCCACAAGTCATACAGGGGCCAATAAGCCGGTTTGATGACCTTTCGCAAACCCTTTACAGCGGCACGCCTGTTAACCGTCATGGGTTTACACGTGCTGCCCAACGTATACTAATTGGCTTTTTTAAGAAACTGGTCATTGCGGACAGGTTGTGGCCGGCATTGCTTGTATTGATAGAGGCACCAGATGAGTTTCGTGGCGCGTTTTACCTTTTTAGTATTTTATTGTACGCAATAATTTTGTTTGCCGATTTTACTGGTGGGCTGGATATTACTATAGGCATAGCAGAGATTTTTGGCATACGCTTAGCAGAAAACTTTAATAGGCCTTTCTACTCCCGCTCTACACAAGAATATTGGCAGCGCTGGCATATAACTATGTATACATGGTTTAGGGATTATGTTTTTTATCCTGTGTCTGTAGGCAAGTCCATGTTGCGGTTTTCTAAGTTTAGCCGCAGGTTTTTTGGCGATGGTATTGGCAAGCGGCTTCCGGTACATATCACACTGCTTTGGACTTGGTTTTTGACGGGTTTTTGGCATGGTGCGACATGGAATTTTGTTGCATGGGGGCTGGCAAACGGGATAGTTATTATGGTTTCTTTGGAGCTTGCGCCGCTGTATGAGCGGTTTCACAAAGTGTTTCCTTCTTTGGGTGAGAAAAAGTTTTATCGTATTTTTCAAATATTCCGCACTTTTTGGTTGATGAACATGATACGCTCGTTTGACATATATCCCGGAGTTATGAATGCTTTTAGGTTAATGCTTTCTGTTATTACCGAGTTTGATTTATCTGGCTTTATATCCCGCAATATTTCTGAGCTTACTTTGCCTATATCTGACTATGTAAGTGCCGGTATTGGACTACTGGTGCTGTTTTGGTTGAGCTGGCTGGGACGCGGTGGTATAGATTTTAGGGATAAATGGGCTACCTTTGCGTGGCCTGTGCGCTACGGAGTTGTGGGTGCGATTTTGTTTACAGTGTTGATTCTAGGGGCATATGGGCACGGTTATGATGCCAGGCAGTTTATTTATAATCAGTTTTAAGGCGGTTTGTCATGTATATGCGATGGGTAAAAATATTTTCTTCTATTATTGCATTTGTGTTAGTGTTTTTTGTTGTGCAGCGCCTACTTGTGCCTAAGTATGCTACTGTAGTACTGGAAGGCGGGCTTATTAGGGAATATTACTCATCAAACTTTGATCACAATGTTGTATTTATTGGGGATTGCGAGGTTTACGCTAATTTTTCGCCCATTACATTGTGGGATGAGTTTGGTATTACGTCTTTCTTGCGGGGTAGCCCCCAGCAACTGATATGGCAGTCATATTACTTATTTCATGATACATTGCGGTTTGAGACACCTGATGTTGTAGTATTTAATGTCTTAGCCATGCAGTATAACGAGCCGCAATATGAACCATACAACCGGCTAACCTTGGACGGGATGCGTTGGTCGCGTGCCAAATTTAGTGCTATATCAGCTTCACGTTTATATGACGAAAGCTGGTTGTCTTATTTCCTTCCCTTTTTCCGCTACAAGGACCGCTGGCGGGATATATCCGGCGAAGATTTTAGATATTTCTTTCGCAGTCCCAGGGTTTCTATAAACGGGTTTATGATCCGTAGCGATGTTGTACCTGCGGGGTTTATCCCTGCGCCGTTACCTAGGGCCAATTTCCAGTTTGGCGATACGGCATATTATTATTTGGACCGCATGGTTCAATTGGCTGCGCACAATGATATTAATCTTGTTTTGGTTAAAGCACCAACATTGTACCCACACTGGCACGCCCAGTGGGATGAGCAAATGGTTGACTTTGCGCAAAGAAACAACTTGCTTTATATAAACTTCTTAGAGTATATTGAGGCTATGGGGCTAGATTTTGATACAGATACGTTTAACGCTGGGCTGCATTTGAACGTTTTTGGCGCAGAAAAACTAGCACGCTTTTTTGGTGAAATTTTACTCGAACATTTTGACTTGCCTGACCGCCGCAACGAGTCGGATACGGCCGCTGCGTGGAATAACAAAAGTGAGCTATATCATAGGATTATCGAAAGACAGCAAGCAGAAATATCAACTTACGGGCGGATCATAAACTTCCTAATAAACTAACAAAAATAAACAATGAGTTATAAGAACGAAAATATATCACAGAAAGGATATACCATGAAAATACTAACTACTAGTGTATTTTTATTAATAGCAGTTGCAATATTGGCCGCATGCGGGTCACCGGCTACAGAGCCAGAGATAGTACCAAACCAGCAAGACGAAACAGAGGACTATATTAGTGCATACGATGCTATAACATACAACCAAAATACAAGCGACTACGATGAGCCTGGCTCATATGATGATAACGAAGCCGATGCAGCACATACGCTGGCTTTTGGCTTTACACTAATATACAACAGCGTAACAATACAAATGGACCAAGACATGGCCTACCTATTGACACTGCTTGGTGAGCCACTTGGGATATTCGAAGCCCCAAGCTGTGCCTTTGATGGTATAGACCGTATATTCGGTTTCCCTGGAATACAAATCCACACATATCCTGACGGTGACCTTGACAGGGTGCACACAATCAGTTTCTTAGATGACAGCATAACAACAAGTGAAGGTATTACCCTTGGCAATAGCCTAGACGATGTACTGGCTGCATATGGCAGCAACTACGAACAAGACACAAACATGTTTACCTTTACAATTGACCGTACAACACTGTCGTTTTTTATTGAGGATGATATGGTAACCGGGATAATTTATGGGTTGATCATGTATTAAGAAGCGCTATACAGGCCGGCGGTTTTGATGATTGGGCCAAAAGCGATTATTTTAAACTGCGGATATGGACACAGCTTCTAAATGTGAATTGTACTAACTCTAGAGGGGGATGCACGAGTGGCTAAAAACTCGCAAAGATATATACTAAAACGTGCATCCAAAAGAAGGATACGCAACAAGAATCTAAAGTCAAAAGCCGTTGTTTCTACTACCGGCACACAAGTGCTAGGGTCAAATAGCTTTCACATACAAGCTGAAACCAAACCAGAAAAATCCCAACCCGCTTTAGATTACAACCCCGAAGCTAAGGCCAACAAGCGCAAACGAGGCGCGTACTTAGTTGGTTTTGGGGCGGTTATATTAATCGGGTTTTTGGTATTTTTGCTGGTTAATAATTTAACACTTGCACTAGATATACCAGAAAACGGATTAAACAGTGTAGCTACACTACAGGGTGTACCCGTTACCCCTGCTGCTTTTGTTTCTAATAATATGGAAATGGAAGGGGTTTATGCGGAGTTTCGTGACCCATATGCCATAGACTTTATGTTAAGCGGTAGGCATGAAGTGGCTCTGATTTTACGAAACGGTAGGCGGGTCAGTGAAGCTACAATGCCGCTGTATGTACTGGTACCGCTAATGTATGTAGAAGTTGAAGCAGGTACATATATTTCACCCCAGGAGTTTGTGCATATAGGGTATATCACCCCCGGCACAGTAATAGATATTACCATCCATGATGGTTTGCCAGCGGGGGTATTGGGGGTTGGGGAGCATACCGTTAATGTTTCTATTAATGGTGTGTTTTTTTATTCGCAAGTTAGGGTATTGGATACCACCCCGCCAACCGCAACGCTTGATAACATAATAATACCAATGGGCCAAGACATTTTGCCTGACGATTTTATCATAGATTATTTTGACATATCGCCTGTTGTGGCAATTGAATTTGTACATGAGCCATATGTTTTTGCTCCCGGCGCGCAAGATGTCGAAATTATGTTTACGGACTATTTTGGTAATAGCGCTGTATATTTGGCGCAGTTGTATGTACTTCCTAATATTGTGCCGCCGCAGATAGTTGGCGCTCAGGACTTATATGTCCAAGTTGGCAGCCCCATAATTTTTAGGCGAGGTATAAGTGCAATGGATGCCTTTGGTAGGCCACTTGCTTTTTCTGTAGACAGTACAGATGTAAATATCCGCGAACTTGGGACTTATACGGCTATATATTATACACAGGACGCATGGGGCCTAAGGACAGAGGTATTGGTTTATGTACATGTACTGGAAGTTGACCCCGACAGGGTACGCAACATGGCTGATATGGTACTTGAAAGCATCTTGCACGAAGGTATGACCCAAGTAGAGCAAGCCCAGGCTATCTTTGACTGGATATCCAATAACATTGCCTATGCAGCAGATGTCAGCCGTACATCTATGTACGACGGGGCGTATCAGGCTTTGCGCAACAGGCGTGGGGATTGTTTTGTATTTTATTCTGTATCCGAGATGTTGCTAACCCAAGCCGGGATACCCAACTTGCATATCCAAAGAATAGAAGGCACATTTACAAGGCATTCCTGGAATCTTATCAACCCCGACGGGTTGGGATGGCACCATTTTGACACGACACCACTGCGGCCAATTTTTGGTCAAAGGCTCAACCGTTTTATGTTTACATCTTCGCAAGCGCGGCGCAGTACAGAGCTGATATTAAGCTACTTGGGGATGCGGGACTACTATACCTACTACCCAGAACTGTACCCGGAGATAGAACAATGAGCAGCACATTTACACCAGTAAGCACACCCAATAACAAGCTAACAAACCGTACACTGGGCGTTGTAGGCGGGATGGGGGTACAAGCTACAGCTCGCTTTTACTCTATGCTAACAAACAACCAGTCCGTCACCACCGAGCAAGAATACCTGGATGTACTAATTTACAGCAAGTCATCTATACCAGACCGTACCGCATTTATAACTGGCAAAACCAGCACAAGCCCGCTTGGGCCATTGCTTAATGCCGCGAAAGTGCTGGAAGAAGCCGGTGTTGGTTGTATTGCCATGCCCTGCGTATCAGCGCATTTTTTTTATGATGATTTGGCATGTGCGGTTTCTGTACCTTTTATTAATATGATGGACGAGACAGCAAAGTATGTGCAAGATAAAGAGTTTGGCAAGATAGGATTATTGGCGACAGATGGTACGTTGCATGGGCGGTTGTTTCATAAGGCTTTTGCTAAACGGGGAATTGACGTAGTCCTGCCTGGCAGTAAAGCGCAACAATATTTAAGTGACGTTATTTATCAACTCAAGCGTGGAGATATGCCTACATGTGCGCTGGATAAAATATCTGCCGACTTGTATGACTTAGATGCACAAGCCATTGTACTAGGCTGTACAGAGCTTGGTCTGCTACATAAAAGCAGCGGGTATATATACATCGAGGCATTGGAAGTACTAGCCAATGCAGCGCTGGCAATGCAATAGTTGTGCTAAAGCCTCAGAATGGAGATTTACATGAAGAATGTACTGGAATATCTAGAACACACAGTAACCCACAGTGCCGGCAAACCCGCATTTATTGATGGAGATGGTGATGTAAACTTTGGCCAGCTATATCATAAATCCCGGGCTATTGGCACTTATTTATGTTCGCATGGTATGCGCAAGCAACCCATCGTTGTTTTCATGAAAAAATCCACTGCCATGATAACCGCCTTCCTAGGGGTGGCGTATGGCGGCAATTTTTATGTGCCTTTGGATGCAGAAATGCCAGCTTTTCGTATACAGTTAATCCTAAAAACTACTGCACCGCCACTAATTATTTGCGACGAAACCACACAGGAGTTAATTTCTCTATGGGGACTGGACATCGAAACACAGCTTTATACGGACTTATGCCAGCATCATGTTTCGGATGAAGATTTGGCATGTGTGCGCCTGCATACAACAGATATTGACCCGCTATATGTAGTGTTCACATCCGGCTCAACCGGGACACCCAAGGGCGTAGTAGCAAGCCACCAAAGTGTAATTGATTATATAGAAAATCTATCACCGGTTTTAAAAGCAGGGCCGGATACGGTATTTGGTATGCAGTCACCGCTGTACTTAGACGCTTGCCTAAAAGAAATTTTCCCAACACTTAAGTATGGTGCAACCACTTATATCATCCCGCCATCGCTGTTTATGTTCCCGGTTAAGCTCATAGAATATTTAAATATGCATGGTATTAACACAATCTGCTGGGTAGCGTCTGCACTGGGGTTGGTTGCCGGGCTTGGGGCTTTAGAAAAGGCTGTGCCCCACACATTGCGTACGATTGCTTTTACCAGTGAAGTATTGCCGGCAAAGCATTTCAACAAATGGCGCGAGCTGGTACCAGATGCACGGTTTGTACATTTTTATGGGCCTACCGAGGCAACAGGTGTTGCTACTTTTTATGTAGCCGACCGTTTTTTTGATGATGGGGAGGCAATACCCATTGGGCAACCGTTTTCTAATACCGATATTGTACTGTTGGATGATAATAACGCCACCCCAGCTGCCAACCAACCTGGGGAGATATGTATACGCGGGGCATGTCTAAGCCTCGGGTATTATAAAGACCCTATAAAGACACAAGCCGTGTTTGTGCAAAATCCCTTGTCCTGCTTTCCAGACACAATTTACAAGACCGGCGATATCGGCTACCGGGACGATAATGGTGTGCTATACTTCATATCCAGGAGGGACCATCAGATAAAACACATGGGTTACCGGATAGAGTTGGCAGAGATAGAATATATAGCCGCCCGCCACCAAAGTATAGAGCTTGCATGTGCCGTATTTGACCAGGACAAAAGCCGTATAGTCCTTTACTATACGACCAGGAGCTTAGTTGATATGGCAGACATTAAAGCCTACCTAAAGGCCACCCTGCCGCGATATATGATGCCCTACGCTATTTTTGCATTGGACACATTGCCGCTTACGCCGGGCGGTAAATTCGACCGGGTTGGGCTGCTTAATAAATATAAGGAAGGAAGATAACATATGTGCGAACTACTAAAAATCTTGCAAGAAATGCACCCAGAGGTTGACTACGCCACTCATCAGGCATTGGTTGACGAAAAGGTGCTAGACTCCTTTGATATTATTACACTGGTGGCCGAAATCAATGACCGTATGGATATCGCAATCCCGGCAGAGGAATTGATACCAGAAAATTTTAACTCGTATGCCTCTTTACTTGCCCTGGTAGAAAAGCTGGAAGAAGAACAATAAACCAAATATCGCCTTTATCATTTGTATCAAAACAACTGTACCGGGCAATCTAAGTAGGCTGTCGCATTATGTATGATATGCTCCACGGAAGTAGACAGAGGTAATAAAAACCAATTCTTTTCTGTCTACTTGGCTGGAGGTGGTTCACAATTGCCTTCTTTCAGTTTTACTAGGCTTAACATATTGTTAGGGTTGGAAGTGATTTTCTATTAGCCCCACCGCGGCGTTTAACGCATCGCCGACTACCCAAATGTCCGGGGCAAAACCCAAGCCCTCTTGAAAATGGCCGTCAGGAAAAATTGAAATTAATGCCCCAAGTTCGATAGGAATGCGGCTTCGCGGTAAGCGTATGCCACCTAGTGAAGCACCTGAGCTTAGAGCAGCCCCACTTGTGTTTTGGCCAATTATCAATGTATTTTCCATGCTAAAAAATGAATCTATCATTTTTTCAGCGGCTGACGCGGTATGACGATTTGACAATACAATTATTAATTGGTTATTTGGGACAATCCTCTCCGGGGGGTTTACAAAGATACTATGATAATAATCAAATGGGATAACCCGTCCACCAAGTGTCATGTCTACTCTAAAAAAGGATTCGTAGGCGTAATTGAAACTTCTTGTACTTAATTGATGGAAGTTATGAGGGATGTTTTCATTGGTTAGCATATATAGCCATTCTTTATGCAGTATTCCATTGCCTCCCATATTTCCGCGCAAGTCAATTATCAGAACATCTTCGTCCCTTAATTGTTCCGCGTATGCTAAAAATTGCCTCGCACCGTCTCCATGTGGCCCTGGCTCCGAAGAGCTACCCATACCTCTTACAGCAATAACCGGAATACCTTGAATAAAATCTAAAGATGGCTGTGAATCCCATCCCCCAAACCATTGTGTTTGTGTAACTTCCAATGATAGTGCTGTTATACTGTTATCTGTATAACGAATATACAGTTGGGAATGTGACGTTTCGTCATGGACAAAAGGCAGCGCTATAACAGGGACATAAAAAAAACGGCTACCGCTATCGTCCATACTTAAGCGAAAAATATCATTAATGTCTATATACAATTCGGGACTGCATGATAACCATATACTTTCTACATACAAACCACTCTCTTTATTGCTAAATCCATTTTCGCTTAAATTGAATTCTTCATTAGAAACAAAAAATTCATAGAAAGCCTGCATACCTATTCCATCTATATGGAGATGCCCGTCAACTATGACTTGTGATAGATGTAAGTAGTATAACTGCGCTAGTTCTCTTGTACACCAGTATTGTTGTGTTTTAATAGCATCAATAACTACGTCGCGCATGGGCACAAAAACTTTATCCCCGCCAAAATAAATATAAGGGCCATATCCTGCGGCTAAGATATTAAACAAAAAATTAGTGTCATAAATAGCGAAATCGAGTGATATCTCGTCCCTGCGGGTACGTGAGCCAAAAACTAAAGGGCGATGATTTAATTCCGTAAATGTACGGGTGTTTTCATATGTCAGTTGCGTAAGCTGGTCATAACTTGGCCTTGTTATGCTCACACGCCTAGAGAGCGCTATAGCTAAAATATCGTTAAGCGATTCAGGGGTATGTAGACTGGGTGATTGCGTTACACCCTGACCACATGATGTAGTAACAAAGAAAATAATTAATACTAGAGTCAATAAAGTTAATAGTTTCATTTAATCACCTTCAAATATATTTTTACAGCGGAAAAGCCGCCATGACTAATGGCAGCTTTTACACGCTTTTTCTCTTGGCGTGATATGGCCTTCTTCTATCCGCCATAAGTTAGTAGGGTCCATAATCTCATTGGCTAATGTTTCCATGCTTACCCCTGCCTGCTTGCGCAAGTGTCTGATAATTTTACCTACATGGTATGTCTCCATGATTACGCCCCTAGCAATTTATTAGGCCCTGTTTGAGCAAGGCCTATTATCAATGTAGTGCAAGCAGCCTAGCAAGTCAAGCAATTTTTACATTAAACGTAATAATTAGACAAAACATGATAGTCTAAATACAACAATGTCTTACACACGCCACCAACGTAGGAATAGCGCGTGCTTAGATAGCACATCATTTTTACGTGCATTTGCCTCAGTAGTTATAGTTTTGATGATTGGGCCAAACTCTTTTCTCTTTTCTCTGTCTACTTGACTTGGGACGGTTCAGAAATGTGACAGCCTGTTATAACGGTAAAATTTTCACCCCCCCCCGAACCTTTTACAAAATACATATACATATTAATATGAAAACAAACCGGTTTGATTTTCAAGAGGTAAACATGATGGATTACAAAACTATCATAAACGAAGAATTGATAGAAAAAGTCTATCTCTACTCGTTTAGGAAGCTGTACAACAAAACCGATGCAGAGGACTTGGCGCAGGATATATTGGTTGAGGCGTTAGCACAATTGCGCAAAGGCCATGAGGTCCACAGCTTTTACTCGTGGTTTTGGGCACTTGCTCACAATAGATACTGCATGTTTCTTTCAAAAAGGAATAAAGCGCCTTCTACTATGGATATAAACAACGTCGAGATTGCCAAGGCTTTGTATTCGGAAGATTCTACAAAAGATAGTGTCCTAGCAAGCGAGGAAATACACGAGCTCAACTACGCGATATCACGCCTGTCTGCTCAACACAGGGAAATAGTTATTATGTTTTACCTCAAAGAAATGAAAGTTTCTGACATTGCAGGGGTCTTGGATATCCCTGCTGGGACAGTCAAACGTAGATTGTTTGACGCGAGAACAAACATAAAAAAGGAGTTTAATAACATGAATAATACAGGAAAAAGCGCATACGCCCCCGCAACACTAAGCAAATGGGGAAACGGGATGGCACCGTTTAGCCAGCTTAATGATTTAATAATAGACCAGATACTTATTTCATGCCGAAACGAAAGCAAGTCCATAAACGAGCTTGCAAGCGAGATAGGAGTCGCCCCAGTATACATCGAAGATAGACTAACACACCCACTAAATTGTAAGGCCATGAAAATAGACGCAAGCGGCAAATACCTTACAGATTTTTGTATAATCCCCGAACAAGTGAAGCATAACACGGAGTACAAGGCAGGTGAAATCTACTCAACAATTGGGCCAGAAATAAACGAAATATTGCTGAAGAAAAAAGACTATATTTTGTCACAAGATTTTTACGGTAATACATTTGACTACAGCTATCTGATGTGGATATTGCAGGTATTTGTATGTATCAAATACGGCGAAATGGCCGAACAGTACAACGAGAAAAATTGGCAGGGTAAAGTCGCAGCCACCAACGGCAAAGACTATAGGTTAGCAGGTTCTTTTACCTTACCCAACGAAGTAATAAACCGCGATAAAATAGTAAAAACATTTGGCTCAAATAACATGCACGAAACATTTGATCATTCTATGTATGGTAAGCTGCATTATATCAATTGGTTCCGCGACAGGCCGTTTTCCAACAGGGACAGCCAATTTATGATAAACGCCTCTAATATGCCGCTGATATTAAAGTTAATAGACAGTAATGGTACCGCCACATTAAACAGTATAGAGGAAGCGCAAGCAGCCAACCTCATCTCTATGGGTGCTATTGTTAAAGACGACAATAAACTTAAAGTTATGGTCCCAATTATACCGGCCGAATGTATAGAAAAAATACAAACAAGCTTTGAAGATTTATTGCAACCGCTTGTAGAAAAATATACAAATAAAATATCCAGGATGGCTGACGAGTTTCTACTCCCTTATATCCGCGACGATTTAATAGAAGAATATGCTCATTATGTACTGCGTATGTATTTTTGGATATTACCATACGCAATGTATTGGGCTGTACATGAAGGCAAAACACTTGCAATACCTGAAGATTATTCTAAAACGGCTGCGGGTGTTTATATACGCATAGGCTAGATTAGCAATTTATTCGTCACCCTCTGGCTTGGGCCCATATTGTGCTAGATGCCTTGAGTCGTATTTTTCCAGGTTAGAGTACTTGGATATATACTTGCGATTTCTTTTGGCATTGTACAAGTAAACCGTCACTTCGTAATCTGGGCCAGAGGGTTTCATTTCTACAACTTTACCTATCCCGTGAATTGGCTGGACCACAATGTCTCCAACATCATACATAGGCAGGTCGCCTTTTGGGGTCTGAGTTATTTTGCTTGGAAATGGAAGTATCTTTGCCCCGGGTAAAGCGGAATTGCTTGGAGAGACTACCCGCTCTCTTACCCGGCCAAACATATTTACATGCTCCATATGCAAAACGGGTACGTCTTTTAAGAACCTGCTGGGCGGGTTGTTGTGGAACCCGTCATATCTAAACCGCCGCATTGCATGGCTTATATACAATGTCTTCCTGGCCCTTGTAAAGCCTACATAGCACAGGCGTCTTTCTTCTTCAAGTGCGGTTAGATTTTCGTCTTTTGCTGCACGGGAAGACGGGAAGATATTCTCCTCTAGCCCTACAACAAACACGGTATTAAACTCTAGCCCCTTTGCACTATGAAGTGTCATAAGTGATACCGCGCCAGAGTCTTCTTGATAACTGTCTATATCAGCTACCAACGCCACATCTTCCAAGAACCGCCCCAAAGTCGCTTCTTCGGATTCACGCTCGAACTGGCTGGCCTTGGACAGTAGCTCGTCTATGTTTTCCATCCGACCTTCGCCTTCTACTGTGCCGTCGTTTAGGCTTCTATAATAGCCTGTTTCTTCTAAGATTTTTACCATCAGCCCAGATACGGGGTTGTGTTTTGCAAACTCTATACACTCTGCCATAAACCTTGCAAAGTCTTTTATGCCTTTATTTTTAAGGCCTGGTATACGGTCAGGTTCTGCTATAGCTTGGTAAAAAGATATTCCCATATGTGTGGCAAAACCTTGGATTTTTGAAATTGTTGTAGCGCCTATACCCCGCCTTGGCACGTTTACTATCCGCGTGAAAGCTAAGTCATCTGCTGGGTTGTTTATGGCTTTAAGATATGCCAAGATATCTTTTATTTCCATCCGTTCGTAGAAGCGCACCCCGCCAAACAGCCTGTATGGCAGCCCATGCATTACCAGTTGGTCTTCTATAGCACGGGATTGGGCATTGGTGCGATATAGTACAGCAAAATCGCTATATGCGGCTTCTTCCATTGTCATGGACTTGATTGTGTTGGCTACAAAAGCGCCTTCTTCCTTGTCTGTGGCGGCGGTATGCAGCATTATTGGGGGGCCTTCGTCGTTTTGGGTCCATAGGCTTTTGGATGCGCGGGTGTCGTTTTTGGATATTACCGCATTTGCAGCATTGAGTATGCGCTGGGTAGAGCGGTAATTTTCTTCCAGCTTTACTACTTTGGCGTTGGGATAGTCTTTTTCGAAACTTAGGATGTTTTCTATGTTAGCACCGCGCCAGCCGTATATACTTTGGTCGTCGTCGCCTACTACGCAAATATTATGGGTATGGCCTACCAGCAGGTTAACAAGCCTGTATTGGGCGTGGTTGGTGTCTTGATACTCGTCTATTAGTACATAGCGGAAGCGATTTTGATACTTTGTGCGGATATTTTCGTGGTTGGTTAATAAGTTAACCGTTTGCATTATGATATCGTCGAAATCTAGGGCGTTGCTATTTCTAAGTTTTTTTTGGTAAAGGGTGTAGACTTCGGACATATTACCCTCGCGGAAGTGGCCAGCGGTTGTCTTTTCATATTCTTCTGGTGTGATTAGCTCGTTTTTTTGTGCGCTTATTACTTCTGACAGCTTACGCGGGGGGTAGTCCTTGTCGTTTAGGTTTAGTTCTTTTATGCATTCTTTAATAAGACGCTCGCTGTCCGACGCATCGTAAATAGAAAAACCGCTTCCATAGCCCAGCGCGTCAATCTCACGCCTTAATATTCGCGTGCATGCCGCATGGAAGGTACTTACCCATACTTGTTCGCCCATGGGAGTGATGGCACTTATGCGTTCACGCATTTCTTTGGCGGCTTTGTTAGTGAAAGTAATTGCAATGATATGATAAGGGTCAACGCCCTGTTCTATAAGGTGGGCTACGCGGTAAGTTAATACACGGGTCTTACCGCTTCCGGCTCCAGCAAAGACTAGAAGCGGCCCTTCTGTATGTAGCACGGCGGACTGCTGTGCGGGGTTGAGTTTTTCTAGGTAGCTCATTGTATTCCTCTTTCGCATGATTATTAGACTTCTTGAACAACTGGCTGTGCATCGTGTATTATATCGCGGAAATGATGATGTATAAAGGCCGGAGGTTAAAATGTACATACAACAAGAAATACCCCGTATATTGGCTGTGTTGGACGAACTATACCCATGGGATGGCCGGTGCTTCCTTGACTATAAAACCCCTTGGCAGTTGCTGTTTGCTACAATATTAAGCGCACAATGTACAGACGACCGGGTAAATATGGTCACCCCCGCTTTATTTGAAAAATATCCGTCACTGGAGTCTATAGCCAATGCAGAGCTACCGGCTTTGGAAACAATAATCCACTCTACTGGGTTTTTCCGTGCAAAGTCACGGCACTTGCGAGACAGTGCGCGTATGCTTTTGGACAAGCACAATGGAGAGCTGCCTTCGGAAATAGAAGCCCTTACCGCCCTAAGCGGCGTAGGTCGCAAAACCGCAAATGTCGTAAGGGGGCACATTTTTGATATCCCAAGT
>WQVY01000002.1 GCA_009785605.1 Defluviitaleaceae bacterium | reverse complement strand
CTTGAAAAACAGGCTTTGCAAGCAACACTTAAAGACGGCTTTGTTGTTGACTATGGCAGCCAAATATCATGGCGTGGGAAGATATATCCTATTGCCATGCGAAACGGAAATAAAGCCGGGTTTGACGGGGCGGAATTTTACATGCCGCAAGGGCTTGATACGGGGCAAATTAAAACTACATGTGTGCATATATACAAGCGGCTTGCACTAATATATTTTACAGAGCGTGTGGGTTATTACTCAAAAAAAATGGGCGTAGTACCATCGGCAATAAAGGTAAATAGCGCAAAAACCAGGTGGGGTAGTTGTTCGTCTAAGAAAAGCATAAATTTTTCGTGGCGGCTGGCTATGGCTGATGACGATGTTATAGACTATGTAATCGTGCATGAGTTAGCACATTTGACCGAGATGAACCATTCTTCCCGGTTTTGGGCGGTTGTTGCAGGTGTGTTGCCCGATTATAATAGCCGGCAGACTAGGTTAAAGGCCCTGTGTGAACGACTCGTAAACCAAAATTGGGACTAAAGTTTGAAATTAATGTTTGAA
This sequence comes from Defluviitaleaceae bacterium, assembly GCA_009785605.1. Taxonomy (GTDB): domain Bacteria; phylum Bacillota; class Clostridia; order Lachnospirales; family WQUN01; genus WRAN01. The sequence continues at coordinate 77,433 of WQVY01000002.1, read as the reverse complement.
ATATTGATGCTGGTAATATATAATGACTTTATACTTCAGGGCAGGGTGAAATTCCCGACCGGCGGTGAAAGGTAATAACCTCAAGTCCGCGAACATTTGCTATATGTATTATCGTACTGCAAATGCCGACCTGGTGAGATTCCGGGACCGACAGTAAGGCGTGTATACGCTAAGTCTGGATGGAAGAAGTTCAATATTATTGCTATTGCCGCAATAGGATTGCGCTTTTTTGTTGCCCCTGTGTATACACTGCATGGGGGTTTTTTATTGCAAAATATGAAAGGGTGACAAGAAATGAATGAACAATTTACTAAACGGGTAGACACAAGAAAGTTGTGCGTATTGGCTATGATGTGTGCGTTGGCGTTTTTGTTGGCGGCATATGTGCGGATACCTATTGTATTGTTTTTAAGGTATGACCCCAAAGACGTAATAATTGTTATTGCTGGGTTTTTATTTGGGCCGCTGGCAGCTTTTTTTGTTACGGTGGTGGTATCACTCATGCAAATGCTAACGGGTGTAAGCCGTACAGGTTACTTTGGCCTATTTATGAACATCGTAAGTAGTGCGGCGTTTTGTTGCACTGCAGCAATAATTTACAAAAAGAAACGCACGTTTAAGGGCGCGTTTATTGGCTTAGTAGTTGCCGGTATATTTGCAACTGCAGTAATGATGATGTGGAACTATATAGTCGCGCCGCTTTTTATGGAGATGCCGCGTGAGGATATTGTGCGGTTGTTGATACCGGCATTTTTGCCTTTTAATTTGGTAAGCAACGGCTTAAACATAGTTTTTACGATAGTGCTGTATAAGCGTGTTGGGCTGATATTAAATGCCATGCGCATGATGCCTCGTACAGAAGAAAGCGGTACCAGTGCGTCATATAAAGGCTTGGTGCTTTCTGCGCTGTTTATAATTGTGACATGTGTGCTGTGGGTTTTAATAATCATGGGTGTAATATAAACCGCATACTTGACTATATCACAAAGCCTCCTTATAATTACAAGTGTCAAGACACATGTAAATTACGGCGAATTAATTCGCTGCACAAGGAGGCTTTTATGTATTCACAAAACACTATGAAACTCACAATGGCAGGTTTGCTTATCGCAATTGGGATTATGATACCGATGTATTCCCCACTTAGATTGTTGCTGCCGCCAGCTTCGTTTACACTGGCGAGCCATACCGCTATATTCATTGCTATGTTTATATCACCGCCTGTGGCTGTGATTGTTGCGGCTGGTACGACTATAGGGTTCCTTTTAGGTGGGTTCCCTATAATTATTGTACTTAGGGCTGCTACACATGTGGTTTTTGCGTTTTTGGGTGCGTTGTATTTGTCTAGGGCATATAACCTTAGTGCTATAAAGTTAAGGGCGTTTTCATTTGTTATTGGGGTTATCCATGCTGTGGGTGAGGTTATTGTTGTGAGTGTCTTTTTCTTTGGCGGTAATATAAGTGCGGCCCATCTGGAGCAAGGATTCTTTGTGTCTGTATTATTGTTGATAGGTGCAGGGTCTGTAGTCCATAGTATGGTGGACTTTGAGATTGCGCAGGCCATCTTGTTGCCCTTGCGCAAGCAAAGAAAAATTGCAGCTTATTTTGTTTGAGAAGTCTATTAATATTAGCGATATAGGTACCCGCCAGTTTCTAGTGCTTTACAAACCTCGTTGAAGTGGTTTTTGTCACGGCATGCAATTGTGTGTAGGTGTATACCCATTGTTAACTCAGACAGTAGCTTTATCTCGGAAGAGTTGACTTTGCGTATAAAGGCATCTACGTCTTTACGGCTGGCAAGGTTAAGGCTGCCTGTTATTTCGCCATAAAAGCCATGTTCTACTATTACATTTATGACTTCGGCCTTTAGGTCAACAATCACATATAGCTCGTCCTGTGTTTTTTCTGGTGAGTGCTGGCAAACAATCTTGCCTAGGTACTGGTTTGTTTCGTTGAAACTGGGAATCATATATCCCCTTGCGGTAGCTATTATTTCGTGCCCTTGGGCGCGTAGTAATGCCACATCACCAACAATTACTTGCCTACTTACATTGAGTTCCCGTGCTAGTAGTGACGCGCTAACGGGTCTTGTATGATTACTTATTGCATCAAGTACATGCACCCTACGTGATATTGCATCCATATACTACACCCCTAGTCTCTTGTAAAATTTGTGTGGATATTATAACGAATTGGTACGCTATATTTCAATTGCTAAGACATTGTAGCATGGTTGACTATTACTTTTTTGTATCTTTTCGCATTATACTTGATATTTGCGTAGTTTCTTGCTAGTATCGCTTTGTTGTATACAAATGATAAGGAAGTGCGTTTGCGTGAACAAAGCTATGTTAAGGAACAAAATCATTGGTTTTATTTCCAGAATTAATCTTGACACCGTAATTGCATTGATGCTGGCATTTTTGATGTATGCTATCTCGTCCCAGTTTAGCAGCCTTGGTATTGATTTTCATCATGACGGGATAATCTTAAAGCCTGCGATAGATGTGTTAAACGGCCAGGTGCTTTTTAGGGACACATTTACACAGTACGGCGCATTTTTGACGTTTTTGCAAGCAATAACTATGGCGATATTTGGCGCGGAGTTGCTGATAATAAGGTTGCAAACGGCTTTCATGTATGCTGTTACTGTGTTTTTTATATACAAGTGCTGGAGATATTTCTTGCCTACGGGTGTAACTATTGTATCGTCTTTACTCTTTATTGGGATGGCCCATTTCTTTGTTAGGCCACAGTTCCCGTGGAGTTCTGTATACGCTATGGCGTTGGTTTCTATAGTTATTTTTCTTCTTTTTAAGTTCATAGAAAGTAAAAACCATTATTATGTGTTGTTTGCGGGTATTGTTAGTGCATTGGCTTTTTATACAAGGCAGCCTGTGGGCATTGTTTTGTTTATAGCCATCTTGTTTTTGTTGGTTAATTATGGCCTGTTCACGTTTGGCGAAATTAAGAATATCAAGAAGTATGTTTTTAATTTTTTGCTTGGGTTCTTTATTGTATATCTTATATTTTCTTTATACTTTCTTATAACTGGTGCATTTTATGATTGGTTTGCGCAGTCGCTTCGGTTTGCGTTTTTCTTTGGATTTGGCGGGCAGTTTGGTACTATCCAAAACCTTATGCTGGACTTGTTTTTTGGCGGGCACTGGACTTTTAGGGGCGCAGAAATTTCTATGATTTGGGTCATTATGCCTGTTGTGTGTATATTTTTGTTTTTTAATTTTTATGCCGGCAGGTTTGTCATAAGAAATATGCGTATAAAGATAAGAGGTTTTGCTTCGCATAAGGACATGATGTTGCTGTTTTTTGTTGTTATAGGTATTGCTTCGTGGCACCAGTATTACCCGGTTGCATGTATAAGCCACGCATACTGGGCAAACGGCATAATGATAGGTATCTTTGTTTATACGGTCTGGGATGCTTTTGGTGATGCGGCTGTGAGGCGGAAAGCGATATTATTAATCATGGTGTTGTTTGTATTCTTCTATAGCGATTTGAACTGGAAAGTAAGGACAGGCACAGCACAGCTAAGAGGCCGGGCACACTTGGCTACAATTGACTTTGGGTTCCACCTCAACGGTATGAGTGTGGACCACGGCTCATTTGGCTTCCTACTTGAATATTTTACATTTATAGAGCAGTTGAAAGAGCTGCTACCAGACAAGCAGTTTATAAACTATACCAGAGATGGGCTGCTTGGCATTACTCATGGCGATAACATGATAAATATGACTGTCAACTGGGGCAATATTGTTTACCCAGATTATCATGTGAATGTACACAACTTGATAAATACACACCAGCCTATAGTCGTAGCAACACACCATATAGGCTCGCCTGGGTATGTGCTTGTGAGGCAGATACATCATGTTTTGATTTATGTAGATGCAGATTCTGCTAGGGAGCATTTCCCTCATGAGTATTTTATGGCTAATTATGTGCCTGATTATGAAGAAGGTTATACGTATTAAACGCTGTAGCGGGAAGGGTGGAGTAGTGTGGAAGTTTGCGAAGCAAACTTTCACTGCCAGCGTTGTGCTGAAGCCTTAGAAAGGAGATTTATATGAAAACAGTAATCTTGGCTGGCGGTTTTGGGACTCGCATATCAGAAGAATCTCACTTAAAGCCTAAGCCTATGATAGAAATAGGCGACAAGCCAATATTGTGGCACATTATGAAGTCATATTCTGCCCACGGCCACAACGATTTTATTGTGTGTTGCGGATATAAGCAGTATGCAATAAAGGAGTACTTTGCGGATTATTATTTACACAACTCAGACATTACATTTGACTTTTGTAATAAAAACTCTATGGAAATCCATAATAACACTACCGAGCCATGGCGGGTCACACTTGTTGATACAGGCCTCAATACCATGACTGGTGGCAGGGTGAAGCGCATCCAAGCATATACAGGCGGCGAGGCTTTTATGTTGACATATGGCGACGGCGTATCTGATGTGGATATTAGCAGTTTGGTTGAATTTCATAAAAGCCATGGAAAGATTGCCACAATCACGACCGTAAACGTAGGCCAGCGCTTTGGGGTGCTGGAAATAGAAAAGGACGGCGCGATAAGTGCGTTCCGCGAAAAATCTGATGATGACGGCAGCTTTATTAACGGTGGCTTTATGGTGTTTAACCCCCAGATTTTTGACTACTTGGGTGGCGATGACACAGTATTAGAGCGTACACCGCTTGAACGTTTGGCCTTGGAAGGCCAGCTAATGGCATATAAACACGAAGGCTTTTGGCAATGCATGGATACCCAGCGTGACAAGCAAAAGCTGGACGAGCTTTGGGTAAGCGGGCAAGCTCCCTGGAGGAGATGGTAATGGATTTAACCTTTTGGAAAGGTAAACGTGTATTTATAACAGGGCATACCGGGTTTAAAGGGTCATGGCTTTGCCGTGTACTTACTGGCGCAGGCGCTGATATTACAGGATATGCATTAACGCCGCCTACAAACCCCAACTTGTTTAGCATCAGTGGCATAGAGGATAAAATCAACTCTTGTATAGGCGATATCCGCGATAGGGATATGTTGGCTCGTGCGTTTGATAAATCACAACCTGAGATTGTCATACATATGGCGGCGCAGCCCCTAGTGCGTGATAGCTACAAAAACCCTGCGTATACTTATGAAACCAACATGCTTGGCACTGTAAATATCCTAGAATGTGTGCGTACAATTGGCGGTGTAAAAAGCTTTTTAAATGTCACGACAGATAAGGTATATCATAACAATGAGTGGGAATGGGGATACCGTGAAACAGATGCACTGGACGGTTTTGACCCTTATTCTAATAGCAAGTCATGTGCAGAGCTTATAACGCGCTGTTATAGGGACTCATTTTTTCTTGATAAAAAAACCGCTATATCTACTGCACGTGCAGGGAATGTAATAGGCGGCGGTGACTTTGCCAATGACCGTATAATACCTGACTGTATACGTGCTGCAGCCACAAAAAAAAATATAATTATACGCAACCCAATTTCTGTACGCCCGTATCAGCATGTGCTTGAGCCTTTGTTTGCATACCTGCTAATTGCCAACAAGCAATACGAGGATACAAGCTTTATGGGAAGTTACAACGTTGGGCCAGATGATAAAGATTGTGTATCCACAGGGGTCTTGGCAGACTTATTTTGCAAGGCTTGGGGAGATGGGCAGTCGTGGGAAACCCCTGGCCAAATATCGGGCCCGCACGAGGCAAATTTCTTAAAACTTGATTGCTCGAAAATAAAATCACGGCTTGGTTTTAGACCCCGTTGGAGTGTGGACGAAGCCGTCAAAAGAACTGTAGAATGGACACGCGTGTATATGCAAAAGGGCGATGTTTGTGCAGTTATGGACGAGCAGATATTGTTATATAAATGCTTATAGTGCGGTTTTGATACTAATGATAAAGGTTTTGGTTTTGATACTATTGGTAAAGGCGGTGTACGTATGTTTGAAAACATAAGTGAAAGCGCAGCAAAAGAGCAAATATTGGATGCGGTTAAAGCATTTTATGAAACATATCACAAACCAGTTAAAGCATATGCCCCAGGTGCACGCATCCCTTATGCGGCCAGGGTGTATGACCATGAAGAAATGACTAATCTTGTAGACAGTGCGCTAGAGTTTTGGCTTACGGCAGGGCGGTATGCTGCACAGTTTGAAGCGGATTTTGCTAAATATATAGGTGCGCGTTATTGTGCATTGGTTAACTCTGGCTCGTCTGCAAACCTTTTGGCGTTTATGGCGCTTACATCGCCCCTGCTTGGGGAGCGTGCTATCATGCCAGGGGACGAGGTTATAACCGTTGCGGCGGGCTTCCCTACAACGGTGACGCCTATCTTGCAATATGGCGCGGTACCTGTTTTTGTTGATGTAACTATACCGCAGTACAACATAGATGTTTGTATGTTGGATGACGCGCTTTCGCATAAGACAAAGGCCGTGATGATTGCCCACACGCTTGGTAACCCTTTTGACTTGGATGCTGTAAAAAGTTTTTGCGACAGGCATAAACTGTGGCTGGTAGAAGATAATTGCGATGCCCTTGGTACCAAATACATTATAAATGGCGAAGAAAAATTGACCGGTACAATTGGTGATATTGGTACCTCCAGCTTCTACCCGCCCCACCATATGACAATGGGGGAGGGTGGTGCGGTTTATACAAATGACCCGCTGCTTTCTAAGGTAATTTTCTCTATGCGTGACTGGGGGCGGGATTGTGTATGTGCCTCCGGCCAAGATGACATGTGCGGGCACCGTTTTGATGGGCAATATGGTGAGCTGCCACAAGGGTATGACCATAAATATGTATACTCGCACTTGGGATATAACCTAAAAGCTACAGACATGCAAGCCGCCATTGGCGTTGCTCAGCTAAAAAAACTTACTGGCTTTACAGAGAGCCGTATCCGAAACTTCGACAGGTTAAAATCCGCTTTGGGCCCTGTATCTGATAAATTAATATTACCCGAGGCCTGCAAAAACAGTACCCCAAGCTGGTTTGGCTTCCTTATCACATGCAAGGACGGGGTGGACCGCAACAAGCTGGTTAGGCACTTGGAGAATAACGGCGTGCAAACAAGAATGCTTTTTGCCGGTAATCTGATAAAACACCCATGCTTTGATAGGTTGCGCACTTCTGGCAAGGGGTACCGTGTTGTAGGGGAGCTTACCAATACAGACCGTATTATGTATGATACATTTTGGGTTGGGGTATATCCCGGTATGACCAACGAAATGATTGATTATATGGCCAAGACCATAATAGAAGCGGTTGGGTAAAGTAGCGGATAGGGGATAGGAGGGCGTTAACATATGAAAGTATCTGACTACCTAGTATCATTTATGATAGAGAAAAAAATCACGGATGTTTTTGGTTACCCTGGTGGCATGGTGACTCACCTACTAGACTCCCTTAGCAAAGAAAAAGATAAAATAAATGCACATATATGTTATCACGAGCAGGCCGCGGCTTTTGCCGCATGCGGATACGCCCAGACATCCCTAAAGCCCGGCGTATCCTATGCCACAAGCGGCCCCGGTGTCACCAACTTGGTAACAGGTATTGCAAACGCGTATTATGATTCGACCCCGGTAATATTTATTACAGGCCAGGTAAATACCTACGAAGGCAAAGGGGACTTGCCACTTAGGCAAAAGGGCTTTCAGGAAATGGACGTTGTGTCCATGGTCGAAGGTATCACAAAGTACTGCGTACAAGTAAACCATGCAAACGAAATCAAATATCACCTAGAAAAAGCATATGCACTAGCCTTGGACGGGCGTAATGGCCCAGTTTTGTTGGACATACCAATGGATATACAAAGGACAGAAATAGATCCATCTACACTAAAGGGTTATAGCCGTCCTAGCCAGGAGTCTTGCGATGCTACACATATTGCAAAAACAATTTATGAAGCGCTAAGCAAGTCCAAGCGCCCGTGTATTATTGCCGGGGCTGGCGTTAACGCTTCCGGAATGGGACAGCAGTTTGCTATGTGGGTGAACAAGGTAAAAATCCCTGTGGTTTCGAGTATGCCTGCTGTGGATGTATTACCAGCTTCGCCATATTATTATGGTTTTATTGGTGCATATGGGCTAAGACATGCCAATTTTATTGTAGCCAAAAGCGACTTAATAATCTCTGTAGGTTCTAGACTCGGGACTCGCCAAACAGGCGCAAATACTGGCAACTTTGCTACCAATGCCAAGCTTTTGCGCGTGGATATAGATGCTAAAGAGTTTTCTCGCAAGGTTAAGGAAAGCGAAGATGATTTTCTTGTTGACCTAAAAAACCTGTTACCGAAACTTATAGATGAAGATTGCGCTACCAATTTCTCACCTTGGCTGCATGTGTGCGAAGAAATAAAAGCCAAGCTAGTAAATATGGACGAACAACAAGCTAACCTGGCAATCCGGCAACTAAGCAGTTGGATTAGCGCAGACTCTGTAGTTACAACAGATGTAGGCCAAAATCAAGTATGGGTTGCTCAGTCCTTTGTTAACAATGGCCAAAGGATGCTGTTTTCTAGTGGGCATGGTGCTATGGGCTACTCGCTTCCTGCGGCTATAGGTGCGTATTATGGCAGCGGCGGGAAGAAAGTCTTTTCTTTTTGCGGAGATGGCGGGTTTCAAATGAATATACAGGAGTTGCAGTTCCTTGCCCGTGAGGGGATTGCTGTAAAGGTAATATTGCTTAACAACCATGCTCTTGGGATGATACGCCATTTTCAGGAAATGTATTTCGACTCTAATTATATGCATACGAAGCAGCAGGGTGGTTATACAGTGCCAGACTTTGGGGCTGTATCTACAGCGTATGGCATACCTTACGCAAAAGCAGAAAGCTTGGCCCAACTAGATACCGTAAAACCCCTAATAGAAAGCAGTGGCCCGGCTGTGATAGAACTTGCATTTAAGAACGACACATATGTCTTCCCCAAACTGGCAATGGGCAAGCTCAATCACGACCAAGAGCCGGAGCTAGATAGGGCATTGTTCGACTATTTATCGAATTTATAAGCTGTATTACAGCAGGAGTACGAATGAACAACGTGATAATAACGGGCGCGACAAGTATGCTAGGGTTGGCCCTTATAAACGAATGTATAAAGAATAAGACATGCGTAACAGCTATAGTGCGCAAAAATTCATACAAGAAGCATCTTATTCCCGTTTCGGAGCTGATAACTACAATAGAATGTGATGTTTCTGACTTTGCCAGCATAGCCGCAGGGCGCTATGAGTCATATGACGCGCTATATCACTTTGCATGGGAAAGCACAAATAATACCGAACGCAATAACATAGACGCGCAAAGCCAGAACATAGGCTATACACTTGACGCGGTGCGCCTTGCGAGTAAGCTCGATTGCAAAAAGTTTGTATATGCCGGCTCGCAAGCAGAATATGGCAGAGTTGAAGGCCTAATAAGCCCAGAAATTGCAGTATCACCAGACAGTGCATATGGTGTAGCAAAATATGCCGCTGGTAAATTGTCAAATATGTTGTGCGGGCAGTTGGGGGTAGATTTTATATGGACGCGTATTTTTAGCATATATGGCATACACGATAAGCCATCTACAATGGTCATGTATTGTATAGCCAGCTTGCTAAAAGGCCAAAAACCATCTCTTACAAGATGTGAGCAACTGTGGGACTATCTTAACAGCCGCGATGCAGCAACAGCGCTGTACATGCTTGGCTCAAAAGGCAAAGCAGGTACAATTTATAACATTGGTAGCGGAAACTCACACCCGCTGGTGGACTATGTACACGCAATAAGGGATGCAATAGACCCCAGTCTGGCATTGGGGATAGGTGAGTGCACTTATGCCACGGGGCAGGTGATGCACTTATGCCCAGATATTTCGGCATTAAAAAAAGATACAGGCTTTGTGCCAACAGTGACTTTTTCAAATGGTATAAGCGAAACAATAGAGTATGTAAGAAACACTATGAACACAGCTTCTAAGTACAACAGATAAAAGGGTGTGATGAAGTGAAAACAGTTAGCATAGTTATCCCAACCTACAACGAAGAAGAAAATGTAATACCGCTAAGCCAGGAGATAATACGGGTTTTTGACGAGCTACCAGGCTACCAATACGAAATGATTTTTATAGATAATTGTTCGGACGATAAAACCCGCGAGATAATACGGCAACTATGCGCAGACAACCCTAACATTAAAGCCATATTCAACGCAAAAAACTTTGGACAGTTTAAATCACCATATTATGGGCTGTGTCAGACATCCGGCGACTGTACAATACTCATATGTGCAGATTTTCAGGACCCTGTAGATATGATACCGGTATTTATATCTGAGTGGGAAAAAGGTCATAAAATTGTGTGCGGTGTAAAAACAAAAAGCAAAGAAAATAAGTTAGTGTATTTCCTACGCTCGTGTTATTACAAGGCAATAAAAAGAATGTCTGACGTAGAACAGATAGAGCATTTTACGGGCTTTGGCTTATACGACAAGGATTTTATTAATGTACTGCGTGAGCTAGATGACCCTTCGCCATTTTTGCGTGGGATAGTAGCAGAGCTTGGCCCAGAGCGCAAAGAAATACCATACCAGCAAGAAAAACGCCGCGCCGGAAAGACAAGTAACAACTGGTACCGGCTTTATGACGCGGCTATGCTTAGCTTTACGTCTTACACAAAAATAGGGCTAAGGTTGGCGACTATCATAGGGTTTATATGTTCTACACTTAGCCTGCTTGTGGCATTTGTGTATCTTATACTCAAGCTAATGTTTTGGGATTGGTTCCCTGCTGGTATGATGCCAGTGCTTATTGGTGTTTTTGTGCTTGGCTCGCTTCAACTGTTTTTTATTGGGCTGGTTGGGGAATACATTATTAATATTAATACAAGAGTAATGAAAAGGCCGCTGGTTGTTGAGGCCAAGAGGATTAATTTTTAAGGATTTATGAGGCTATACATTTAACCTTTGCCTAACCGCCTCATACAACAGCAAGCTACCCGCAACAGAAGCGTTAAGCGACTCTACCGTGCTGGCCATAGGCAGCCGTATGCATGCGTCTGCTAAACCCGCCGCTTCGTCAGACAACCCATGGGACTCGCTGCCAACAAGCCAGCAAAAATTGCCCCGCAGGTCCAAACAGTATGGTAGGGTATCCCCGCGTGGGTGGGCGGCGTACACTGCATATCCTGCCTGCTTAAGTTGACTTATTGTGTCAGCAAGTGCCGCACCCGTGACTATGGGAATACGTAGCGCTGCGCCGGCTGCGGCCCTTAGCACCTTGGAGTTGTATATATCGCCACTGCCTTTGCTAAGTATTATACCGGTGGCACCGGCGGCGGCTGATGTGCGTATAAGTGCGCCTATATTTCCTGGGTCATTGAGCTGCTCGCCAATTAGTATAAAGCCGCTGGTTGCATGTAGTTGGCTTAACTGCCAATGCTTTTGCTTGCATACGGCAATTATGCCTTGGGGTGTTACTGTGTCTGCCAGGCTGTCGAAAAGGCTATCACGCACAATTTCAATTGGAGCTCGTTTATATGCAGTTAAGTCACGCCCATCGGCAAAGCGTTTTGCTATTACATAGCGCAGTATTTCCCAGTTGGCTGGGATTTCTGTCACAAATTTTTCGCCTTCTACTAGAAAAAGGCCGGTTTCGTCCCGGCCTTTTTTTGTTTTAAGTTGTTTTAGTTCGCGCATGGGTCACCTCTGGTTGTGTGTTTATGTGGTAGTAAAACTAGCACTAATCATCAGACTCCACAAGCAGCTCAAGAACATGTTTACATATTTCATCATAATCGCCGTCCGCGACAAGCTTGAAATACAGGCTTCTCATGAAGTTTTTACTATTAACATACCGGTTGTAGGCGGCTGGCAGCGGGCCATTCCACCACTCGTTATCTTTCATATTAAAGCTGTCAATCCAGCCGGTAATTTGTTCATGTGTAAGCATTTCCCGGTATATCACGTCCATGACTGGGACAGCCAAGCGCTCGTCTTCTTGGGCTGTGTATACGCTGTTTTCGTTGCACACCAGTTGCTTGACGGCACTCAAGATTTCTAACATGCCTTCGTGTCCAACGCTAAAATCGTCGCCAGTGTCAACTGTGTTGCTGGCCTCTGCCAAGTGTCCCAAAACGTCTGCAATATGGGCGATGGCATGTGCCCAGCCTTTGCTTTCTACGTATCCGCGGCAATCTTTTTCTTGGTTTATATAGTGCAGTACAGTTGATTTTATGTTATTTATCTCATTGGCTGTCAAGAAGGGTGTATTGTTTTGGTTTGCCCACAGGGCCAACGATATTGGTAGTGACGAAAAAGCACGGGTGAATACAGTATCTGTGTCTTTTTCGCCAATGCCATAAAAAAGATGATGTTTGTCAATGCATGTGGTTAAGATATGCTTGACCTGCGTTGTATCAAGATGGCTGTCGTCTATTATGTTGCTAAAAGTCGTGTAAATTAGTTTGTCCCGTAGCTCACCATCTGTATGCCCTATGTGTGTTAGCATATCGGATATTAGGCTATTGATGTCTATTTCACTGGGGATGATGTAGTTGTTACTTTTAATTTGAGTTAGTAATTGTTTTAGCTCGTCATGTGTTCTCATAGTTTAATTCATGCCTCCTTCGTCGGCGGAACAAATAGGTTGGTATGAAAATCCGCTTCGCGGATGTTTCACACTTGCCTCCTTGGATGTTGAATATTTATGTGCGTATGCAGCCTTGAATAATTATATCATATGCAATAGCAAATTAATTCGAAATCAGCCCAGCCTGTCGCCAAAATAGCGTTGAAGCACCCGCTATTTTGACTCGGGCTGGACTGTTTCTCATTTAATTCGCTATAATATTCACCATACAATCCAGTAAACAGGTGAAGATATGACTATAACAGCAAAAGAAGCAATTTTTAGCGACGAAACCCGCCAATATGTTGTCCCGTATGACCCACTACCGGGTGACAATGTAAACATTAGCATACGTACAGCAAAAGATAATATAAATACCGTGTACATGCATATCCAAGACCAAGCCGGGCCGCCTATAGCAATGCGCAAGACTGGTACGGACGCAATATTTGATTATTTTACGGCTGCAATAATAGCCCCGGACAGCCATATCCGTTATTACTTTACTATAGTGCATGAAGCCGAAACTCTTTACTATAATAAGAACGGCCTTAAGGCGACGCTTGACCCGGAGTATAATTTCCGCTTAGCTCCTGGTACTTTTGTACCAGAGTGGGCCAAGGGCGCGGTAATGTATCAGATATTTGTGGACCGCTTCAAAAACGGCGACCCAACCAACGATGTAGTACCGCACGAGTACACCTACCTAGGTCTTACAGCCAAGCCTGCCCCGTGGGATAGTGATGCCCAGCCGCTGGATGTATGCAATTTTCGCGGTGGTGATTTAAGGGGGATAATGCAAAAGATGGGCTATTTGCAGTCTTTGGGTATAGAAGTCATATATTTGACTCCTATCTTTGTATCCCCCAGCAACCACAAATATGATATCCAAGACTACGATAATATTGACCCGCATTTTGGTGTAATCGTAGACGACGGCGGTGAGGCCCTGCGTTTCGAGCGGGTGCATAACCGCTATGCCACAAAATATCGCCACCGCATAACCAGCAAAGCCAACCTAGAAGCAAGCAATAACTTGTTTGCGGAGTTTATAGAAACCGCACACCGCCATGGTATGCGCGTCATCATAGACGGGGTGTTTAACCACTGTGGATGTTTTCATAGATGGATGGATAAAGAGGGCTTTTATCATGCCCATGATGGTGCGTACAACAATCTTGACAGCCCTTACCGGGATTATTTTTTATGGAAAGGTGACAATGCCGATACTAATACCTACCATGGCTGGTGGGACAACGCAAATCACCCCAAATTAAACTTCGAAGGCTCGCCGCAGCTTTGCGAATATATATTAAGCATCGCCGCAAAATGGGTATCACCACCTTATAACGCCGATGGTTGGCGGCTAGATGTAGCTGCGGACCTGGGCCTGTCTGAAGATTTTAATCACCAATATTGGCGCAAATTTAGAACCGTAGTTAAAGCCGCCAACCCAGAAGCACTGATACTAGCCGAGCATTATGGCGACCCATCACCGTGGCTTAACGGCCACGAGTGGGACAGTATCATGAACTACGATGCTTTTATGGAACCCATCACTTGGTTTTTAACAGGTGTAAGCAAACATAGCGAAGAATCACGCCCATGCCTTAAAAATAATGCAGCCGCTTTCGAAAACGCCATGCGTTATCATATGGCCAAGCTCAATATCCATGCGTTGGAATCGGCCATGAATCAGCTTTCTAACCACGACCACTCGCGTTTTATGACCCGTACAAACAGCGCAACAGGGCGGCTCCACACAGTTGGGCCACGAGCGGCAGATGAAGGCATTAACCGTAGTATCATGATGGAAGCCGTTGTATTTCAAATGACATGGCCCGGCGCACCAACAGTGTACTATGGCGATGAAGCCGGGCTTACAGGATGGACAGACCCGGACAACCGGCGCCCTTTCCCATGGGGCTATGAAGACACTACACTTACAGAGCTTCATAGGGTTATGATTGGGTTGCGGCGGGCATACCCGGTGCTTAAAACTGGTTGTGTAGATTTTTTGTGGATGCATCACGGCTTTATATCTTATGGCCGGTGGGACGCGAGGCAGAAAGTGATTATTGCTATAAACAACAACGCCATGCCCAAAGAGGTCGTTTTACCTGTGTGGAAGTTTGGTATCATCGAGGGGCAGCTCATGCAGCTTATTGTTACCTGCGATGACAATTTTCATAGGGATGTTGTATGGCACCATGTGGCAGCTGGTGAGTTAAAGCTTACCGTACCGGGATATGGAGCAATTGTACTTGGGTAAAGACATATGTACGGAGGCACTTATGCGCGATGAAATTTATATGCTTTGGCTATCAACGCTTCTACCACAGCTTGGCTCTAGAAAACTCAATTTTTTGCTATCGGCCTTTGGCACGGCAAGAGATATATTTACCGCACCTGTGGATGTATTAAAATCCCAAGGTAGCCTGTCTGACTTAGCCTTTAGCAACCTCACAAAAAACCGCAATTTCGATTACATAGAAAACACCCTGCGAGATATGGAGTCTAAGCAGATGGTTTACCTGTCTCGCAATCACGAGCGCTTTCCAGCTTTGCTGGCATCTATCCCCGACCCACCGGTAGGGATTTTTTGCATTGGCGAACTGGCTGCCGATGTTACCCACAAGGTGGCAATAATCGGCTCGCGACGTTGTACAGAGTATGGCAAGATGGCTGCCGCCCTGTTGGCAAAACCACTGGCCCAGCATGGTATAGTAGTAGTAAGCGGCATGGCACGCGGCGTAGACAGTATAGCGCACCGCAGCTCAATAGAAGGCGGCGGCAAGACCATTGCCGTGCTGGGTTGTGGTGCAGATATATGTTACCCGTCAGAAAATATACATTTACGCGGTTCAATTATAGAAAACGGCTGCGTGCTTTCCGAGTACCCACCGGGTCAGCGGCCAATTGCCGCTTTTTTCCCGGCACGCAACCGTATAATAAGCGGCCTGTGTAGGGTAATAATAGTAGCGGAAGCAAGCAAGAAAAGCGGCACACTCATAACTGTAGACCAAGCAACAGAGCAAGGGCGTGATGTGCTGGCAGTACCGGGTAATATAAATAGCCCGCTAAGTGCCGGTACCAACAGCTTAATACGCGAGGGCGCAATCCCCGTAACAGATTATACAGACGTACTATATGCGCTAGGCCTGTCGGATGCTGTAGACACATCTGACCCATTAAACCAATATGCCCATGGCGGCACAACATCCAAAGCCCAAGAAAACGCTGTATTGTCTCTTGCACCTGAAGAAAAACTGGTATATGATAGCCTGACCTTTGATGCGGTAAGTTTTGACAGCCTTTGCCTGGCGACAAATTTCCCGTCGGGTAAGATACATTATTTATGCACAACATTGGAGTTAAAAGGCTTAATAAAAAAATTACCAGGCGCAAGATATACAAGATGTTAAGATAAGAACATGACTTCTTTGGAAACTCTGATTGGAAAGTTTCCAAAGAAGTCTATTAAGGAGTAAAGTACAACATGTCAAAGAACCTAGTAATCCTAGAGTCCCCGTCCAAGGCCAAAACAATAAAAAAAATCCTGGGGTCAAACTATAAAATCGAGGCCTGTGTTGGTCATATCCGCGACTTGCCCAAGAGCCAGTTTGGCATAGACATATCCAACGACTACGAGCCAAAGTACATCACCATTAGAGGCAAAGGCGACATATTGGCCACCCTAAGGAAAGAAGCAAAAGCGGCAAAAAAAATCTACCTCGCAACTGACCCCGACCGCGAAGGCGAGGCCATAAGCTGGCACCTAATCCATGCCCTAAAATTAGAAGGCAAGGAAATAGAGCGCATAACATTTAACGAAATAACAAAAAACGCCGTAAAAAAATCTCTTAAAGAAGCCCGCCCCATAGACATGAACCTGGTAGATGCCCAACAAGCCCGCCGCGTACTAGACCGTATAGTAGGCTACCGTATAAGCCCCCTACTATGGAAAAAAGTAAGAAAAGGCACCAGTGCCGGACGTGTACAGTCAGTAGTACTAAAACTGGTATGCGACAGGGAAGAAGAAATAGAGCAATTCATCCCAGAAGAATATTGGACTCTTGAGGTAAACCTAGAAAGCGATAAAGGCAAGTTTACAGCCCGCTATGTTGCCTCTGATAACAATAAACATGAGCTCAAAACACAAGCCGATACCCAAGCAGTAATAGACCAAGTAAAAAAAGCATCGTTTAAGGTGCAAGACATAAAGCAAGGTACACGCACCAAGAAGCCAGCCGCACCCTTTATCACCAGCACCTTGCAGCAAGAAGCGTCTAAGCTCTTTGGCTATGCCACCAGCCGCACGATGCGTATAGCCCAGCAATTATATGAAGGTATGGACATAGCAGGTGAGGGTACAGTGGGCCTTATCTCATACATGCGCACAGACTCAACTCGCGTGTCAGACGATGCATACGAGGAAGCCAAAGCCCTGATACAAGACAAGTATGGTGAAGACTATATCCCAAACCAAAGGCCAGAGTACAAGACAAAGGGCCGTGCCCAGGACGCTCATGAAGCTATACGCCCCACAAGCGTTGCGCGCTTGCCAGAGGCAGTAAAAGCGTCTTTGTCACCAGAGCAGTACAAGCTGTACAAGCTAATCTGGGAACGGTTTGTAGGCAGCCAAATGACACCGGCCATATACGATACCCTGGCCGTAAAAATTTCTGCCGCTACAACTATTTTTAGGGCCAGCGGCTCTGTTTTAAAATTTGACGGGTACTTAGCCGTGTATAGCAAGAACGAAGATTCCGAAAAAGACGTAAAAATCCCAGCTCTTACCTTGGGTGATGAGTTAAAAGCAAAGTCGTTTGAGCCGGGCCAACATTTTACCCAACCGCCGCCAAGATACTCCGAGGGTAGTATGGTGCGTACAATGGAGGAGTTGGGCATAGGCCGCCCCGGTACATTTGCACAGACCATCACAACCCTTATGAACCGCTACTATGTAACCAAGGAAAACAAAGTACTATACCCTACAGAGCTTGGGGAAATAGTAAACGAAATCATGAACGACTATTTCGAAGACATAGTAAACGCAGATTTCACCGCCCGTATGGAAGACGACCTAGACAGGGTAGAGCTGGGCGAGCTGGAATGGAAGCACATCGTACGCGGTTTTTACCCGCCCCTGGAAAATAAAATCCAAGAAGCCGAAGAACAAATTGGTGAAATAGAAGTCAAAGACCAAGAAACAGATGTATTGTGCGAGCATTGCGGGCGCAACATGGTTATAAAGTTTGGCCGGTTTGGGAAATTCTTGGCCTGCCCAGGCTTCCCAGATTGCCGAAATGCCAAGCCAATATTAGAGGATGCAGGTGTACCATGTCCCCTATGTTCTAACAAGGTTGTTATCAAAAAATCAAAAAAAGGCCGCAATTACTACGGCTGCGAAAAGAACCCAGAGTGCGAGTTTATTTCCTGGAACCTACCCACTGGCGAGCCATGCCCAGACTGCGGCGCATACCTGGTAGAAAAAGGCCGCAAGAAGCGCGTAATTGCGTGTTCGGCCTGTACCTATGCAACAGAGGCGGTAGAAGCGCCGGAAGAAGAATAGACTTTGGTTTTGATACTATTGGTAAAGGCGATAGTTTTGATATTATTGATAAAGGATTAATGAGGATATAAGTATGAACACATTCATAGCCCAGCTAAACCAAATGCTTGCGTCTGCCGACGAGGACGGCTGGTTGGCCGGGCTTTGTGATTTATTGCGTACCCACACAGGGGCGCATGTGTGTTTGTACGCGCCCGATGGTAAATTGCTAGTGGAAGTGTTGCCTCAAGATGGCGTGCGCCCAAGTGGTGATATGCTAAAACTGCCAATACCGGCAAGTACAAGCGTCCTTTGCCTAACCCGCGACGGCTCACCATTTAATGACGACGACAAGCTTATGGCAAATGTAGCCACTAGCATATGCACGATACTTTTTCGCAAATACGAGCAGCAAGCCAAAAAACAACGCAAAGAGCGGCAAGAAGCAGTACGCAGCGCCATCAACGCCCTTAGCTTTTCTGAGTTGGAAGCGGCTGTACATATAATACGTGCCATTGGCGGGCCAGAAGGGCGGCTGGTTGCTGGGCATACCGCGGACAAGCTTGGCTTTACCAGGTCTGTAGTTGTTAACGCACTCAAAAAATTAGAAGGTGCCGGGGTAATAGAAACCAGGTCGCTTGGGGTAAAGGGTACACATATCCGTATTAAAAACCAGTTGTTGGCGGAGGAGTTAAACAAACTATGAAAATAGTAAACATGAAGTCATTGAGCAAGCCAATGCGCGTACAAGCCGCACAAATGCTAACAAACGAGCTGCCCCGTGGCTGGCCTACATTGGAAGATGCCCTAGACGAAGTATCCGACTTACTAGACGATAACGATGAGCCGGATGCTGTATTCTTGGCCGCAATACAAGATGATGAAGTCATTGGCTGGTGCGGGATATTGCCAGAGTATGAAAGCCGGGTATTTGAACTCCACCCTCTGGTAGTGCGGCATGATATGCAAGGCCGGGGCATTGGCAAAATGCTAATGACAGCAATAGAAGAAGCCGCACAGCAAAAAGGCGGCTTGACCATGTACCTAGGTGCCGATGATGAGCTGCCCGGCGGCGAAACATCTTTCGCCAATGTAGATTTATATGACGACCTGCCAACGCGCATACGTGAGTTTGAGCCGGGTACGCACCAAGCTGCGTTTTATATGAAGCTTGGGTACAAGGTAGTAGGTGTTGTGCCCGATGCAAACGGGAGAGGTAAGCCTGATATTATGCTGGCTAAGGCTTTATAGTGGATACAACCTAAACGGAGGTACCGCGCATGACATCACGGCATAAAAATACCCACGCACACAAGGCACAGAGCTATAACATAGGCCGTCCGCATTATCCAAAGCAATTTTTCGATTACATATATGATGAGCTAGGCCTGGCAAAGGACTCAACAATTGCAGATATGGGCGCGGGTACCGGCAAGGTAACAGAAGGCTTCCTAAAGAGCGGGAGCACCGTATATGCCCTAGAACCGGACAAAGACATGATGCAGGTACTAGTAAATAACCTGGCTGGCTTCCCGAGCTGCATCCCCATAGAAAGCACAGCAGAAAACACCTGTCTCCCAGATAGCACAGTAGACCTTGTTTTTTGCGGCAACTCGTATCATTGGTTTGACAGTGGTATAGCCGTCCCTGAGTTTAAGAGGGTCTTGCGGGGAAACAGCCGCGGGTTTGATGTTGTCATATGCTCGCTTGGGGTGGGTATGCCAAGTAGCGCGTCTCCTTTTCAAGACGGCCGGTGTATATCAAAAACATTTGAATTTACGCATCACAGCAGGTTGCGTGAGTTTTTGCACGGCCATTTGTCTAGCTCCCTAGCTCCGACACCTGAAGACGACAATTACGAAGAATATTGCGAAACACTAAAGCAGACATTTGATAAACAGTGCGTTGACGGGAAAGTTGAAACTAGGTTTGTATTGCATTGTGAAGTTGGGGATGTAGGTGGTCTTGTGGTATAACAGCACCCTGATATATGTCAATGTGAAATTTGTCGAAATATATACAAAAATATCAAATTACATATTGACACAATGAATCAAGGCGTGTATTATGAACCCATAAATGGTTTTACATGGGTCAAGTGAGAAAAATAATACAAATAGCACAAATTCTTGAAGTAAGGGGGCGTTATGATATACTGCAAGACACTTACAAGAATAAGACAAAGCCTTGGCCTGTCGCTGGCCGAGTTTGCCAAGGACCTAGACTGTACAGAGGCGTATGTTTACAACCTAGAAGCCAATAAGGAGCAGGCGAGTTTTGAGTTTGTTGTCAAACTCAAGAACAAGTACAACTTGCATAGCTCTCCCATCCTCGATAGAGAGAGAGAAGATACTATGACTCGCCTCTATGATTGGAAAGTAACAATTAACTACGGTGACATAGCCAAAGCAAGTGAGCTCAAACCTGGGCTGGAAAAGTCCGCAATGTCTTCTTTTAGCCCCAGCACAATAAATATGTATGATTTGCTCGCGGCGGACTATTATTATCTTATAAATGATATGAAATCTTATGAAGAAACAATGACAGCTCTAAGCCAGCGCACCAATGAGTTTAGCGCAAGACATTGGTACCACTACAACTGCCTGTTAGGAGCTAAGGCGTTTGTGGGCAAGCACTATCAAGATGCTATTAAATCGTATAAGTCGGCCGAAAAGTTGGACAAAAATGATACATGGGCTGATGTGCGTTTTTATTTTGGCTTGGGTATGAGCTTGTCGGACAGGGGTTATGCTACCAGGGCGGTAGAGTACTTGAAAAAGGCGAAGCATATGGCTATGTGGGGTAAGGCTTATAATGGGAAGCCTAACAGGAGGTTTGATGTTTATATTGATGGATATTTGGCCAATGACCTTAGTAAAATTGGTAGAGGTGATGAAGCTCTTAAAGTTTTAGAGAGGCGCTATGTAATTGAAACGAAAAATAAGTCTAGAGAAGGATTGGGTTACACGTATTTTAGTTTAGGAAGGGTCTATAGAAGGATAAGTGATTACGATAAAGCAATAGATTATTTCGATAAAGCATTAGAATATTTGCATGTAGGTGAAAGTGGGCATATTGCCAGCATATACCTTAAAGCTTCATCACTAATAAACAACGATGAAAGTGACGAAGCTGTAGTGTATGCAGAGAAAGGCATGAGCATAACTAGAAGCGAATATTGGAAAACAAAGTTCGATGCTATAAAACATTCCATATTAATGCATAATGATTTGAATTCGGCAAAATATTTAAGTGAGATTGTCATTCCTAAACTAAAAGAGTATGGCCAGCATGAAGCGATTGTGTATTATTATGAACAACTAAGTAATTTTTACAATGAACTTGGAAATATAGATATTGCTATAAAATGTAGCAATCATGCACTGGAAATACAAAAACAGATGTATAATGAGTTACTAGAGGGGGATATGTAGACATGAGAAAACATATAATTAGTTTGCTATTGGCACTTATGATGATTTTAATCCTGCCTATAACTACTTTTGGGGGGCCCGGAGGTGGGGATGGAGACGGCCCGCCGCCCCAACCACCAACGCAACATAGCCTGGGCATTTGCATTACTTTCACGACTTATAGTGGCCCTAATGATGGCCCACCGCCATCCCTGCCACCAGAGCAATGAGGTCTTAAAGTGGATTATTGCATGCAGCTAAGTGATTTTGATTTTGGAAATATAGAAACTGCTTTAAAATGTAGCAATCACGCACTGGAGATACAAAAGCAGATGTACAATGAGTTAATAGAGGGGGATATGTAGACATGGGAAAACGTTTAATTGGTTTGCTATTGGTACTTATGATGATTTTAGTCCTGCCTATAACTGCTTTTGGGGGGCCAAAGGGCGGCCCGCCTCCATACCAGCCACCAGCACAACACGGCCTGAGTATTTGCATTACTTTCACGACTTTTAGTGGCCCCCTGGACGGCCCACCACCAACTCTGCCGCCAGCGCAATGAGGTCATGGATGTTGTATTACATCTACGATTGTTATACTAGATTAGCAATTTCATATAAAGCCAAGAAGGAGGTTTCGTGATGAATTATTCTTACTTGGCTTTTTTATTGATATTTTTGCTTGGTTTTACAGGACATATTGAGGTATATGCAGATGATAATGGACATAGGGTTCGTTCATTTGATAAGGCTGTAAACGAAATCTATTATTTATCACATACTCCTCAAAGAACAGACCTATATGATGATGAATTTTTCAACGATTTCCATCGCCAGATATTGTTACAAATGGGTTTTAGTCGCGAAGAAATAATAAATAAAGAAAGATCTCGCATGTATATGGATATCCTTAACAGCACATTATGCCTAAATGATGCCGCTACGAATTTTATATATCCAGAGCATTTGGGTGGTATTTTTATTGGTGATGATGGGTTATTGGTAGTTGCGGTAGTAGATTTGTATCTTCGAGGTTCTTATTACGAAACTGGAATAGCAAGGCTTGGTGATATAGATGGTATTATCATAGAGTCTGTTGAATTTAGTCATGTTCAACTTGAAGAAACTGCTGACCTAATATGGGATAGGATGGTAGAACTTGTTTACGCCGGGATTATTGATAATTTCTGGTTTGGCATAAGGCCAGAGCTAAATAGGGTTGTTATATATTATAATGACGAAGATGAAATTTATTTTTTTCATAAGCATTTTTTCGAATCACCTATGATTAGTTTTATGTGTTCTATACAGGACATCAATACAGGAAGGACCGTGCATTTACTTCCTGAAAGTGGAGCATATTTTGGGGCGAATATACATCAAATCCACGATTTTACAATCCCATTTACGTTGCCCCTGGGAGTTATGTCCTATTCGATACTGCCGCATTTGGTCGTCTTGAAGGGCCTGTTGGTTATAGGGTTCGTAGGCGGGCAAATGCCAGTGCTGTGGGGTTTCTTACATCTCCTCACGGTAGGGTTCAGAATAATGCTTGGGCATTAAATGTTAGTCGTGATATCATGGGACGGGTAAGTGGGTTCTCTTTTAGTGGTAGCGTAGACGCTGTTTTTGTTCAAACCGAACACAACGTTATTCTTTCAAATTCATTGCCTTTTAGTGGCCATCTGTCAACAATTCAGCCTACAATAAATAATCGTCCAGGACGAATGACTACTGTAGCAATGGTAGGGCATTTTAGTCGTGGCGAGACTTGGGGACAAGTGGTGGATGATGACCATCGAGGGACACTAAATGGAGTGTTCTTTACCAATCTAACCAGGACAAATATAAGAGCCATTGGTGGGGACAGTGGAGGACTTGTTTTTATCACAGGCTCAAATATAGTCGCAGGGCTTGTTATGGCCAATGACCCAGCGAATAATGCAATGATATTCGTTAAGTCAGATTTAGCCCATGCGGTTCTTGGGGTAGAAATGTACTAAATATTTTTGAGTTCTACCACACCTTCCCATTTCGCTACGCACTGCGTAGCGAATTAACATAGACATGTTACCGAATGTTGATGATCCAAGCCGCCGTGAATTTTATTTAACCGAATGTGCAGAGTCTGGCTGGACATCGCGTCAGTTAGATCAACAAATTAACTCATTTTATTGCGAGTGACTAGCGACTTAATGCGACACAAAAGGAACGTTAGCTAACTGTTCGCAATGCATACAAAGAATACAAGTACACAAAAAACCTTTTGAATACGATTATATTCTACACAAAAAAGTGCCTACGACTAGGGGTTTTCCCATTAGCCGCAGGCACTTTATTTATTAGGGTTTCAATGGTTTCGTACCAAAGCCTCTCATCAAATTCTGCCAACAAGCCGCTCTCAGCATTTCGTCTCAACTACTGATACACCGCATCTATTTTTACCGGGCGGCCATAAAACATCTCATATAAAATATCCCGTGACACTTTTGCCATGTTCAATGCCTTAGTTTTACTGCGGTTTTTATTGTAGAAGTTTTCTAGGGTATAGCATATTTCAAGTACATCGTATATTAGGGTCGTGTTAGAGTTTCGGAAGTGTGGGATTGTGATATTTTCTAGATAATCTTGGGATTTTGGGTCTTTTATAGTCATTAAACATCTTGCTGTTTCAAGATAGATGATGATTGTTTCGTTATTTCCCTTCTTGGCTATAGCAAGCCCATCTTCAATTATTTTTTTGCATTCATCATGCCGCTTTAACTGCATAAGGCATTTTATTTTGTTGTTGAGTATCACTGCACTAAGCAGTGCATTATGCCATCGGTGCCGCCTTCATTAATGCCATGGGGGTAACCCGCCATTTGTGCAAGACCCACCAGCAAGCGGTAATTGGTGGGTTGGTAACGTCACACAGTTTAATCTGCCCCTTACTGGCGGCAGCAGTAGGATGATGTTTTTTTGTCAGGTAATGTTATCCTAGGTATTGCTATGGTTGCGGCATCTTTGATTTTTGTGTATAAGAAGAGGTATCACTGGCAATAGTGGAGTAATTCATAGTCGGCAATATGGCGGTTTTGATGATTGGGCCAAAAGCGATTGCTATAACGTATGTATTCTGGGGTGTGTTGATGTGATTGTTAATATTGCAGGAAATCACAAATATCCAGGCATCTGGGACGGCGTCTATTACTTTAAGTTAGCTGATTACCCAAAGATTACAAATTGGGAACTAACAAAGCTGCTTTGGTTCTACAATTACGAAAAAAAACACAACAGAAATACCGAGTTTGTATGCGATAATCACGCTATTATTACTGCGGTAAAATTAGCATTGTCAGCTCCCGATTCATATATACCAGCACAAATGCCCAATGTCGTACCCGGATGTACTGCGTGTAAACAAATAGGTTGCCTAACAGAGTATCTTTGTCATGGCACGGCAATCGAAAGCGCAAAGTCCATTTTTGAATGCGGCAAAATATTGTCGGCAGTAAACGCAAGGGGCAAGCCAGCGCAAGAGTTACAAGGTGAAAAAAGACAAGCTTCCAAGGACCCGCTTGATTATTTCGATTATGTAATGATGTCTTGGGGAAGTTGTATTGCAGGTGACAGCCTTGTTATGGAGCGGATGCTAGGCAAGTTCCCCAACGAAACAGAGTTTAGCACCGGATTTAAGCCCGGTGTGCGGTTTTTCTTCAAGTATGATACCATGGTAAATCACATAGGTTTTGTTAACGACGGCTATCATCCCGGTAAAGTGAAAGATGAAATCTTATTGTCAGAATCGCTATATTGCTGCATAATTCCAGAACATCATAGACTAGACTTTACAGGGGTTATCCCCTTTAATCTTGCGGACAAAGTTATATATGTCGAAAACGACTGCAAGGATATCTATGACTGGACAAAGAAGGTTTACGGAGTTGTTTGTAGTTATAGCAATTCCCCTTTAAACGGTCCCGTCCGAGCCGAAAATAGCGAGCGTTTCAACGCTTTTTCGGCGACAGGCGGGGCCGATTTAAAGTGAATTGCTATACAATAAATCAACAACGCAAAAGTTTTAAATTTAAATTACAAGGGTAGCCTTCACAAGCATACTATAGTATAATACCCACGGTTGGCATAAGCTCTACAAATGAAGCAACCAACCAGTACATAAATTTAAAGGAGAGAATGCTTATGTTAAACGAACTAAAGCATATAACAAAATCACAAAAGTTTCGGGTCTTGATACTTCTTGTAGTGTTGGCTGTTGTGGCCACGGTGGTTGTATTTGCTATTGATGGTGCGGACGGTTATCAAGACTATGTAGTAGGCGATGGTTATCACTATGAATATACAATGCAGGAAGATGACTATAACTACTATGTAGGCTACGGTTACGTAAACAACTACATCTACGAAAACAATGATGAATACGACTACGATGGATATGACTACAACTACGCATACAACCCATATTCTTATACACCCTACAACGACCCTTATGGCTACAACAATGACGGCGAATATTTTGCAAGTTTTTATGCTGCCGCATTTGGGGAGTGCATAAGCTACGAAGATGGCGAAGCAGGGGATGCACCTATCATGGTGGACTTTGACTTGCTTGACGAGTAATTAGCAAACAAACACAACAATATAATAGCCTGTAGCGGGTTGTAACTGGCTACAGGCTATTTTTTAAAGGATAACTAATGATTAAAGATTACAACGGTTTTTTAGATACCCTACTAGCTGCGGGGTTTTCTATGAGTGGCAGCAACGACGAGGGTATTTTTGCAATCATACACCATGGCTGGAACGAGCCCGTACCTGGCGACTCGCCAATACAGTGGCATACCGGCGACCCGGAAACAGACCCATGGGAGTGGCGTATCCGTGTCCTTAACCAGCGCGATGACATTGCATATGCAAAGATATTTTTCAAAAAAGGCGGGTATATCACACGACAGTGGTACCCGTATTTCTTGGCGGCTAGGCGCGGCGGCTATGACTTCAATGATGCTTATGCCGCGGGCGAAATCAGTTATTTTGCTAAGCGCATATACGATGTTGTCGCCGAAAACGGCAACCTGCCGCTTCATACAATAAAGCAACTGGCCAGGTTTACACGAGAAGAAAAGCCTGGCTTTGACAGGGCGCTTGTAGAGCTGCAAATGGGTATGTTTTTGACCATGAGCGGGCAACAACAAAGGACGACACGAAAGAATCTTGACATAGGCCTAGATATAGCACCCGGCCAAAATGCAAGCTGGCCCTCTACCGTGTTTTGCACAACAGAGCACTTTTTTGGCGAAGATGTTTTTAGCGAAGCGGCTAATACAAGCAAAACAGAAGCTATTA
This sequence comes from Defluviitaleaceae bacterium, assembly GCA_009785605.1. Lineage (GTDB taxonomy): Bacteria > Bacillota > Clostridia > Lachnospirales > WQUN01 > WRAN01. The sequence goes on along the minus strand of WQVY01000002.1, from coordinate 50,468 downwards.
ATGCCATAGAAACACAAGTATTAAAGCTTAACCCATTGGCAGATAAGAAAAAAATCGCCAAGTTTATCGCGGCTTCGTAAAATTTGTTATAATACAATAAAACCAAAGAAAGGAAGTGCAACATGAAATTCCCGCAAATGCCCTACACCCGTCCCCAGTATGACGAGGTAAGCGCCAAGCTGACAGAGATTTTAGAGAAATTTAAAACTGCCGCAAGCGCAGAAGAATGCTTCGCAGCCTACAAGGAGTATGACGAGTACAACGGCTACCTATTCTCCATGTTCGCAATTGCCCGTATCCGCAACACCCTGGATACCAACGACGAATTTTATGACAAAGAAAAGACCTACATGGACGAGGTTAGCCCCAAACTGCAATCTGTATACCAAGCCTTTACTCAAGCACTCCTTGACACACCTTTCAGGAAAGACCTGGAGGCCAAATGGGGCAACCTGCTGTTTGTAAATGCAGAAATGAATCTTAAGACTTTTAGCCCCGAAATAGTGCCAGACATGCAAGAAGAAAACAAGCTAAGAAGCGAGTATAGCAAGCTAATCGCCTCTGCCCAAATCAAGTTTGATGGCAAGACCCTAACCTTGGCACAACTTAGGCCATACTACGAAAACCCAGATAAAGCCGTACGCGTAGCCGCAATAGAAGCAGCATCTGCATGGTACCTAAGCAATGCAGAAAAATTAGACGGCTTATTTGATGAGCTAGTGCAAATAAGGACCCGCATGGCCAAGAAGCTTGGGCATGATAACTTTGTCCAACTTGGTTATTATCGTATGCAGCGTAACTGTTACGACGCAAACCTGGTTGCAAAATTCCGCGAAGGCGTGATAAAGCACATAGTGCCAGTTGCTAAGCGTTTGAAAGACGAACAAGCCAAGCGCATAGGCACAACTACTCCTTTAAAAATGCATGATGATTTCTTCGAGTATCCAGAGGGTAACGCCAAGCCAATGGGTACCCCAGACGAGATATTCGCACATGGCAAAAAAATGTACCACGAGCTATCCGAAGAAACAGCAGAGTTTATAGACTTCATGCTAGAGAACGAGCTGTTCGATGTGCTTACCCGCCCAGGCAAGCAAGCCGGCGGATATTGCTCGCATATCCCCATTTACCGCTCACCGTTTATTTTTGCCAATTTTAACGGTACATCCGGGGATATAGATGTACTAACACATGAAGCCGGCCATGCCTTTGCGGGATATTTGGCAAGGGATATCTACCCCTCTGCACTAAGGCGCTACTCCATGGAAACAGCAGAAATCCACTCTATGGCAATGGAATTTTTCACATGGCCTTGGATGGAAGGTTTCTTTGGTGACCAAACCCAAAAATATTACTATAGCCACCTAGCCAGTGCTTTAACATTTATACCGTATGGCACAATGGTGGACGAGTACCAGCATCATATATATGAAAAACCCAACATGTCACCCAAAGAGCGTAACCAGCTATGGCTTGAGCTAGAAAGCAAGTACCGCCCATGGCTCAACTTAGAGGGTACAGACTTCTATGGCCAAGGCCGCCGCTGGCAATCACAAGGGCATATCTTTAGCTCACCTTTCTATTATATAGATTATTGCCTAGCACAAATTATGGCGCTTAGCTTCTGGGCTCAAAACCAGAAAAACCCGTCAGATGCATGGGCAAAGTACAGGCGCTTATTGGGTTTTGCAGGGACAAAGACATTTGTAGAGCTTATAGAAGACGCAGGGCTTCCAAGCCCGTTTGTACCCAACAACCTAAAAGATGTGGCCGATGCCGCGGTAGAGTGGTTGGATAAGCAGTAATTTAAGATATCAATATCACAGTTTATGAAAAAAGGCGTTTGTACGGTGGAATACCACACGATACAAACGCCTTTTTGCGTAAAAACAAACCCTTTGCGCTGCTACTATAGCCAATTAAATGAGAAACAGTTCAGCCCGAGACAAAATAGCGGACGCTTCAACGCTTTTTTGGCGACAGGCTGGACTGATTTCGAATTAATTGGCTATATGCTATACTATGGCGAAATAAATCAGAAGGAGGCATTAATTGAATATGAAGAAAAAAATCGCATTTATAGGCGCAGGCTCCCAGGGTTTTACCAGGGCATTGGCAAGGGATATATTGAGTTTTGAAGCTCTAAGCAATGCCGAGCTGCACCTGATGGATATCCACGAAGGGCGGCTGGAATACGCAAAACAAGCAGTCCAAAAACTTATAACAGCCGGTAACTACCCGGCAACAGTCCATGCAACAACAGACCGTAAAAAAGCACTTGAAGGCGCACACGGAGTCATTATTACAGTAATGCACGGCGGCGTTGATGTGTGGCGGCATGACCTAGAAATCCCCATGAAATACGGGGTGGACATTAATATAGGCGACACCCGCGGCCCTTCTGGTGTTTTCCGCTTTTTGCGTACCGCACCTGTGGTCTTGGACATTGTACGTGATGTAGAAGTCATGTGCCCAGACGCGATTGTGCTAAATTACACAAACCCCATGGGCATGTTGTGCAGTTATTTGCAAAAGATGAGCAAAGTAAAAGTAACAGGCCTTTGCCATAGCGTACAAGGTACAGCAGAAATGCTGGCCGGCTGGATAGGTGCAAAACCAGGCGAGTATACCTACACCTGTGCAGGTATTAACCATCAAGCGTTTTATCTGGACTTTAAAGTCAACGGCCACGATGTATACCCCTTAATCAAAGACAAAGTTATGAACGACCCAACCGTTACCAACGCCGAGCTGGTACGCAACGAGATGTTTTTACAACTTGGCTACTATCCAACAGAATCTTCCGGCCACAACTCAGAATACTTACCATGGTTTAGAAAACGGCCAGACCTAATCCAAAAATATTGCACTCACGGCACTAATTGGAACCCAGGAGAACATGCTCATATACTAAAATATGCCCTAAAAGAAGACGAAAATGCCTGGGAACGCAGGTTTAAGGATTTTATAAACAACGACAATATTGACCTAAAGCGCGGCAACGAATATACCGCCAATATATTCAACGCATTATTTGGAGATGGGGAGCCATTTGTATTTAACGGCAACCAACCCAACAATGGGATAATACCCAACCTTCCACAATCTGCATGTGTGGAAACACCTGTACTAGCATCCCCGGCGGGCTTGCAGTACCTGCATGTAGGCGAAATACCAGCCAACTTGGCAGTTATGATAAGCCATTCTGCATTAATAGAAGGGCTTGCAATCTCCGCTGCTATAGAGGGCAACCCCTGGAACGTATACCAGGCCAACTTGTTTGACCCACTAACGGCAAGTGTACTTTCTATGGCCGAAATCAAAGACATGACCCAAGAAATGCTTAACAAAAATGCCGATTTCTTAGGATATTTCAAGTCGCTTAAAGTAAATTAGACACATAGGCTCAACATAACTTGTGGCATATTGGCCCACGTGCTATACTGCCACCAACAGAAGAAAATCCCAATAATAGTAAGCACTAGCTTACATTACAGGCAGGAGGCCTACATGATTAATAATTTGATCGTAGACAGTGGCTGTGACATCAGTACAGATGTCATAGATCACGAGAAGTGTAACTTGTCTTATGTCCCTTTAAACCTTCAGTTGGATGATAAGGTGTACTTGGACGACGAAAGCCTGGATATTGAGGATTATCTTGTTCAAATGGAGCGATCTGCTGGGGTAAAAACATCGGCCCCATCGCCAAGCTTGTTTTATGAGCGCTTCAAGTCCGGCGAAAACATATTTGTAGTAACACTGTCCAGCAAGCTAAGCGCAACGTACCAAAGCGCCATGACCGCAAAGGACATGTACATCGAAGAATGTGGGAAGAAGTTTGTCCACATATTTGACAGCCTATCTGCATCTGTAGGCCAGGGTGTAATAGCCATGAAAATATCCGAGCTTATAAAAAAAGGTACAAGCAACCTAGAAATAGTAAACGAGGTAGACCACTTTATAAAAGAAATGCGTACATTTTTTATCCTGGACAAGTACGACAACCTGGTAAAAACCGGGCGCGTAAAACCCTATATCGCTAAGTTAGCCTCTTTTCTTAACGTAAAACCAATATGCAGCGCCCACGAAGGCGAAATAGCTATGAAAGATAAAGCTCGTGGGTATACTAAGGCTATGGTAAAGCTGGTAGCGCTTATAAAAGAAACCACAAGTGACCTAGAAAACCGCGTTGTGGCCATATCCCACTGCAAGTGTTACGAAAAAGCCGTTGCCCTAAAAGACGAAGTGCTAAAGCAGCTTAATGTCAAAGATGTGCTTATACAAGAATGCCGGGGTGTAGTGGCTACTTATGCAAACAGGGGCGGGGTAGTGCTGGCATTGTAGAAAGGTTGTTGTATACATGAATCATGAAGTAATTGCCAAGGCTGGCAAAGTAGTAGAAATGAACGCTGTCAAAGACGGCAAGTACACAGGCGGGATTAGTGTCCTTTCGTTGATTGATTTGGAAGGCTTCCCCACGGCATCTATATTATCGCCGTCAAAGTGTGACGGGATTAACTGGATGACATTTTGCACAAACATCAACGCAAACGGCGCAAAAAGGGTAGCAAAATGCAACCGTGCCAGTGTTTGTTTTGCCACGGTAGAATATTGCATTAACTTGGTTGGCGAGATGGAAATCATTACGTCACCAGAAGTCAAGGCCGAAATGTGGTACGATGGTCTATCACACCATTTTACAGATGCAGATGACCCCAACTACTGTGTATTTAAGTTTACCACCAAGCGCTACAAAATTCTTTTTACAGAGGTTGGGGAAGAAGTAGAGGGTAATCTATAAACAAAAGCGGTAATGTATATGTAAAAGGGACGCCTATGTGCGTCTCTTTTTTATGCCTGTAGGATGTTGTTTGCAATTCTCACTTGTATCCATAGTACTTGCATGTAGTTCATGCAACTGCTACAATGCGTCGTAATTCGAGTTGATAGGAGATATATGAGATACATGAGATTTGCGGTTTTGCTGTTTATCTTGTTTTTGGTAGGGTGCAGAAACAACGCTGTAGCGCCAGAGCATACAACAGAACTAATTGAATATGAAACTATTACCTTTGTGCCAGAAATCGTGTACGATGCCGGGCGGGATATTATTGTGCTAGAAACACAAAATTTTGCGCTGCGTTATTACGGTAATGATGACCAGGTCATAGTGGCAATTGCCGATGCTTTAGAAAGCAGCTTCGAAAGGATAACAGGCATACTGGGGGTTGTGCCGCCCGGGCCTACCCATGTGTATATCCACGCAAGTCAAGAAGACTTTCATCATGCTATTGGTATGCCAGGCCTAGGAGAAAGGGCGGTTGGCGTATCAATGGTGACAGGGGAAATCATCTTGGCTTCGCCCAACAATGCTGGGCCTGTACATGATTTTAATTCTATGATAAAAATAGCTGTTCATGAATTTGTTCATACCGCGGCCAGAGTGCTTAGTTTCAGGACTACAGCCATGCACCCGCATCTTTCTGAAGGGTTGGCAATGTATTTCGCCAACCAATATGAAACTGTAGCCGACACAATTACCCAAATGCGTAGTAACCAAGCAATACCAAGTGTAGATAGAATCATCGGCATGACTGCGGGCGAAGGGGTTTATCAAGTAGGCTTTGCCTTCATACAGTTCATAGTTGCGGAGTTTGGCTATGATGAGCTAGTGGCCTTATATAGCAACCCCAGAGAGTTTGTACAAAGCAATGCCGGGCTTAATGATATGTGGATGGATTTTTTATACGAGAATTACTAATAACTTCGCCATAAAACAAAACATGCAAAAGGGGGCATTAATATTAACAACAAACGTACAAAAATAATTGTGGATATACTAATGACGATATTTTTAGTCTTGTCATTCGTGAGGTGGGACGGTGCAGACGGGGCCATATATCATATTGTTGTTGGTAGTGCATGCACACTGTTTTTTGCCATTCATATTTTCATACACAGGAAATGGATCAAAGCCGTTACCAAATCTTGCTTTGCTGGGAAACTAATCAAGGCGCTAAGAGGTAAATATATAGTTGATATTCTGTTACTAGTGGTGTGGGGGATTTCAATTACTACTGGCTTTATTGCAATTGCACCGTTTTTTAGTGATGGAGCTTCTACAATAGGTCGGGTTCATGGGCTTACTGCCCGCATTGGTTTGGGGCTTGTTGTCATACATGTTATCCAGCATATACCAAATTAAGAGCTATATTCTCAAAGTTTAACCAAGTTGAGCTGGTGACATTTCTTCTTCTGGTGGCATGTTAACACCCGGTGGGTTTTGGGTTTTGCTTTTTTCTGCATTTGACACAGTCTCTGTTAGTGTAGAACTTTGCTTGGTGCTTTTACTTGTGTGGGTAAGACTTTTATTTGGGTACATAGTTTTGCATCCTTTCGTGTCAATGTATGTATAGTGTGCGCTATGGTTATATTTCTATACATAACGTACCACCTACATAATCCGTATAGAAAAATGCATTTCAACCAAAACCGGCTCGATGCTTTCTGTCTCGTAGGTAAAAGTGACTTTGTATACACCGGCATTCAAATGTGTTGGCCTGTTAACAAAAAAGCGGCCACCTTGTACATCCCAAACAACATCACCGTTCTCATCCTCTACCCTTACAGATGTAATAACAACGCCATCTTCACTGCTTATGGATACAAACAAGTCATACATACCGTCATATTCGATAACAAAATTGTCAAAGACACTAGGTTCTGTTTCGTGATTTACATAGTATGTCATATTAAAATTGGTAACATACATGTTTGAAGGTGTGGGTGAAGCAACAAGCACACCCAAGCCCATAACCGGCAATAGCAAAGTAAATATCAAAGCTGTATATTTGGCTTTTCTTGTAGGTTTAGAGCTGTTTAATAACCATACACCAGCATAAAAAAGTAACGGTGATAGCGCAGTTATTATCAAAATCTCGCCTATGGCTGTAGCTGATATTACAACCGACACGCCTTGCCCCACATTGTCCCCAGCGCCCGTGATATAGCCAATGGTGACCGCAATAATATTTTGAAGCGCGTGATATATAACTGGAAGGAGAAAGTTTTGGGTTTTTAACATGATATATGTCATCATAAACCCAATAATAGCCGTGGATAAAAAGCGATACGGGCTCAAATGAAAAACACCAAAAATAACAGCCATGATTAGCATAATAGCTAGTTTATTTTCGTGCTTTGCAAATGTGTGTTGTATCAGCCCCCTGTGTAGTGCTTCTTCGCAAATGCCTGTAAGGACACCCACAAGCAGTATTGCAACAATAAAGGGCACAGACGCGAAGAACTCTGCGATATACGCGTTTATTTCTGTATAAGCCGGAAACAAATATGCCGTTATGACAGACACAACATTTACCACCATATATGTTGCGACTAAAAGCACAAATAAAGCAAGAAGCTGCTTTAATGTTACTTTTTTTAATGGCATAACATCACTAATCTTCCATTTAAATAAAAATATCGGGGTAAGCGCAATAACCAATATACCTAGCTGCGTTGCAGCAAATCCCCACATGCCAAAATGCACCTGTAACGGTGTTGCACCAAAAATAAAAAATACTAGTGTTACTAAAAGTGTAATAATGCCTATGTACCATTTTGGCTGTATGTTATCAAACATTGTGCACCTCCACTCGCAACTAATATTACAAGTTCTTAATTTAAGTCACTATTACCACTGTTTTTATCTGTTAAGAATGGGGCATACATCATAATCGCATGGTTTTCTACTACATATTCATCGTCCAACAGGTTGCCATGTATGTCATATTTCCGGCGGCAAATGGTGTTATGACGGGTATACCCACCCCAATACTCGCTGCGCATGTAGTGTTCCTTCTCGTATACTTCGTACCTAAATGTGGGAGTGCTGTCGCATAGCCATGCACCTTCTAGATATTTGTCAGATATGTTTAGTTGTAGCTGAAAGTTCATGCTTGTGTTATTTTTTATCATCAAGTCGCCATAATTATAAAAGCATGTGGCACCACTACCAAAGGGCTGCGTACGGTTAGAATCTGGGAATACATCATATCCATGGCGGTGACGTTCTGTTACAGTTAGAGGTGTATGGATAGTAAGCCAATACACCAGATTTGAAAGTTGGCACAACCCCCCACCGGTGCGCACGGTTACCTTGCCGCTTTTAAGTACCATGCCAGGCTTGTAGCCTTTTAGCTTTGTGGGTCTACCTATTAACTTCCAGTAGGAGAATGTCTCGCCAGGACGGAGGACAATGTTATTGATTTTTGGGGCGGCTATCTTAAGATTGGTGATTTTATTGTGCTGTAGATACATATCAACGTCTTTTAGCTTGCGTAACAGCGGGGTCTTGTGGGAGGCATATAGGTGAGTAAAGCTACCATTTGACTTGTTGCGTGCAAAATTTATACTACCAAAAAGCCATGTAATATGACGCTTAAGTGTGAAATACATGCGCCCCAAAAATAGCCTTATGTCACTTCTGTGTATGGGTTTTTTTAGTAAGATATTTTTCATGAACGCCTCATTATTTCCAACTTCTCTACGGGATGTGTGACCGGTATGCGAAGCATCTGCTTAGGGTGTGGTGCGGTGGTTAATGGGGTGCCGTCTTGGTTATATATTTCTGTGATGGTTTGTTTTTGCCCGCTTTTTAAAAATTCAACTTCTTCGCCTACTGCAAATTTATTTCTTTGTTGTATTAGTGCTTGCTTGGTATTGGCATCATAGTCGACAGCAACACCCAGGAAGTCTTGTGTGTTGTTGTATATTGTGTTGGTCATGTTTTGTCCGTCATGCGGGCGGCCAAAGTAGAAACCTGTATAAAAATCACGGTTGCCGGTTTTATTTATTTCGTGCATATAATAATCTAGCTTGGATTTATACAGGCTTTCGCATGTGAAATAGTCATCAATTGCATGCCTATAAATGCGTGTAACGGCGGCTACATAGTAGGCAGTTTTCATGCGGCCTTCTATTTTGAGGCTGGACACGCCGGTAGCTACCAGCTCTGGGATATGTTTAACCATGCACAAATCCTTTGAGTTCATGATATATGTGCCGCGGTCATCTTCGTATATGGGGATGTGCTCGCCTGGTCTTAGTTCCTCTGTTAAGTAATAATTCCAGCGGCAGGGTTGGGCGCAGTCACCTTTGTTGGCATCACGGTTTGCCATATAATTGCTTAGTAGGCACCGGCCAGAATATGACATACACATAGCACCATGGACAAATACTTCGGTTTCGAAAGATGAAGTGCCCGGTAGCATTTTGCTTGCCGTTGACTTGGATGTTGCGGTTTTTATAGTTATTTCACGTATCTCGCCCAGCGACAACTCCCTTGCCAAGATGACCCTGCTGGCCCCAAGGTTTTTATACAACTCAGCGCTTTGATAGTTGGTTATATTGGCCTGGGTACTTATGTGTATTTCTAGGCCAGGAATTTGGCGTGCTACAGCAAGCACACCCAGGTCTGCTACTATAACTGCGTCTGCACCTATTTGTTTTAGCTGTTGTAGATATTCTTCCAGGCCGGTGAAATCATGGTTGTTGGCAAATATATTCACACTTACATATACTTTTACATCCTTACTGTGGGCGTATGCAATCGCCTTGCGTAGCTCGTCTGTATCAAAATTTTTTGCGTTTGCGCGCAGGCTAAACTGCTTGCCGCCTACATATACTGCGTCTGCGCCATAGGCAATAGCCATTTGAAGCTTTTCATAATCCCCTGCGGGGGCTAAGAGTTCAGGTTTTTTCATTTTGTCATCCTTTGTTGTTGCATTCTTTAGATTGACTTGCTATTTCTCCAAAACAACATCCCAACCAACCCCAGTATCATAAACGCCGCGATATATACAACCGCATGTACAGGGCTAGATATTACCAACGCAAAAATCATAAACCCGGCACCACCAGTCGCAAGGAAAGGTACAACAAAGCGGTTAATGACAGCTATCTCATGGTTGTTCCTGTTGCGTATAACAAATCCTATAAAAATAGGAATCAACAGTACAAAAAATATCATATTGTAAAAATCAGGCAAGTCAAACCTAAAAGGCCGGCCATCCAGCGTCCCAAACCAGTTGTTGTGGTTGCCGTAAATCACCATCATCCATATAAATGATATCGCTACACAAGTTACCATACTGCATACAGGCACACCGGTACTTGGGTCAAGTTGCACCATCCGCTTTGGGATGGGCCCCTTGCCGCGCCGCGCCAGTGAGTACATGCTACGGCTCATTCCCATACAGCACATGTTTAAAATACCAAGCCCCGATATGATAACAAACACTAAAACAACATAGCTTGCAGGCTGGCCAAATAAGTTAACAAAGGCATTTCTTGTACCTAGCTGGTTACTGCGCATAAGTTCGTAAGGGTCGCCCATCGTAACAACACCAATAAAGTACAGTACATATATGACCATAACAATAAAAAAACCCGCCAATAACGCTATAGGCAGGTTGCGCTTGCTGTCATTAATTTCACTGTTAAACGCTACCGCGGCTTGCCAGCCATTGTATGCAAATACGGTAGCAAACACTGCGCCAAGAAATGACGGCGCAGCCATACCTTCGCCAAGGTTGGGCACGACTATGGGTGTTGCTGCTTGGCCGCTGTCTATAAAAAGTCCAAGCACCACGCCTATTGTACCCATTATAACCAGCGGTATCAGCCTTGCGATGGTTGTTGCAACATTGAGCTTCATTGGTAACTTTGGTGCCAGATAATTTATTGCAAAAATCATGGCCATGTAGAAAGTAGCAATAAAAAATACAAAAGGCGTATTGGTAACATTTTCGTGCCCAGCCAATGTAGCGGTAAAGCTTGCAGAAATCCACGCAATAATAGCGTATCCTGCACTCTGATACATCACACAAAAAAACCAACCTGCCATGTAGCCGTATTTCTTGCCAACAATAGCCTCGGCATAATCTACCATACCATGGATTTTTTCGTACCTGGCGGCCATTACCGCAAACATGTACACGCAGGTAGCAATTACAGCACCGCCTACTACCCACGCCAAAACGCCAACCCACATGCGCCCGCCTGCTTCATACAACACGCGACCAGGCCGCCAAAATATCCCTGTGCCGACTATAAAGCCTACAACCACACATATTGCTACGAACAACCCGTGTTGGCGTTTTAAAACGTTTTGCTCTGTCATTTTGTGTTCATCCTTTATATAAATCTTTGGTATTAGTGATATGTATATTAACGAAAAAAACCGGTTTGTACAAACTTGTATATATGGTTTCAACTGATATAATCATGCACAGTACAAATACTGTGAAGCGATATGCGAAAATATGAATCATTGTTTGCATTCGGCTAAGAAAGGGGTAATCACGTTGGAAACCATTTTCCAAAAAATCAAAAAAACAGGCATAGTCCCAGTTGTTAAACTAGAAAATGCCAAGGACGCAGTATCCCTGGCAAAGGCACTTATTGACGGTGGGCTACCTTGTGCAGAAATTACATTTAGGACGGCAGCAGCAGAAGAATCTATCCGCAATATTGTTAGCGCCTACCCAGACATGCTAGTAGGTGCGGGCACGGTGCTGACTTTAGACCAACTAGATAGGGCAGTTGGAGCTGGTGCTAAGTTTGTGGTATCACCTGGGTTTAACGCAACCATCGTGAAGGCTTGCATTGCCAAGGGCGTTCCGGTATACCCGGGCTGCAGCTCTCCTACAGATATAGAAGCGGCTCTTGAACTTGGGCTAAAAACAGTAAAATTCTTCCCATCCGAAAATATTGGTGGCATTGCGGCTATCAAGGCTATGTCTGGCCCATATGGGGATTTGACATTTATGCCAACAGGCGGCGTTAACGCCAAAAATCTTAATGACTATCTAAGTTTTGATAAAATCATCGCATGCGGTGGTAGTTGGATGGTAGACCCAAAGCTAATAGAAAGCGGCGATTTTGCCACTATAACAAAGCTTACCCGCGAAGCAGTTAATCTTATGCTGGGCTACACCCTGGCCCATGTGGGGATAAATTGCAAAGACGAACCCCAGACTCATGCCGTGGCAAAGATTTTTTGCCAGTTGTTTGGTGTAGAATATAAGCCAGGTAACTCCTCTGTGTTTGCGGGGAGTATAGTCGAGACAATGACGCCACTACCCGGGCGCGGCGAAAACGGACATATAGCCATAGGCACAAACTCCATAGAGCGCGCTATGTACCAGCTAGAAATGCAAGGGGTAAATTTCCGCGAAGATACAATTAAGAAAGATGCAAAAGGCAATATCAAAGCCGTATACCTGGATATGGAAGTTAACGGCTTTGGGATACATCTTATACAAAAATAGCATAAATACTATCTTAAAGGAGAGTCATGATGAAAAAAGTAATCACTTTTGGTGAAATAATGCTACGCCTGGCCCCCATTGGCTATGAGCGCTTTATTCAAGCATCCCAGTTTGGCGCAACATATGGCGGCGGTGAAGCCAATGTAGCAGTTTCGCTTGCCAACTACGGCTTGGATGCGGCCTATGTTACTAAGCTTCCCAAGCATGAGATAGGCCAGGCAGCGGTCAACTCGCTTGCGCGTTTTGGTGTGGATACCTCCAAAATTGTACGCGGCGGCGACAGGGTAGGTACCTATTTCCTAGAAAAAGGTGCAAATCAACGCCCATCCAAAGTAGTATACGACAGGGCCGGTTCTGCAATAGCTACGGCTAAGCCAGAAGACTTTGACTGGAACATGATATTCGAGGGGGTAGAGTGGTTCCATTTCACAGGCATTACACCGGCATTATCTAAGTCTGCAGCTGAAATATGTAAAATTGCTGCAAAAACCGCAAAAGATAAAAACATAACCGTAAGCTGTGACCTCAATTACCGCAAAAACCTATGGACAAAGGCCGAAGCCGGTGCAACCATGGCAGAGCTTATGCCATATGTTGATGTGGTAATAGCCAATGAAGAAGATGCGTCTGATGTTTTTAGTATTACAGCAAGTGGTACAGATGTCACATCTGGGCACCTAAACCATGACGGCTATGTAGATGTTGCCAAGCAGATGGTAGACAGGTTTGGGCTTGAGTATGTAGCTATTACTTTGCGCGAATCCTTCTCCGCTAACCACAACGACTGGTCTGCCATGTTGTATGACGGTAAGGAAGCATGTTTTTCTAAAAAATATTCTATACGCAATATTGTTGACCGTGTAGGCGGCGGCGATAGCTTTGGTGCGGGACTAATTTATGGGTTCATGAACGGAAAAAGCAAACAAGATGCTCTGGAGTTTGCTGTTGCGGCAAGCTGTTTAAAGCACTCTATAGAAGGTGATTTTAACCTGGTAAGTGTTAGCGAGGTTAATGCACTTTCTGGTGGGGATGCTAGTGGGCGTGTGCAGAGGTAATTTTTACGGTTAACGCAACTGCTCATACTAATCTCAAATAAATTCTGAGAATTTGCCCAAATAGAAAATATCAGGTATCAGTGATTTTTCGTTTGGGCAAATTTACATTTTACTTGAGATTAGTATCAATTTCTACCCCGGGATAAAAATGCTTTAGCACATCCCGATAGCTATACCCCTGGTTTAGCATTATATTAGCGCCGTTTTGGCTCATACCGGCACCATGGCCATGCCCACCACCGTGAAATATCACGGATGCTAGGGCGCCATTGGTGCCGGTTTCTTTTTGTATGGTAAAAAAGCCGCTGGGCATAAGGTTTAAGCCGCTAACGGGGCTGCCGTTTTCGCGGGTGATAGTGGCGGCGTGTGGGGATAGTATGCTTCTGATATTAAACTCCGTTTGTACGCGCACTTGGCCGTTTGTACCGGTTATTAGCAGCTCCATAACATTGCCGCCAGCGCCGCGCTGTGTTACCTCTAGCGCGGTTACCTGTCCTATGTTGCCGGTAGACATGCCTGTTGTTGCGCCGGTGGCATCTAAGCTGTGTATCATGTGTGGCGAGGCCTGCTGGCGAGCGGGTAGGGTGGCATTGATGCTTTGAGTAAGCTCATCTACAGTCATACGTACCTGCCAGCGGAACCATGGTAGGTACCGTTCGTATGCCGGTATGTTGGTGGCAGTAAAAAATAGTGCGGCATTTTGCTCGCGGCTTAAATCCTTGGTTGCGCTGCGAAGTACCGGGTCTACGATATCGTTTGGGTCAAATTGTAAGCGCGAAGTCAAAAACGCTGGTGTATATGCAGGGAAGCTGCTGCCGGCAGCCCATACTTCCCCGGCGTTGGCAGTAACCCCGCCGGATGTAGAAAAATAATTGGCACGGATTATTTCGCCGTTGTATGTCATTACCAGCCCTGCTGTGGCCCGTACTGCTTCCCTGGATATATCATTTTCGGGGATATTATTGTACACCTGGCTGATTACAGAGTCGTCTACATGTGCGCCAAATGTCCTAAAGCGGTTTTCGTAAAATTGGTTAACGGCAAAAGTACGTGCAGTTATTGCCTGTACCTTAGCTGCTTGCAGCCCAAAATATGAAGGCATTTCGCTTGGGACAACGGCATATAAGTATTCTTCTAGGGGCAATTCGTTGACAATAATAAAACCATCACCATATTGGGCAATTTCTAGTGCGCCTCGGTAAAGTGGGGTAGGGTGGTTTCGTGTTAGGCCTATGATTTCAAGGCGGTCTTGTGGGTTTACTGGCCGGATATAAAGGCGGTTATGCCCCATAAGGCCGCTTGGGACAGGAAATGCTTCGCCTTGGGCAAGGGTTTTTATTATTTCGTCTTTCCCATCACACACTGTAAACTGGCCGGTGGCCGTGATAGACACATAATTGTGAATTAGCCCGGCAAAGTTGGACGTACCAATGAGCACACGAATATTAACTGGCGTGGGCTTGCTTGTAATAATTGCCGCTCCAATTGCACCCCCTGTAAGATGAAAATCAGCCATGTTTGCGCCCACAATCAAGTCCGCTGTGTTTTTTTCTGTTATATTGCCGTTTGCCACTAAATAAACAGCAAACCCAGAACGTATAGGTATAGCGCCCCATTCGCGTAATACGATGCTTTGTGGCCCTACCTGCTCTAATGTGCCGCGTAATATTGTTTCTGCTGGAGTTATGGATAGGACGGTGTTGCCATGTATAGTTATATCGGCAATTATGGTGCCTTCAGGAGGTTGTGCGACCCCTTCGTCAAATACATAGTTGCGTACAGCACCGCCAATAAAAGCAGTGATGCCAAAGGTATCTATGTTCTGGAGTAAAACATTGTGTAATGTGGGCATTGCTGTGACTTGGCCCAGTAGTGCTAATATTTCACCATCTCGGTGTAAAATTTCTACTTCCCTGTCCAGGTAAACACTCATGTTTATGCCCATGGATGAGAATGTCCCGTTATTTGTGATTATTTGCTCTGTTACTGTGCTATGCGCAACTGGTACTACTTGTGTGGTAACGATTACGCCAGCCTCGTCTATATTTGCTATGTAGTGGATAAAAAGGTCTACCCAAAGCGCATATGAAATGGGGAGGTTGCGGTTTTCATCTGTCACAAGTAGCCCCGGGCCGCCTGGGTTTAAAGACAACATAAGTAGCCCAGCCTCGTGTAAGGTAAGCATGTCTAAAGGCCTAAACATTGTACCTCCACCAGACATCTGGTTAAGGGTATATGCAGCATTTACATATTTAAAATACCAGCTTTGGAGGTTTACATCTGTAAAAATAATGGATGGGTAACGTGCCCAAGAATCTATTGTTTGTTGACAGGTATGAGCTAGGGACAACATCTTGGCAACCATGGCGCGTGGTACCGGGAAGTCATCGCCGATACGGGCAATATCAACCTCTGTAGGTGTATAACTGTTGTTGTCGGTATAATTGTTTTGTATAAACCAGCCAAGAACGTCACCATCTGTATCGCTGGCCCACTCGGTCACTACCATAGGAAGGCGGCCGCCAATGTTATCATCATTGTGGCCACAGGCTGATACAAAAATAAGCAAAATTAAAAATAGAAAGATACTTTTCATGGTTTACACCTCTTTTGATTAACTGCGGTATTAATTATATGTATGTGAAGTGAATGTTAGTCCGAAAGGGGGTTGTTGCCTAACAAGGCCTTGACAACACTAATACCGTATTCTAGACTAAGTGTGAGATTTATAGTAAACACCAACAGGGGGCCAAGTGTGAAACATCCGCGAAGCGGATTTTCATACCAACCTATTTGTTCCGCCGACGAAGGAGGCATGAATTAATTTATGGGTTCATACAACAAGCTAGACCGCGACTTTCTTCAAAGGGAGTCTAATTTTTTGCGTAACATGGGAATCGGTTTCCATATAAATAAAAACAATACCGTCAGTGGTCTAGAAGAAAAGGTTTTGCAGTTTGGCGAGGGCAATTTTTTGCGCGCGTTTATGGACTCATTTATAGATAAGCTTAACATAAAGGGTTTTTTTAATGGCCGTATTGCCATAGTGCAGCCAATACCCCAAGGCATGGCCAATGAGCTCAACGCACAAGGTTGTTGCTATACAGTTGTGTTGCGTGGGCTAGAAGGCGGCAAACCTGTAGCTAGTAAGCAGATTGTGACGTCTATAAATCGTGTTATAAACCCATATACAGACTTTGATACATATGTAGAAACAATGAAAAACCCGCAGTTGCGCTATATAATTTCAAACACAACAGAAGCAGGTATTGCGTACCTGGAAACCGATAAACTATGCGACCGGCCACCGGCAAGCTTCCCTGGGAAGGTAACGGCGCTTTTGTATGAACGTTATAAACACTTTGGTGGTGACATGGCCAAAGGGTTTATTTTCTTGCCGTGCGAACTTATAGACAACAGCGGCGATACCCTCAAAGAAGTTGTGCTGTGCTATGCATCAAAATGGAAGCTGCCTGATGATTTTATAACATGGGTAGACAAGGCCAACTATTTTGCTAACACGCTAGTTGACCGTATCGTAACCGGCTACCCACGTGATGAAGCGGGGGTTTTTGAAGCAGAGCTTGGCTATAAAGATGACATGCTAGTTACAGGCGAAATATTCCACTTTTTTGCAATAGAGGCTCCAGTAAATGTGCTACAAGAAATTGAAAGTGACATGCCATTCAAAAATGCAGGGCTCAACGTGGTTTTGACCAGTGATGTCACATCTTACAAGATGCGCAAAGTGCGTATACTTAACGGTAGCCACACCATGTCAGTACTTGCTGCGCGTTTGGCTGGCATAGAGACAGTAGGCGAGATGATGGGTGACCCACTGTTTATCGAATATTTGAAAAAAGGCATTTATGAAGAAATTATCCCAACGCTTGACCTTGATGAAGAAGATCTAATGTCCTTTGCTGCATCTGTGTTTGACCGTTTTTCTAATCCCCATATAAAACATTATTTGCTTAGTATTGCCCTTAACTCGGTATCAAAGTTTAAGGCCAGGGTGCTACCCACAATTTATGATTATTACAAGAAGAAAGACCGCTTGCCAGATGTCCTGACATTTAGTTTTGCGGCGCTTATAGCCTTTTACAAAACCAATGAAGCCAACGATAGCCCAGAAGTTTTAGAATTTTTTAACGCCCAATGGCAGCAAGCTACAAGCGAAACATGTGATTTTAGTGCCATAGTAAGTGCAACATGTGCACATGCTGCTTTTTGGGATACGGACTTAAACAAGCTTCCCGGTTTTGCGCACAAGGCAGCAGGGTATTTGCAAAGCATACAAACAGTTGGTGTAGCTGAGTCATTAAAGCGTTTATTATTGAGGTGAGGCATGACCAAAACACATAATGCAGTAGTGATAGGAGCCAACGACAATGTAGCTGTGGCCTTATGTGATATAAAAGCGGGTGAAAGCGTATCATGTACAACCGCTATGGCCCCAATCCCGGCGGGCCACAAGATAGCAATAAAGCCCATTGCCAAAGGCGAAAACATAATAAAATATGACAACCCAATAGGCTATTCAACAGCATTTATCAAGCCTGGTGAACATGTCCATACCCACAATATAAAAACCAACCTTAGCGGCATACTAGAATACACCTACAGTCAAATTATGCCATCCAAAAGCAAAGCCCCAGCCCCAGCAACTTTCCAGGGCTACCTGCGCAAAAACGGCCAAGTAGGCATACGTAACGAAATATGGATTATTAACACAGTAGGCTGTGTAAACAAAATTGCCGAAAAAATAGCCAGTGATGCCAACCGCCGCCACAAAGGCCGGGTAGACGGCATATATACCTTTGTGCACCCGTTTGGTTGTTCGCAGTTGGGTGATGACCATGTATACACCCAAAGCACCCTCAAAAATTTAGCCAACCACCCCAATGCAGCAGCGGTACTTGTGCTTGGGCTTGGTTGTGAAAACAATCACATAGATGAATTTAAAAAAGTATTGGGTACATGGGACGATACACGCGTTAAGTTTCTTAACACTCAAGATGTATCTGACGATATAGCCGCAGGGCTTTCGATAATAGACGAACTTGTGACTTATGCCGAAATATTTAAGCGTGAGCCTGTGCCTGTAAGCAAGCTGGTTGTTGGCCTAAAGTGCGGTGGGTCGGATGGGTTTTCTGGCATAACTGCCAACCCACTGGTTGGGAAGCTTTCGGATGAAATTATTAGGCATGGCGGCACTTGTCTGTTAACAGAAGTACCAGAAATGTTTGGCGCGGAGACTTTGCTAATGAACCGCTGTATAAACAAAGATATATTTAGTAAAACAGTCACCCTAATCAACGATTTTAAAGGATATTTTATAAGGCATAACCAAGAAATTTACGAAAATCCCTCTCCTGGCAATAAAGACGGTGGGATAACAACCTTGGAAGAAAAATCCCTGGGATGCACCCAAAAAGGTGGCCTAAGCCCTGTAGTTGACGTGCTTAACTATGGCGAAACCGTCACAAAACCAGGCCTGACACTATTGCAGGGCCCCGGCAACGATATAGTAGCAGTAACAAACCTTACAGCCGCAGGCGCTCATATCATATTGTTTACAACAGGCCGGGGTACACCACTTGGCGGCCCTGTCCCTACTGTAAAAATATCAAGTAACACCGCATTAGCTACAAATAAACCGCACTGGGTAGATTTTGATGCAGGAGTGCTGTTACATGACAAAACAGGGATGGAAGTCCTAACGGCACAATTTTTCGACTATATAATACGCTTGGCGAGCGGCGAAGTTTTGGCTAGAAACGAAGAAAACGACTATCGTGAAATTTCTATTTTCAAAGATGGGGTAACGTTGTAATCCAAAGAAGTCTATTTGATTTCACCGGAAACTCCGAATGAGCGGCAAAAACTTATTAATGCCTAAGATTTTTGGCCGCAATGGAAGTTTCCGGAGAAGTCTATTAAGGAGAGATGAAAATGAAAATAGGGGTCCGCGCCCATGACTTTGGGCGATACAGCTCCCTTGCAGACCAAGCTGCTACACTCAAGAAAGCAGGTTTTGATTGCGTACAATACGCCCCAGCTAAGGCTATTGTGGGCATAGAGCATTTTGATGGAATTACGCCAGAAGTCTTGCATGAGATTAAAACAGTCTTTACCAAGCATGATGTAGAAATAACAGTGCTGGGTTGTTATATAGAGCCGTCGCTCGCAGACGACCAAGAAAGGCTTGATAATGTAAGAATCTTTATGGACAACCTATCTCATGCCAAGTTTTTGGGCGTGCCAATAGTAGGTACAGAAACAACCGGCCTAAGCATCTACGCCACCCCAGCCGAAAGGGAAAGCGCTTATACCCGCCTCAAAGACAGTGTACTACGCATGGCCGAAAAAGCCGAAGCAGAAAACGTGTTAATAGGCATAGAGCCCGTGGCAGAGCATACCCTCAATACCCCGGCTATAACAAAGCGGCTACTGGATGAGGTAGGCAGTGATAAGCTGCGGGTTATTTTTGACCCGGTAAACCTTGTACTACCCCACACAATACAAGAACAAGACTATATTTTCACACAAATGCTAGAGCTGCTGGGCGACAAGATAGCAGTAATGCACATAAAAGACACAGTAATAGAAAACGATACAAAAGCCTGGCGAAAAATAAGCGAAGGCGTAATAAACTACAAGCTTATCTTTGACTGGTTAAAGCAAAATAAACCAACAATGCGCTTACTGCGTGAAGACGCAAAAATGGACAGCTATCACGAAGACATCGCAAGCATGAAAAAATTATTTATATAAAGGAGGAACACAATGAAACTACAAATCCGCTACTCAAACCATCCAGAGGATGTAAAACTGTACACAACAGAAGAACTGCGCGAGCACTTTCTTATCGACCCGGTGTTTGTACCAGGTGAAGCAAACCTTACCTATTCCCACATAGACCGTATTATCGTAGGCGGCATTATGCCAACAGATATACCGCTTACGCTTACAGGTGGTAAGGAAATGGGTGTAGATTCGTTCTTCGAGCGCCGCGAAGGTGGTGTTATTAACATCGGTGGCAAAGGCAAAATCACCCTAGACGGTAAAGTGTTTGACCTTAACTTTCAAGACGGCCTGTATATAGGCAAGGGCATAAAAGATATCACTTTCGAAGCCGCCGACCCAGACAGTCCCCCGAAATTTTATTTCAACTCTGCACCAGCGCATCACCCATACCCTTCGACTCTAATCACCCTAGAAATGGCCAAAAAAGTCCACTTGGGTAGTAGCGAAACTTCAAACAAACGCACAATCAACCAATATCTCCACCCAGATGTATTAGAAACCTGCCAGTTGGTAATGGGTATGACCATCTTAGCCCCCGGCAGTGTATGGAACACTATGCCAAGCCATACCCATGAGCGTCGTATGGAGGCGTATTTCTATTTTGGCATGGCAGATGATGCACGAGTTGTACATCTAATGGGCGAGCCAAGCGAGACCCGTCACATCATCGTAGCCAACGAGCAAGCCATCCTTTCACCTAGCTGGTCCATCCACTCTGGTGCTGGTACGGGTAGTTATACCTTTATCTGGGGTATGTGCGGCGAAAATATCACCTTCACAGACATGGATGTTGTGGCAATGGAAGACCTAAAATAGTGAAGCCCAATACCGTCACAATTGGCAAAGTGTCCGAAGTTGCCGGTGTGTCTAAAACCACGGTTTCGCGTTATCTTAACGGCAAGTACGAGCATATGTCCGAAGAAACAAAAAACAGGATACGGGCGGTAATAGAGGAGTTGGATTACCGCCCCAACTCCATAGCCCGTAGCCTAAAATCCCAAAAAACAGGCCTTATAGGTGTAATAGTATCTGATGTAACAAACCCAGTAACGGTACAGCTCATCAAAGGCATCATAGACTATTGCTCACGCGAGGGTTACCAAGTAGTAACCGCCTCAAGCAACGAAAAAGCAGAAAAAGAGCGTGAATATATCTTGTCTATGGTGGACAGGCAAGTCGAAGGGTTGATAGTCGTTGTTGCAGACTATAACGAGTTTGAGTTGCTAGAAAACCTACGAGCCAGCGGGGCCAAAATTGTGCTGGCAGACAGGACAATAAATAAGCCTATTTTTGATGTTGTAACAACAGACAACTACGCCATGTCTAAGCATGCAATAAAGACACTGTATGACGTAGGGTTCGATGTTGTTGGGCTTTTTTCTTCGGAGCTGCTAAAAAGCAATGTCCGTCTTGCGCGTTATAACGCATTCATTAACCAATCCAGGGAATATATCGCTAACCCGGAAGCGTTTGCCTATGTCCTTCAAGGGGACCAAGAAGAAGGTTATCGCGTATCACTTGCAGATTTTATGAAAAAAAACGCTGGTAAAAAAGTTGCGGCTTTTGCGTCTACACCAATGGCAACACTTAACTTATTGGGTGCCGCACATGAGCTTGGCCTAAAGATTCCCGAAGATTTGGGGGTATGCGGCTACGATAACCTGCACTGGACGAGGCTAATAAGCGGCGGGATATCTGTGATAGAGCAACCTTTTTACGAAGTGGGTATAGAAAGTGCAAAAATGCTAATAAAACGTATCAGGAATGAAATTGAAAACAACCCGCAATATGTAGAGCTTAGCTCTAAACTAATTTTACGCAACTCTACATGTATATATAGCAACCCGCTATAGCAAAGGAGAGAGATATGAGTTTTAATATGAACAATTTCCGCTTAGACGGTAAAATTGCCTTAGTAACCGGCGCTGCCCATGGCATTGGCCAGGCGATGGCATCGGGCTTGGCCCATGCAGGGGCTACAATAGTGTTTAATGATATCAGGCAAGAAATGGTTGATAAAGGTATGCAAGCTTATGCCGCCGAAGGCATAAACGCCCGTGGGTATGTATGCGATGTTACAGACGAAGCCGCCGTTGACCAATTTATTAAGCGCGTACGTGACGAAGTTGGCATAATAGATATTTTGGTTAACAATGCCGGGCTTATAAAGCGTATGCCTATGCTGGATATGTCACCGGATGATTTTAGGCAAGTGGTGGACATAAACCTTAACGGTCCATTTATTGTGTCCAAGGCAGTTATCCCAGGCATGATAGAAAAGGGGCACGGCAAGATTATTAATATCTGCTCTATGATGAGCGAGCTTGGCCGCGAAACAATAGCGGGCTATGCCGCCTCCAAAGGCGGGCTCAAGATGCTGACAAAGAATGTTTGTGCGGAGTTTGGGAGTGCCAATATCCAGTGCAACGGTATAGGCCCAGGCTATATTGCTACACCACAAACCGCCCCACTGCGTGAGCCTCAAGCAGACGGTAGCCCCAACCCCATGAACACGCTTATCATGTCCAAGACCCCTGCCAACCGCTGGGGCACACCTGACGATTTAAAAGGTGCAGCAGTTTTCCTTGCGTCTGATGCCTCCAATTTTGTAAACGTGCATATCTTGTATGTAGATGGCGGGATGCTTTCATACTTTGGCCGGCCGCAATAATTTGTTAGAAAAATTTTAATTTTATTAAAGGAGTACATCTATGCCAAAACCCTTCATGGACGAAAATTTCTTATTACACAGTCAAACCGCAATGAACCTATATAATCACAGCAAAAACCTACCAATTATTGACTATCATTGCCACCTAGAGCCAAAAGAAATAGCAGAAAACAAGCGCTTCCTCAATATCACGGACCTGGCCCTAGGAGGCGACCATTATAAGTGGCGGCTAATGCGCGCAAATGGCGTACCAGAGCAATATATTACTGGCAACGCTTCAGATGAAGAAAAGTTCTATCACTGGTGCGCTACAATAGAAGACTGTATTGGCAACCCAATATATCACTGGACGCACCTAGAAATGCGGCGGTACTTTGACTACGATGGTCCCATTAACGGCGATGTTGCGGCAGATGTCTATGCACACTGCAACAAAATTATACAACAAGACGATTTTTGTGCATGGAGCATTTTTAAGAAATTCAAAGTCGAGCAAATAGGCACAACAGATGACCCAGTAGATAATCTAGAATATCACAAGCAAATGGCCGCCAACCGTATAAACGACCCATCGCTACCCCTGGTATCGCCAACCTTCCGCCCTTCTAAGGCCATGAACATAGAAGCAGCAGGCTTTAGTGAGTATGTACAAACCCTAAGCAAGATAAGCGGTATGCCACTTCAAAGCTGGGACGACTTCTTGGCCATACTGGCCCAGCGGGTTGACTACTTCCACATGGCAGGATGCCGTGCATCTGACCATGCACTTGACCCGCCGGTTTTTGCCGAATGTACTAGTAGCGAAGCTGCAGAAGTATTCCAAAAGGCATTGGCTGGCCAGCGTCTTTCGCAACTGGAAATTGACCGCTACAAGACCTACCTTATGCTGTGGCTGGGCCGCCAGTACCATGCAAAGGGCTGGGTTATGCAGCTACACATGGCCGCACAGCGCAACAATAACACCCGCATGTCACGTTTGTTGGGCCCAGACACCGGATATGACTCTATGTCTGACGAAAACTTTTCTCGCCCGCTTGCCAGGATTTTGGACGGTTTGGACATTAGTGAATCATTGCCCAAGACCATATTGTACGGCCTAAACCCCGTGTCCGACATGATGCTGGCCACTATGATAGGCAATTTCCAAGGTGGCGGTATGCGCGGCAAAATCCAATGGGGTTGCCCGTGGTGGTTTAACGATACCAAGCCTGGCATAGAAAATCACCTTGTGTACCTTGCAAGTGCCGGGGTGCTTTCAAGGTTTATTGGTATGCTCACGGACTCCAGGAGTTTTATGTCGTACCCACGGCATGAGTACTTCCGCCGCATTGTTGCTCAAACTCTTGCAACATGGGTAGACAATGGCGAATTTCCTAACCACCAGGCCAAGCTTTTCCAAATTGTAGAGGGTATTGGCTATAGGAATGCACAGGAGTATTTTGGGTTATAGTTGTTTATGGACACGCAACAAAAATAGCCTCCTTCATACAATGATACTATCCAGTACGCAAATTGAAGGAGGCACTGTATGAACAATACCGGCGTAGGCTACGTAGCGGATCAAAACAACGATATGCTAATGATTTTGCTACTACTGATGATGATGAATCCCGGCATGATGGGCGGCGATAATATGATGCTTATGATTCTTCTTCTAATGATGTTTTCCGGTGGTGGCAGGATGCTTTAAGTAAAATTTGCGTAGGGCTTCGCCGGATGCTATAGCAAACATGCGGCTAGGCGAAGCTATACGTAAGTTGTCACAAGAATGATGTGGGAAGCATCTTCTTGGCCCGAACCATCTCCCCCCATAACAAAAGAAAGCGCTGCATAAGCGCTTTGGTTTACCAGCCGTACATAAAAAACAAAAGCGCAAGTTAATGGTTAGCCTGCGCCGCATAACAAAAAGTAAGGGCCGGTAAGAAAAATGCACCGGCCCTTCTTGTGTTTATGAATGCTATACACTAACAATGCCCTCAAACACCTGCACGCAGTCACCGGTCATGTACACGGTATCATCTGTATACTCGACAATTAGCTCCCCGCCTGGCATTTCTATTTTTATGTTTGTATTCATATCGCCGTAGCCGTTGAGTACTGCAGCTACTGCCGTAGCACATGCGCCTGTACCGCTGCCCTTGGTTTCGCCGCTGCCGCGCTCCCACACACGGGTGTTTAAATGGTTGCGAGCAATTATTTGAGCGAACGCAACGTTTACACGCTCGGGGAATATGGGATTATTCTCAAACATAGGGCCTACTTTGTCCAGGTCAATAGCGTTAAGCTCTACACTGCCCAGCTCGCCCATCCCGCTAATAAATACAACCGCGTGGGGGTTTCCCATGGATACGCATGTTATCTTGTAGGCGGTGCTACCTATTGTTACAGGACGCGCTATAACAGACTCGCCAGTCAGGTCTACAGGTATCAACTCTGGCCGCAGTATTGCTGTGCCCATATCTACACGGGCAGCACTTACTTTGCCGTCTGCTGTTGTGAGGGACAGATCTTTTATGCCGCTACCTGTTTCTATTTGTATGTTGTGATTGCGTACCAGCCCGTTGTCATATAAATATTTTGCTACACAACGTATGGCATTACCGGCCATATCGCTTTCGCTTCCATCTAGGCTGTTAAACATGCGCATCTTAGCGTCTGCTACATCGGAAGGGAGTATCATAACAATGCCGTCGCCGCCAATGCCAGTAAGGCGGTGGCTTAGCTTTACAGAAAGGGCTTCAGGCTTGTCTATTTGTTGGTCGAAGCAATTAAAATATATATAATCGTTGCCGCAACTATGCATTTTTGTAAAATGCAAACTCTTGCTCATAGGCTCGCCCCTTCCCGCCTAGTTTATAAAAAGAGCTTCCAGCTCTGCTACGGCTGTAGATGCATCTTCGCCCTCTGCCATTATTTTAACTGCTTGGCCTTCTTGCATGTTTAAAGAAATAATGCCCATGATGCTTTTGGCGTTTGCGGTTTTCTCGTCTATGACCAAAGAAATGCGGCTTTTAAATTTACTTGCTGTTTGTACTAGCATTGCCACTGCCGATGGTTCAAAAAACGAGTTCACTACTACATTTTTTTCATACAATTTATTCGCCTTCTTTCCGTTTAAGATTTGGACTGCTTATATTAGAGGTTTGTTATCTAAAACGTTTTATGTCTTCAGCAATTTCGCATATTTTTCGTAAGCGGTGGTTGACACCCGATTTGCTTAGCGGTGGAGTTAGCATTTGACCAATCTCTGTAAGGCTGGCAGTGTCGTAGGTTTGCCTAAGATGTGCTACGTCACGCAGTTGCTTTGTTAGGTAGCTTAGCCCTACTTCAGTTTCTATATAGTTAATTGCGTCTATTTGGCTTTGGGCGGCGGTTACTATTTTGTTTATGTTGGCAGACTCGCAATTTACTTGCCTATTAAGATTGTTGCGGAGTTCTTTTTCTACGCGTTTGCTTTCAAATTCCAATAACGATTTACTCGCGCCTATTAGCTTTAGTACATCAGATATATCGTCTGCTTCTTTTAAATATACTACAGTTTGGTCGTTTTTGGCCAATGTTTTTGGGTTTATCCCATATCTCTCTAGGGTAAGAGTTAGTGCTTTGGCTTTTTTGGCTGGCAATGTAAATGTCAGGTGGTAGGATTTTATAGGGTCTGCAATTGTCCCCCCGTCAAGGAAGCTCTGGCGTATGCGCACGCGACGTGCAGAGCCGCTGGTAATGTTAGAAATTTCTTCGCGTACCCTAGATGAAAATGACATGCTGTATCAACCTTCTTTTAAGTACTCGTCCCGGCCTATATCCCGGTGGACAACTTCTGCAGCTTGGTCGCGCTGGGTAAGAGAACGGTGCAAGTCGCTTGCCAGCGCTACAGAGCGATGCCGCCCACCTGTGCAACCTATGGCCACTATTAGCTGATTTTTGCCTTCGGCTATATAGTGGGGGATTAGCATGTGTAGCATATTTAGCAGGCTTTCCATAAACCGTGCGGTTATATCATGGCGCATTACAAAGTCACGCACGGCAGGGTCTAACCCAGATAAAGGCCTAAGCTCATGGTCATAATAGGGGTTGGGTAGGAATCGCACATCGAAAACCAAGTCAGCCTCTGTAGGCATGCCATTTTTAAAGCCGAAGGATATAATATTCACCAAAAAACGGTTAAACACTGCGTCTTCCGAAAATATATCATGGATTTTTTCTTTTAACTGGCGGGGTAATAGGGTGCTGGTATCTACTATATATGACGCTTGCCGCTTTACATCTTCTAGTATGACACGTTCCTTGGCTATACCCACGCTTGCGGGGCCGTCTTTTGCAAGGGGGTGCAAGTGACGGGTCTCTTTATAACGGTTTATTAATATATCGTTGGACGCATCCAAAAACAGGATAGAATATGTTAATCCTAAGTTTTTAAGGCATGTAAGCCCCGTAAAAAAGTCCGCAAACATGATGCCGCCACGTATGTCTATACCCAAAGCCACCTGGTTTATACCGGTTTCTGGCTTAAGGCACAGGTCAGCAAAGTTGCCTATCAGCGCTGGGGGAAGATTGTCTACGCAGTGGAAGCCCGCGTTTTCTAGTATTTTTAGCACAGTAGTTTTACCCGCGCCGGACATACCGGTTACAATTACAATGTGCATATATTAACCTATGCCTCCTTCACCCAGCATCTGTACCTCCGGCTCCAACCATATCCCATATGCGCTGTGGACTTTTTCGCGTATGGCTTCCATTAGTGCCAGTACATCTGCGGCTGTTGCGTTGCCTTTATTGACTATAAAACCTGCGTGTTTTTCGGATACTTGCGCGCCACCAATGGTAAAGCCCTTTAAGCCACAGTCATCTATTAACTTTGCGGCATAAAAGCCTTCTTTTGCTGGGCGCTTAAAAGCACTCCCGGCACTTGGGTAACATAGGGGCTGGGAATCGCGGCGGTGGGTGTTAAGTTTTAATGTTTTGGCCTTTATTTCTTCTGGTTTGCTTGGGGTTAATATAAACGTGGCGCTGGTAATAATAGCGTTTTCGGTTTGGAAGCGGCTTGCACGGTAGCCAAAGTTTATTTGTTCACATGTGTATGACACAATGTTTCCATCCGGCAGCAAAACTTCTGCGCTTTCGCATACATCTTGTATGTTGTGTCCAAAAGCGCCTGCGTTCATAAATACGGCTCCGCCAACCGTCCCCGGTATGCCAGATACAAACTCCAACCCAGCCAAACCTGCATTGTAAGCAGCATCGGCAAGGCGAGCCAGTTTGGTACCGCATCCTGCGGTTATACAAGCATTGGCTACGCTTGTATGATTCATGCGATTTGTGGCAATTACCACGCCTTTTATCCCTTTGTCTGCTACCAGTACATTGCAACCACCCCCAAGTACCGTCATTGGGTAACCTGCTTGTAGGCAGGCTTTCCATACCTCTGACATCTGGAGATTGTTTTCGGGGGTAACATATACCTCTGCCGGGCCACCAATCTTGAAAGATGTATGGCGGGACATTGGCTCATTAGCAAATACCATACCCTCAGGGAGTAGGGGGCGTATTGTGTCATAAACCGTCATGTTTTATTGCTGCCTCCTAGTCAGTAAATTTATTTTGGCGACGCTTCAACGCCCAAATAAATTTACGGTTTTTGCCACAGGCAAAAAGACTTCCTAATACTTTATTTATTTTGGCGACGCTTCAACGCCCAAATAAATTTACGGTTTTTGCCACAGGCAAAAAGATTTCCTAATACTTTATTTATTTTGGCGACGCTTCAACGCCATTTTTAACCTACATGTGCTCATATTCGCCACCAGCAACAAGATTCATAACACGCTCAGTCAAAGCATCAGCGGCATTGTAGCCCATTTTCTTTTGCCGGTGGTTGATTGCAGCGGACTCGCAGATAATTGCCAAGCTACGGCCCGGACGGATAGGTATAGAGTGGCTGCTAACGCTGTTTCCTAGGATTTCTGTAAACTCTTCTACTTGGCCAAGGCGGTCATACGTACGGCTTTGGTCCCATAACTCTAGGTTTATAATCAAGTCTATGGACTGGGTGGGCTTTATAGACTGCACACCAAACATTTTTAATATATCAATTATACCTATGCCCCTTAGCTCCAAGAAATAACGGATATTGGGGGGGCAACTGCCTACCAATGTTGTAGAAGACACACGTCGCACCTCTACCGCATCGTCCGCTATGAAGCGATGCCCGCGTTTTATAAGTTCCAGCGCGGTTTCGCTTTTGCCTACTCCGCTGTCGCCTGTTATTAGAGTGCCAACGCCGTAGATATCCAACAAGCAGCCATGCATTGTTATGCGCGGGGCCAGCTGTGTTTTCATCCAGCCTATAAGGTCTGCTACAAAGTCCGTTGTTGTAGCCTCTGTTGTTAGGATTGGGACATCATACTCCTGGGCGTAGTCCAGCATTTCTGGGAAGACGCTTAACTTGCGACAATGTATTATTGCCGGGATGCCACGCTTAAATATACGACGCAAGTTTTCCTGCCTAGCCTCGATGCTTAATTTTTGCAAATAAGTATGCTCTACCATACCTATGATTTGTAACCTATCTGCATCGAAATAATCAAAAAATCCTGCTAGTTGCAAAGCCGGACGGTTGATGTTTACCTGGGTAAGTATCTTAGAAGATATATCTACCGTAGGGGTCATAATTTCTAGATTAAACTCTGACACTATGCTGGATAACGCTACAGAGTACCCACAGCCGGGCTTGTTAAAGGCCCCACTGGCAGCTAAACCGCTCATGCAGCGCACCTACTTTTAGCTAGGAATTGTATGGTCATGCTGCTCCTCCTTGGTATGGAAAAAGTTATATACCGCTTCTGCGCTGGCTTTGTTCATAGATGGTGCGGATGTTAGACAGTCTATATCCGCTTCCATGATTGCCTCGATACTTTTAAAATGCCGCAGTAGCGCTTTGCGGCGGGTAGGGCCAATACCGCCTATATCATCCAAAACAGAACGTACTTGGCTGTCAGCTCTAAGCTTACGGTGGTATTCTAGTGCAAAACGGTGCACTTCATCTTGTATGCGGGTTATTAGCTTAAACCCTTCGCTATGGCGGGGTAGGGCTGCCTCATTGCCTTCGAAAACTAAGCCCCTGGTACGGTGGCGGTCGTCTTTTACCATGCCAGCTACCGGCAAATCCATGCCCAAGCCAGTTAGCGCTTTTTTAGCGGCGGTGATTTGTCCTTTGCCACCATCTACAAAAATGATATCTGGGAGTTTTGCAAATGCAGTATGCTCGGCTTGGTAGCGTGCCAGCCGCCGGGTCAGGATTTCTTCCATGCCGGCATAATCGTCGGGGCCAACTACGGCCTTTAGCTTGAATTTACGGTAATCGCTTTTTTTTGCTGTACCATCTTCGAAGACGATCATCGAGCCTACAGATTCATACCCCTGTATGTTGGAGATATCATATGCTTCTATCCTGGTAAGTGGGCCCGGTAAGCCAATGGACTCTGCTATTTCGTCTAAAGCTTTGTTGTTGCGTTCAGCTTCTTTTTTTATAGCAGTTTCGGCTTGGGTGATTGTTAACTCTACATTGGTCTGGGCCAATTTTAGCAAGTCGCGCTTATGGCCGCGCTGTGGGATATTAATAGCTACCTGGCCCTGGCGGCCAGCCAAGTTGGTTAACCATTCGCTTATAAGATTTTTGTCTGTCGGGTTGGTTGCCAGCAGCAGTTCCTTGGGTATGATAGCTGCTTCGCTATAAAATTGCTTTATAAAGGCAGCTAGTATATCCCCGTCTTCTTCTGCTGATGTGGCTGCCATCATAAAACGCTCGTTACCAGACAGCTTGCCGTCGCGTACAAAGAAAATTAGCACCAGCGCTTCGTCTTTTTCCTTGTTGCGTGCCAGGGCCAATACATCTGCATCGTCTCCGCTGGATTCTACTTTCTGCTTTTCTGTTAGTATGTTTAGCGCGGTTATTGTGTTTCTTACATCTGCTGCGCGTTCATATTCCATAGCCTCGGCGGCATCAGCCATCTCTGCCTTTAGCCTTTCTAGTATCGTGCCGGTTTTGCCACGAATAAACCGCTCTGCCTCACTAACAAAAACATTGTAGTCATCTTCGTTAAGCAGCTTATTGCAGGGGGCTTTGCATTGGCCTATATGATGGTTTAGACAAGGACGGTCTTTGTTAAAGTCTTGAGGGAAGCGCTTGCTGCACCGCCTTAGTGGCCACAGGCGATGTACTAGGTCCAATATTTCCCGCATCCTGCCCTTATCTACATATGGGCCGAAGTACTTTGCTTTATCTTTGCCTCGTTTATTCGCGTACATAACCCTGGGTAGGCGTTCGTTTATTGTTATTTTTATATATGGGTAGGCTTTGTCGTCCTTTAGACGGATGTTGTACTTGGGTTGATGCTGTTTTATTAGATTATTTTCTAATACGAATGCTTCGATTTCATTGTCTGTCACTACATAGTCAATTGTATGGATGTGTGTTACCAAGAGCTTTGTTTTTATGTCTTTAGAATCGTTAAAGTAACTTCGCACGCGTTTATACAAGTCAATGGCTTTGCCTACATAAATAATGGCACCCTTTTCGTCCCGCATAATGTATATACCGGGTTTGTGTGGGATATTTGCCCATAGGGTTGTATCGGCCATTAGTAGTCAACACCCCCTTCATAACCGCCTTCATTGTAGTTGTAGCCGGGAGCTTCCTCATATGGCGGTGTGTATGGGGGTGGTTCTTCTATAATTTGTGTCATGACTAGGTTATGGGCGCTTTCACCTGGCGGTGCATATATAGTAGAAAATAAATCATTAAAGCCATGCATCTGGAGTATGATGTCGTGACTTCCCGGTGTCAGCTCTGTTAATACTGGAGATTGACCTACGGGTACATTGTTTATCCAGACATTGGCACCAATGGGGTATGTCATAATTGTGACCATAGCCGTAATTATTTCCACTTCCAGGTTTATGGTAGCTGTCGTAGTTATTTGTGACATTACTATTGTGCGTTCTTGGGTGACATAACCTTCACGCTCCACACGTATTGTTAGGCTTGCGTCAAAATCAAACTCCATAGGCTCACGGTGGTTTTGCATCAGTTCGCCATTTATGAAGACTTGGGCATTTGCGGGGGTCACGGTCAGCTCTAGCACGGCTACGCCCGGCTCAACATTGCTAAGGTCTAGGGTTGTGGTTTCGCCATGATGGATAGACAGCTCTGTTATATATGTTTCGATGTTGGTACCCTCTACTGTTACACGATATGTGCCTTCGGGCATTGTTAACCCAGTGGTGCCAATATCGTTAAGGGCCATTATACGAGGTGTACCTGTACCTATGGGGTCTAGTATTATGCGCCCATTAATAATAGAACCAGAACTAGTTACCTGTAAAAGGCCGTGGCTTGACTCTATTTGTATTAGCCATATCACGTCGCTTACAGCGATTATGGTAACAATGTCATCTTCTGTGATATCGGATATTAGAGCAGGTGCACCGCGATATAAGACCAATGTCTGGCTTGTAAATGTAAGTACATCATTGCCAAGGGTTATGGATGTGTTTTCCATATCAATGCGTATGCCAGTGCGGGAATGGAAATCCCTTGTAAAGCTTTGCCTAAGGTCCAACAGCTCGTTATTGTCTGGATTGTATGCAACCTCCATCATATTGCCTATTGCTAATGTAGAAAAAGGTATAGAGATGCCTGTACGGTTGGCCAGGGATGTCGAGTCTAAAAACGAAAAGTCCCTGCTGTGGTTTGTGGCAATGTCCTTTATGGTCATAGTGCGAAGGGTGGCCTGATCGTTTATACCGGTAATTATGCCGGTAAAATGTTGTGTGTTTAACGGGAGTGGGGTAGCGGTGGGTGTAGGGGTAGGTGTAACCGTAGTAGCACCCCGGTCCTCGGCAAAGATGCTTTGGAATGACATGGCAAATATAGTCAAGCCTATGACTGCGATTATAACAATCATAACGATATTGAACGCGGCAAACTGGGTCCTGCGGCGTGCCCGGCGGCGCGGGCTTGGGCTATGGGTATGGGAAGCAGTGTGATCTGCTGGGCTATCCGGGATCAAAAAAGCGCGGCCTTCCGGGTTGGGGTGCCTTGTGTCAGGCGCTATGCGGCGCTTTGGCCGCTCACCTGTTGTGGGGTGCATGGCTGGGCGCCTTGGGCCTGGGCCTGACGGGGGCGGAGTAACTGGTCGTCTACCAGTACTAGCACTAGAGCTAGGGACATGGCCAGCACCGGTATATGGGCGTGGGGTAGGACGTGGGGGTGCCGGTGGCTTGCTTGTGGGGTTGGGTATATGTGTTGGATTTGTATCGCCGGGTTTTTTGTCTGACATTGTGTGCTCCTTTAATAGTTAAAATAACACTTTATAATATATGCCCGTGTCATGATGTTGTAAATAAATTTCGCGTTATGAGTAATATCCAATAATAAGGGCCGCCTGGGAACTACTTTTCGTAGTGCTTAGGCGGCCATGTGTTATGGTTATACAATAGAAGTTTGACAAAGCTATCACACTGGTTGTATGTGATTATCACTCAAAAATTCCAGCGCTTGTTCCATTGCATCCTCATGGGACTCTAGGAGAACATCCGGCCATAGTACATTAGCGTCTGCGTTTGTGTCCGGTCGTAGAAACTTTTTGCGAGAGATAGGAAATCCTTGTCCGCTAAGCGGTAACATAAACCACATCATTTCACCGTATGAGTTTGGGGAGTTGATACTTGGGCTTCCGATTATTGTCCCTAGTTTGCCGTCTTGCACCCACACGCTGAACATTGTGGCTGAGCTAAATGTGTCGTGGTCATTTAATACAACAAGCTGTATGTTTTCATTTATAACGGCACATCCTGGGTTGGGTGCGTGATATCGCGTCCCGTTTTCTGGCTTTTCGCCTCCCCAGCGCCCTATAACATAGTCGCTAACGACCTCGTACATGCCATATTGGGGTGCTTTCATGCCCATAGCCGAAAGTAGCGCTTCGCCTACATTGCTGTTGCCACCGCTATTGCCACGTACATCAACGATGAATTTTTTTATGCCGTTTTTAATTGCTTTTTTTATTTCTTCGCATGTATCGTCAATACATTGATGCGGTGTAAATTCTCGCAGGTCAATTATGAATATATCATTACGTACTTCATGGCGGATTATATAGTCATTTTTGATTTTAGCGCTAGGGAGTTGATTTTGCGCGATTATAGCAGATTCTTGTGTATACTCGTCTGTACCTTGTAATGTGATAGATATAGGGTTGGTAGTTGCGCAGCCGGCATATTCTAATATTTGAACAAACCTACACATACGCTCATATTGGCGCTTTTGGGCGTGGATATTTTCGGCAAAGGTTAGCATTTTTACTGTTTCTAAAATTTTTGTTGCAGGTACGCCGCCAATTGCTATTATCTCGTCGCCGGGTTTTCCGTTGTTTGATACAAATAGCCGGTTTTTTGTATAAATTATTTCTGTATCAATCATGGAGGAGTCCGGGCCAAATAGTGAGTACCCGCTTCCCATATGCCCGTCATGCATAGCTGTGAGGTATTTCATTGTCTCGAATATGAAATGCCATTTTGCCATGGGGTGGCTTACTGCTTTTAGATATGCATCACGTTTGCCGTCGTACTCCGACGGTATTTCGTTGAAGTAGAAAATCGGGTGCATTGCTTCTACCCATTTTACTAATAATTGCGCGTCTTCTAGATAGCTGATACTCATGGGGAGCTCCTTTCTTATTCACTTATATTCCTATGAAACAACTCTGACAAATATTTCAACTGCACAGCATACTCCTCTTGCAACATATCACCTGTATACCTAAACTGCCAGCACCCGTCTGTCGTCCCGGGTGTGTTCATGCGGTCTTCTGTGCCAAGACCTAGCACATCTTGTATCGGCACAATGGCATATACGCCGGTTGTGGAAAAAGCCAGCCGTATCATATCACTAGCCACATTCTCACCTGACACGTTCAAATACCGCCGCAGGTAGTCCTTTTCGGTATCTTTGGCGCTTGTATACCAGCCTACCGTTGTATCGTTATCGTGGGTGCCGGTGTAGACTACCGTTTCGCTATCTTCATATAAGTGTGGTAAATACACACTTTCATCTTCCGGGTTAAAGGCAAATTGTAATACTTTCATCCCAGGAAGCTTAAGCCTTTTACGTAAGCGGTTTACTGCGGGGGTGATGATACCTAGGTCTTCTGCGATTATGGGCAACTGGCCTAGCTTTTTTTCTAACGCATCAAACAGTGGCTTACCAGGCCCCTTTTGCCATTTGCCTTCTGTGGCTGTCTTGGCGCTATAGGGCACGGCCCAATATGACTCAAAACCACGAAAATGGTCTATGCGTATCTCGTCTACAAAATTAAGTACAGCCTCTACCCGCTTGCACCACCATTCGAAACCGGTTTTTTTGTGTGCGTCCCAGTTATATAACGGGTTGCCCCATAGCTGGCCTGTCTTGCTAAAATAATCTGGTGGTACACCAGCTACAGCGGTTGGTTTGCCATTACTATCCAGGGCAAACAACTCAGTCGCAGCCCATATATCTGCAGAGTCCATGGACACAAAAATAGGTATATCACCTATGATTTTTATCCCGGCTGCGTTGGCATAGGCACGCAGTTTATCCCATTGGCGAAAAAATTCATATTGAAGAAACTTTGTTAGCGATATCTCATTTGAAAGCTGAGTTTTCATGTCGGCCAGGGCTTTCACGTCTCGTTTAGCCAGTGCCTTAGGCCAGTCTGTCCATGGAGCGCCACCGTGATAATCCTTTAGTGCCATAAACAGTGCATAATCATCCAACCATGCGCGATGCTGTTTGCAAAACCTAGTAAACTGGTTTAGGTCAGTAGTGGTAGCATGGCTTTTAAACTTTTCATGCGCTTTTTTTAACAGGCTGGTTTTGTATTCGATTACAGGGCCATATTCTACAGCACGAGGGTTAAAATCCACCACCTGTAAATCTGAAGTTGATAGCCAGCCCTGCTCTACTAAAATATCCGTGCTAATAAGATAATGATTACCCGCAAAACTAGAAAAACTCTGGTAAGGTGAATCCCCGTAGCCCGTAGGCCCCAGAGGAAGTACCTGCCAGAGTTTTTGATTTGCTGCTTTCATAAAATCAATAAAACTATACGCGCCAGCCCCCAAATCCCCTATACCATAGGGGCTAGGGAAGGACGTAGGGTGTACTAATATGCCGCTTCGCCGCTTTTTGCACATGAGAATCTTCCTTTATATGTGTGTCATTATGCTTGTGTGCTGGTTTGAAGGATTTCTTCCATAGTCTTAGCACCAAGTGCCGATATTATCACCGACTGTACTTGTGTAAGCTCTGAGTGGACTGTGCAATGCTTATCTGTACTATCTTTAAAATTGCATACAAAACCTGGTTTAAGACAATCTTTTATATATCTTTCGTTGTCGATAGCAGTAACAATGTCTAGTAATGTAAACTCGTTAAGAGGTTTATTTAATATGTAGCCGCCAATACGCCCACGTGCACTACGCACCATGTCGCTTTTTACCAGTTTTTTGATGATTTTATAAGCAAATTTTGATGGTATATGTTCTGTATCAGATATAGTATCTATTGTTTTTTTATTGCCACACGACAGGGCTCGTATAATCCTAATGCCGTAGTCGCACTCTTTGGTTAAAAGCATAAAAAATCCACCCCATTTTTAGTAAGAATAGTTGCGATGGTAAGTAGTGTCAAGTTTAGTATTTATATTACCCTATATGTGTAACCATTTTTCAAAAGGCAGGTTTTGTGCATAATTCACAAATTTTCGTTGAAGCATTGTAACAAGTCGTGGTATCCTCCTTGGGCTGTATTTTAGAGATAGCTTTTGCGGCTGATATGTGAGACAGATTAATGATCAACATTAATGCGTCTATTACATAGACAAAGCAGTCTCTTGTAAGCGTCTAATGTTTATGGTTTCTTGACAAGAGAAGGAGGTCACAACTATGAACGAAAAAGGTGGCACCCGCAGAGGGTCCCCCCGGGAAGGTGAAGAAGTCTCGCAAATAAAAGAGCCCGTTCCCGGTTATATGAAAACCGCCTTCCAGGCAAACGGCGTAGCGGCAGATAAACTTATCTACGCTATCCATACGGATTTAACTCTGGAGGGCGATTTTTCTGATGTATATGTAGCCGTGGACAATACGCATCTGCACATATTGTACGGGCTAGAAGAAGTAGTAAAAGTAGAAGGGGCCCGCCGCATAGTGGCCCAGTACACAACACATAAAGCAGAAGCGTACCCCTTGATAGATATTGGGGAGTTAAAAACAGAAAAACTACTGTCTACATGCCGCTTAATATCCGTCGTTGGCGAAACATCCGAAGACAACGACGATACATCCAAAGACGATAACGCCCGTAAGAAACTGCTGATGATTTTTTCGTTGGGGCTTATGGGTTATGTAGACAGGCTGATAAAGGTAGTTAAAAATATTCGCGAGGGTGTAGACCCAATGCGCGAAGTAATTGTAGAAGATACACTTTTCTGCCCAAAATGCGCTACACGCTATCCAGAGCCGGATCGCAAACTTTGCCCAAAATGTACGGACAAAATGTCTATCTTCTTCCGTCTTTTAAGCTTTTTTAGGTTCTATACAGGTAAAGTTGCGGCTGTGTTTGTGGTTGTATTGGCTATAACCGGCTTGTCTATACTTGCGCCCTATGTTGGCACACGTATGTTTGTAGACGAAGTGCTTAGCCCAGACGGCCAGTGGTACAGGATGGTAGGTACCATTGTACTTTTTTTTATGGGCATACGCCTGTTAAACACTGGTTTTGAGATGTTGCAAGGTGTAGTTGTTGGCAAAATCATGCCTTGGATTATCTATGACTTGCAAATGCGGATTTTCGAGGCTATGCAGCGTTTAAGTGTAGGCTTTTATACTTCTAAACGTACAGGCGCACTCATGAACAGAGTCAGCCGTGATGCAAGGAATATTTATTGGTTCTTTGTTGACGGCTTACCTTTCATAATTATCAATGTTGCTACGTTCATTGGTGTATTTATTGTTATGCTTCTTATGGAGTGGCGGCTTGCACTTATATGTATATCAATCATACCTGCACTATGGCTAATGTACAGGTTGATAATGCATGTATATAGGCGGTATCACCATAAATTTTGGGTTATCAATTCGCAGATGAATAATATGGTTTCTGATGCTGTAAACGGGCAGCGTGTTATAAAAGCATTTGCCCGTGAAGGCGAAGAAGCCAACCGTTTTGCCAACCTTGGCAGTAAACAAGTTGAGGTAGATGTTGCACGCAATAACCTTGGCTTTACAGCATTCCCGGCTATTGGGATGTTTAGGTTCCTTGGTCAAGTTGTTGTTACTGTTGTGGGCGGTATGATGGTTATTAACGGTGAAATATCGCTTGGTATGCTGTTGGTTTTCCTTAGCTACCTACAAATGTTGGCCGGACCTATTAACTTCTTGGCTACCGTAAGCAACTGGTGGGCACGCTGTATGGACGCGGCCCAGCGTGTATTTGAAGTAGTTGATGCCCATGCCGATATAGTCGAGCCAGAAAACCCAATACATCTGCCAGAAATGAAAGGCGAAATTGCCGTGCGTGATGTTTGGTTCCAATATGACCCGGCAACGCCTGTGCTTAAAGGCATGAGCCTTGATGTACCCGCAGGGCAGACCTTGGGTATCGTAGGTAAGACCGGTGCCGGTAAGTCTACATTGGCCAACCTTATTGCACGCCTTTACGATGTCAACGAAGGAAGTGTGCATGTAGATGGTGTTGATGTTAAGCAGCTCTCCCTTACAGAGTTAAGGACAAATATAGGTATCGTGTCCCAAGAAATATACTTGTTTATTGGGAGCATCATCGAAAATATACGCTATGCCAGGCCAGAAGCCACCCTGGAGGAAGTTATCTGGGCAGCAAAAATGGCATCGGCTCATGATTTTATTGTTACATTGCCAGATGGCTACGAGACAAGAGTGGGCGCAGGCGGGCAAGAATTGTCTGGCGGGGAAAGGCAAAGGCTAAGTATTGCCCGGACAATAATCCAAAACCCCAAAATTCTTATATTGGATGAAGCAACAGCAGCAATGGACACAGAAACAGAAAGCAAAATCCAAACTGCGCTTAACAAGCTTCAAACAGGGCGTACAACCATTGCTATTGCCCACCGCCTATCCACACTGAAAGATGCCGATATGCTGGCTGTCATAAATGAAGGTAAAGTTGTAGAAACCGGTACTCACGAGGACTTGATGCGTAAAAAAGGTGAGTATCACAAGCTATACTCCATACAAATGGAAGGCTTGAAAGTTATTAGTATGGACTAGCAAGGAGGGTTAAGTGTGAAACATCCGCGAAGCGGATTTTCATACCAACCTATTTGTTCCGCCGACGAAGGAGGCATGAATTAATTTATGGAGTCAATAAAAGACCAAATGGATTTAGGCATGATGGATTTGAACCAGGCCACATTTTATGTTGGTGAAGGTGGTTTTACTGGACTTAGATATAAGGGCGAAGATTATAAGCATATAGTACTACGCCGCATTATGCCTATCGACCAGCCTCTGCACTATATTTCAGTTGCAGACCAAGAAAACAAAGAAATATGCATCCTTAAAGCCGTAGCTGACTTGCCACAAGACCAGCGGGATATTGTAGAGCGGGAGCTAGACAGCCGCTACTATTCCCCAGAAGTGTTGGATCTTATGTCCGTAAAAGACAAACTGGGCTATGTGTATATGGAGATGCGGCTAAGGAATAAGCAAGGCAAAGAATACGACAAGAGCTGTGCGGTAAAAGACGTAAGTCGCAATATCCGTATGCTTTCCAATAACAGCGTTATCATATTTGATGTAGATGGCAACAGGTATGTTGTGTCAGATCTTGGGGCGCTTAACAAGCAAAGTTTGCGGCGGTTGGATGCTTACTTGTTCTAAGTGAGGTGAATAGCTTAATGAAAGTACACATTTTTGAGTACGACCTGGCCATGGACATGAGCGCCGGCACAGGACGGCTTATTTTTAAAGAAAACGGGCAAATTATTGCCGAAGAAGGCACTGAGGTAAAACATACTATCTCTGTCGCCAATATAGAAGAAGCGGTAGTGCGTGCAGGTGTTGGGTGCGGACTTTTGTTTGTGAAGATGAAAACATCCGGAGACAAGTCCAACCACGTGATACTATGCCGTTTTACCATGAGCGGGCTGGTACCGGCCGGTGAGTTTTGCAAAATTGTTAACCACTATATAAGGACCGGCACGGCCGCTATCCCAGAAACAACAGAAAAACGTAGCTGCGAAAAATGCGGCCGCCCACTGGTAAAAGACCTTAGTGTGTGTGTGTTCTGTTACAACCACTTGAGTGTGCTAAAACGTGCGGGCAGCTTCTTGAAGCCTTATGCCAAGACACTTGGGCTTTCCCAGGTGCTTTCTATGCTGACGTTGCTGGCGTTTTTGTCGTCTCCTTTATTCATACGTATGCTAATAGACAATTACCTGTATGTACAACAGGGTACATTTGCGCAGGTCGCACTCATTGGTGTGATTATGTTGGCTGTTAGCTATAGTGGCGAGATTATTTTTATAATAACTGCCCGTATGTTTAACAGGGCGGCGGTTTCTGTTGCCAATGACTTGCGTGTGGCTACGTACCAGAAATTACAAAGTCACTCTATGTCATTGTTTGCAAAGCGTACCCCAGGTGACTTGATACGCCGTATCATGGACGATACTGGTACGGTAGGGGATTTCATTACAGATTTGGGCCGTTGGATGTTGGAGCTTATTGTTTTGATAACCCTGTCGTTGACAATTTTATTTATCACAAACTGGCGTCTGACCTTGTTGGTATTGATTCCTGTACCTATTGTTATTATTGGGATGTATAACTTTAGACTAATAATGCGCGCCCGCTTCGAAAGGCAATGGCGCAAGGGTGCTAAAGTCAACTCTATCTTGCACGATATTATTAAAGGTATACGTACCATTAAGGCCTTTGGCAACGAAAAAAGAGAGATAGAAAAGTATGCCGCAGCCAACCATGAAAATGCCACCATAGCATCACAAAACGAAGTGCTATGGGCGCTGATGTTCCCACCTATGGGCTTTGTAACTGGTATTGGTGAGTTTTTGGTGCTGTTCTTTGGTGGCTGGATGGTACTCAATGGTACTATTTCTGTGGGCGTGTTGGTCCAGTTTACAATGTACTTGGGCTTTATCTTCTGGCCCTTGCGCGTGTTGGTTAACCTTCCAAGGTGGATTGCTAA
This sequence comes from Defluviitaleaceae bacterium, assembly GCA_009785605.1. GTDB lineage: Bacteria > Bacillota > Clostridia > Lachnospirales > WQUN01 > WRAN01. The sequence goes on along the minus strand of WQVY01000002.1, from coordinate 9,314 downwards.
CACAACCACCAGTATGGTTAAGGTTTTCGAAATATTGGACGACGAATCCGAAATTACAGAGGCTGCAAGCCCCAAAAACGTACCAATTGCAGGTGAAGTCTCATATGACAGCGTGACTTTTGGCTATAAGTCATACGAGCCGGTGCTTAAGGGGATAGACCTAAAAATACAACCCGGTGAAATGATTGGGCTGGTAGGCAAGTCTGGTGTTGGTAAATCCACACTCATAAACCTTGCTATGCGCTTATATGACCCCAACACTGGGCGTATTGCCATAAACGACACAGATATCAGGGATATGTCACCCAACCACTTGCACGAGAATACTGGTGTTGTGTTCCAAGATTCGTTCCTGTTCGCGGGTACGTATTTCGATAACATTGCATACGGCAAGCCTGGAGCAACATACGAAGAAGTAATTGCCGCATCCAAGGCAGCAAATGCCCACGACTTTATAACGCAAACTGCCGATGGTTACGACACGCTTATTGGTGAAGGTGGAGCTACCCTGTCTGGTGGGGAGCGGCAACGGCTAAGTATTGCCCGCGCAATAATCAAAAACCCAGACCTGCTAATCCTTGACGAGGCTACCAGCTCACTTGACGTAGAAACAGAAGCGCTAATACAAGAAAGCCTTGACCGTATCACAAAGGGCCGTACAACGATAGCTATTGCCCATAGGCTCTCTACCTTGCGAAACGCCGATAGGCTGGTTGTGCTAAACGAAGGTGCTGTTGCGGAAGTAGGAACACATAGCGAGCTGCTTCGGAAGAAGGGCTTCTACTACAACCTTGTAATGGCTCAACGCCAGAATAGCCGCAAGGAAGAAGAAACTGCATAAGAGGGTTGATGACTGTAGATGACTTATGAACATTAACCTAAATTTAAACCAAAACCAACAACAAGCGGTTGAGCATAAAAACGGCCCTATGATGGTACTCGCAGGCCCCGGCAGTGGTAAAACTGCTGTTATTACCGCCCGTGCTGCGCATCTAATCCACGCTCACAATATCAGTCCCGGGCGTATTTTGGTTATAACTTACTCAAAAGCCGCCGCTACAGAAATGCAGCGGCGGTTTCTTCAATTGCCGCAGGTAGATGGCCGTAGTCAAGCATCTCCTACATTTGGTACATTTCACTCTGTATTCTATCGCATGATACGCCAGCGTTTTAATTATGATTTGGGTCAGGTGTTGGCCGAAGGCGAGCGCCGCATAGCCGTGCGTGGTTTCCTTACACAGCTTGGCTATGACTTAGAAGACGAGTTTCTTTCGTCTGTACTGGGTGAGATGTCGCTTGTCAAAAATGAGTTGTACGACTTAGCAAATTATCACTCTGCGGTAATAGGTGCAGAAGATTTTCGTAGGCTACTGGATATGTATGATTCTTATAAAGCCGAAAAAAGTAAAATAGACTTCGATGACATGCTTACAATGGCATATGACATGTTGCAAAGTGACGTAGTGCAGCTTAACCGCTGGCGGCAAACCTACCCCTATATAATGATAGACGAGTTTCAAGACATAAACCGCGTGCAGTACGAGACTGTAAAGCTGTTGGCAGCACCTCTAAACAACTTATTTATTGTTGGAGATGACGACCAAAGTATTTATAAGTTTCGCGGTTCGCGGCCAGAGTTTTTGCTCAACTTCCCCAATGACTTTCCTGCTGCCACAAGCGTGACATTGGACACAAATTACCGCTCTACTAACCAGATAATCAGTTATGCAAACAATATAATTATCGTCAATAAACTGCGCTACAAAAAGGAAATCATAGGTACAGGGCGCGATGGTATAAAACCGCGTATCCTAACAGCCGATGACCAAAATGTTGAAGCCGCAAAAATAGCCGAGCGCATCCGCAAGATGAGCCAAAACGGTGCCAACCTGGACAGCATAGCAGTAATATACCGCCTCAACCTGCAAGCCCGTGCGTTTGCAGACGCGTTTATGAACGCCAACATCCCGTACCGCAACCGTGACGAAATGCCAGTAATATACGACCACTGGATTGCGGCGGATTTTTTTGCATACCTGCGTTTAGCATCGCGGTTATATAAGAAGCAAAAAACTGGCTATGACACAGATGCAGAGCGGATAATAAACAAGCCCTACCGGTTTATTGGCAAGGCTTTCTTGCAAGGGATGAAACAAGGCAACCTGGATATGTTTGCTGTATACCACCGTGACCCAACACTGCACACTGCGTCCAAGGCCAGGATAGAAGAGCTAAAAGCGGATCTTATCACTTTAGGGAAGCGCGACCCGGCTTCTGCAATACGATACATACGCCAAGGCATAGGTTATAACGAGCATATCCTAGACCATAGCGCATACAGAAAGCTAAACCCAGCAGGGCTTTTCGAGATAGCGGACGAGCTACAAGAAGCCGCAAAAAACTTCACAACCGCAGAGGGATTTTTGGCACATGCCCGCGCTGCAATTGATGCTGCAAAAGACCCAGAAGCACAACGCGGCCCATGCGTAAACCTTACAACGCTTCATAGTGCAAAAGGGTTGGAGTTTGACAGGGTTTTTATTGCCGGTGCAGTAGAAGACGTTATCCCATATGTACGCAGCAAGACCGATACCGACATAGAAGAAGAACGGCGGCTGTTGTATGTAGGCGTGACACGAGCCAGGCACGAGTTATATATTTCTGTGATAAAAACCAGATATGACAAAAAGGTAGAGCCGTCGCGGTTTTTGGGGCTGACATAAAAATATAATTAATTTTAGCAGTCAAGCTTGAATCTTCGCGGATTTTAGGGTTAAATATGGGTAAAATAAAACAGATACCGCTCCGTACATGGACATGGTGGAGACGGATATACAGGAGGCAAAGATGAAGCGTTTTTTTAGAAGGTACAAGAGGGTGTTTGCGGTAATTGTATGTATTATTATTGTCATCGTAATGGTTTTTGGTACGTTGGCTGGGTTTATGCAGGGCTTTTGATGACATTAAAGTTTATTTTCGTTGTACTATGTCTTGTTGTGGCACTGGTGTCATATTTCACATGCCGGTCTAAGAAGGATTGGCTATGGTTGGTATTGGCGCTGGCCGCTACTGTTGGTGCGGATTATTTTTTGGTCCTACACAACATTCACTTGATGGGTGTTGCAGTGTTTTGCTTTGCACATATGGCATACATTATGCGGGCGGTATATGATACTGATACCAGTGACAGATGTAGATTGTGGCGATGTTTGCCTTTGGCTGTGGTGCCGGTGGTTGGGTTGGCTTTTGTTTTAGCCAATATTTACTTGGTTGCTGGTGTGTATGCCGCATTGTTTATCACAAATATATATGTAAGCGCCCGCTATGTCCGGCACAATCGTGTGCTGGTTATAGCGGGCCTTTTGTTATTTGCGGCATGTGATTTATGTGTGTTTTTGTTTAATTTACCGTTTTATATGGGTGCGCCGTCATGGCTTACTAGTATATTCCCGCTTATATGGGTATTTTACTTGCCATCACAAGCGCTGTTGGCGGTTAGCGCGGTGGACTATACCTCGCTGCACTCGCGCTCTTGATTGTCTTCTTTAGACTTTGCCTTTACCAACCCTGTAGTACGCCAGCGCCCTATACGATAGCAGACCCCGGACAGTATAGTTATAGTGGTCCATGATATAAGTAGCGAATATATCAAGGCCACTGGGTCATCCATGATATAAACAAGCAAATATGCAAGCGGAACACGTATAACAATAGTGTTTATTAAAGAAGCAAACATAGGCGTAATAGCGTCGCCGCTACCACGTATAGTCCCCCAAAGCACCATGCTTATAGAAAATGCTAAGTATCCAAAAGCCAAAATCCGCAAAAAACGTAGGCTCATAACCAGTACTTCTTCTGTCTGGGTAAACAATCCCGCAATCTGCCGCCCAAACAGCAAAATCCCCAAAACCATAATAGCCGCAACCCCAAGGGCCATAAAAATACATTCTTTTGTGCCCTTTGCGACTCTTTCAACCTTGCCCGCACCCATATTTTGCCCTGCGAATACAGTCATGGCATTACCAAATGAGAAATTGGGCATCATTACAAAGCCGTCTACCTTCATCACAATAATATTAGAAGCTAAAAACATATACCCAAACCTATTTGCCAACGGCTGTACAACCATCATTGCTACTGCAAACACAGCCTGTGACGCGCCGGTGGGTAAGCCCAACTTCATAACCTGCTGTACATATTTCTTTTTAGGTACCAAAAATTTGCGGCCCATGTCAAATATATCTGTCATAAGCAATAGCCGCCACAGACACAATAGCGCGCTAATAGACTGGGTCAACACCGTGCCAAAAGCGGCCCCAAACATCCCCCAGCCAAGCACACCAATAAACAAGAAATTAAGCACAATATTTAACAAAGACGCAAAAATCAAAAATAAAAGAGGTGAAAAAGCATCCCCAACACCCCTAAGTATGCCAGAAAGCATATTAAAATAACTCATGCCAAGTACGCCAATTAGTACGACATTTATATATGTAACTGCATAGTCCAATATTTCTGGTGGCGTGTTTAAAAATATCAACAATGGCCGTGTTAGCTGCGGGCCTACAACCATGATAAACCCGCCCAGCATAACCGTTAGGGTGATGCATGTGCCAATGGTGTATGATAAATCCTCCCGGCTTTTGGCACCAAAATACTGGGCAACCATGACACCGGCCCCCATAGAAATACCCATCATTAGCACCATTACCAAGAAAAATATCGACATAGTACTGCCAACCGCCGCCAATGCATGGTCGCCAACAAAATGCCCAAGCATTATTGCATCTACAGTGCTAAACAATTGTTGAAACACATTGCCCAACAATAACGGCAGCGTAAATAGAAGCAGCTTCTTCCAGGGCTTGCCGGTTGTCATGTCAATGGAAGTTATCCGCTGCTTTAGACTTAGCACCCTAGTCTTCAAATCATGTATGAAATTTTGCATACAATTAATCATGTCCCTTTAGATTAGACTTATAAGCTATAACTATAGCCAATTAACTAGAAATATCGCCTTTATCATTTGTATCAAAACCGGCAATGTATGACTGCCATCAAAGCCATCACCCAAAGCCTATGCCTTATGATGCCCCTTACATGACCCGCACTTGCACCCTCTGTCGCATTGGGGGCGTCTTTCTAAGATTGTTATCTGCTCTGCTGTATATGCGGCTGTTGTTGGGTCTTCGTTGGGTTTTTTCTTAACAGCTACCTTTGCTGTCTGGCGTAGTATGTTTACGTTTATTACTTCGCCGTCGCCATCGGGGGTGCGTACCAAGTCTCCAACACCGGGCATGTTTTTATTTAGTTCATTGTAGGTAGATTCTTCATACTTGAGGCAGCACATAAGGCGCCCGCACAGGCCAGAAATCTTGGCTGGGTTAAGGCTTAGCCCTTGGTCCTTTGCCATTTTTATAGATACCGGTTGGAACTCATCCAAAAACGTAGCGCAACATATACCGCGCCCGCATATACCAATACCACTAAGGGCTTTGGCTTCGTCTCTTACGCCAATTTGCCTAAGTTCTATCCTCATCCTAAATGTAGCTGCTAAATCCTTTACCAATTCGCGGAAGTCTACTCGGCCATCGGCTGTGAAATAAAATATAATCTTGCTAAGGTCAAAAGCCAGCTCCACATCTACAAGGTGCATATCTAGCCCATGCTCTTTTATTTTTTCGTGGCATGTTTCGCGGGCATCGTCTTCACGTTTGCGGTTTGCTTCTTCTTGGGCTTCGTCTGCTGGGGTGGCTACCCTAAGCACCTTGCGTATCGGCTGTTGTAGGCTGCTTACATTGGCTTCCCGGTTAGACAGGGCAACAATGCCATATCCTGCACCCCTAATAGTTTCTACAATTACGGCTGTATCTTGAGGGATTTCCATCCCGCATGGGTCGAAATAATAAATACGCCCTGCATTTTTAAAACGTACACCTACAATTATCATGTGTTCTCCTTTATACCGCTAAGTTTTAGTAACATTAACTCAATAGCTAATTGAAAATTCCCGTTTTGGGCCAGCACCTGCTTGGTGTGCTGTATTGCAGCTATGCTATCATACCAAATATTTTGGATTTTTTCGCCCATTAGTGCTGCTTGAGTCACACGTCTTGCATAAGATAAATATAGCATATCCAACATGTTTGCAGTAGATTCCCGCGATTCTTTATATGGCTCAAAGCGGCGGTATAATAATATTGCGTCAAGCACGTCCATGTCGGCTATTGTAGAGGCAATTTCTTCGGCTAGGGCTTGTGCTTCTAGGTCCGGGATATCTTCTGTCTCGCCCAGTTTGACCAGTACGCACCTTGAAAGCAAAGTAGGCAACAATGTATGCACATGTGCTGCAAGGAATAAAAATACCCCATATGGCGCAGGCTCCTCAATAGTCTTGAGCAAAGCGTTCTGCGCCGCAGGGGTTAAAGTTTCTGCTTTATCTATGATAAAAACCTTGTATCTATATTTAAATGGCTGGGTTGCCATAGGCGACACAATCTGATCGCGTACATCGTCGACGCCAATGCCTGTGGCTTTTGTACCCTTTACAAAAAAAATATCAGGGTGGTTTCCGCTTTCTAATACACGACAACTTAGGCATGTGTCACATGCACTTATGCTGCCGGGTAATGCATCTAGGCAGTTGAGCCTTTTGGCAAATGCGTGGCCTATATTAATCCTGTCCGGGAGTCCTCCCTCAATAATATAGGCATGGCCAACCGTTAGCTGGGCTATGTCGCCGCTTAAGGCAATAGGAAGCTCACTCATGGGGTACAAGGGGTTATACCCTCATAAATTCCTCAATATTGAGTACGAAAATATTTGCACCGCCTACAGTAACTTCTACTGGGTATGGTGCAAAACTCTCATTTGCATTCACATTCATGGCATTTACAGAGGTAATCTGCTTGCGGCTCCTGCATTTTGTTTCTATAACCTCTATCAACTCTGGCACGCGGTCTTTGCTTACGCCACATACCAGTGTTGTACTACCGGCCCGCAAGAAGCCACCAGTAGAGGCCAACTTGGTTACGCCAAAGCCTTTGGCGTTTAGTAAGTCCATAATGTGAAAAGCATCTTCGTCTTGAATGATAGCCAGTACCAATTTTTCTAGTTTCATCGCGCAGTTCCTCCTTTTAATACATGGTAAAACATTTCCAACATTATAGCCATATCGCACATTAATAGTCAAATGCTTTTATACAAATACGTCTAATTTACTTGCCGTGAGCTAATTGATAGCATATACTGTTTGGCAATAGCGAAATTGCATAAAGCTTGCCGCAATATGACAGGCCAATATTACACGAAAACGAGGCGTAATGTGTTATGAGGATTTTTTATGACATTCTCCCCCCAATAAGAAGCAATTTACTTGGTTATGACTTGGTTATTATACTTACTGCCATTGGCACGCTTGCATATTTTTTGTATGTAAAGATGCACACCACTAATATATACAATATGATACACACCAAAGGGTACCTGCCAGACGAAGTGCTAGAAAAAGGCGAAGCTACATTGCCCACAAAAGAAGAAATTAAACAAACAAAGATTAAACTCAGAAAAATGCGCGAGACATCAGATAAATATTACACGATGTACACCAACCTGGCAGGGATATTCCCGCTGCTGGGCATACTTGGTACAGTTATTTCTTTGTTGCCTATGGTACAAGATATGGGTAATATGCAGCTCAATTTTTTTGTGGCCCTTACGTCTACATTGTGGGGGTTGGTTTTTGCAATATTTTTCAAATTGTTGGACGGTGTGCTATCACCAAGGATAGAGCGCTGCAACCGCGGGATAGACGATTATATGGAAAAATTGGAGACAACAATTAAATTGGATACTGCATGCACATGCGGGTCATCTACAGCACGGCAAGAATCTTCGCACACAAGTAAAGCTGTAGAAAGCCATATGGTTGAAAACAATGAAGAAGAATAGCATATTCATTGAGTTGACACCGTTACTTGATGTCATACTCATATTACTATTTTTGATACTGGTGCAAAGCGCTGGGCGAGTAGATGCGTTTTATGAAGAAACCCGCCAGGCATTTGAAACACAGCTAGACACGTTTAAGGCCGAGCATCACCATGAGATGGAGTATCTAAGGAGAGTAGGCGCAGATTATAGCGCGCTTAGGCTGGGCTTAGAAGAAGACACAGGTATTGTATTAGTAAGCATAGTTTCTGATAGCAATGACATAGACAATCGCTGGATACTAATAGAGGCAGACTCCTATGTCACACAGGTTGACCTGTGCTGGAACGCTGTAGCCAGGGACAATTCCGCTCTTGAGCTAAATACGGCGCTTGCATACAAGATTCAAAATGCCGCAAACAGTGTGATGGTTATAGTGTTTAGGTATGACAGCTCTAGTATATTTATGTCAGACCATAGGCTTGTGGCCAACGCGATACACATACAGCGGCAGTTTAACCAGCTAGTTGTTGCAGAGTTGGATACAAATAATCAAACAGGAGGCATGAGTTAGATCATGGCAAAGAAGAAGAAAAAAGGTTATGGCAAGGTCTTAGGTTTTTGTGCAATTGTGGGATGCGTAGCAGCACTGTTTTGGGGTGCGGGCTATTTTGGCTTTGGCGGCGGCATCCTGCCCTGGGCATATGGTGACGGCACAAACGGGACCAGTAATGGTAATGGGAACAATAACGGCGCGTACACCGCACAAGACAATCAATATCAAGATACGTCCCAAGTCGACCCAGATGAAACAGCCAACATACCAGGCGAGGACGAAGTACTCCCCCCTGTACTAATAATAAGGGTAACGCGTGGCGAAATTTATCATGGCGACCGGCAAATAAGCATCTACGAGCTAGTGCCAATACTGGAAGAACTAAATCAACCAGGATATGTGTGGGAGCTACACGATGACCAAGCTATAGTAGAAACATATGAAAACGTAATAGCCTTGATGCGTGAAAGCGGAGTCTATTTTACAGAGCGGTAATGGAAATATGAAATTAGTGTAAACATCGTAAACCCCTTTCAAGGATGTGATATAATCGCCTTGAAAGGGGTTTTTGCATAATGCAATCAAAAGATATTTATATATGTTGTAACAGCGCAGATACAGCAAAAGCCGAAACATTAGCAAACTGGCTAGAGTATAACTATGGCTGGACATGCTGGTATACAAACATAGATGCAAATACAGATACAGATACAAATGCAGAAATGGTTGAAAATTCTACTGTATTTCTTTTGCTTTCTTCTGCAAACACAAGCGATAGCCAAAGTGTACAAATATCAAACTCGCAAGCAATGGCGCTTGACATGAAGCG
>WQVY01000001.1 GCA_009785605.1 Defluviitaleaceae bacterium | reverse complement strand
TTCACCACTTTTCGTTGGCCCCTCCTTGCTTGCCTTAATGGCAAGCCGCGTCAGAGCCGCCTCAATTGGCAAAAATCTGTCACGAAAAGTCACCATTGTCGGAGTTGAATACAGCTTCTAAAATATTTATATAGGAGTTAATATAATGAACTGTATAATTATCTGCACATTTGATAATGAATCACAAAGATGGACAGCGGCTTCTGACGATAGCTATGGGTTAGTCTTAGAATCAAACTCATTAGAAGCATTAATGGAGCGTGTAAAAATTGCTATGCCTGACATGCTCGAATTTACTTGCAATTATACTGGCCCTATTAATTTACACTTTAAAGCTGAACGTATAACGCAGTTAGAAGCGGCAGTATAATGGCTGACTACACAAAAAAAGTGCGGAAAATTTTATCGGACAACGGATTCCATATTGCTCGGAAAGGCAAGGGGGACCATGTTATATGGCATAACGAAGTTACAAAAAGAACTGCCGCTGTGGACGGTGAAATTAAAAGTCGTCATTCAGCAAATGAAGTGCTAAAGAAAGCAGGACTGGGAAAACATTTTTAAGTGACTTGTTTCTCAAGTATCTTCGCATCATAACAACTGGTATATCATGGGGGCTCATATGAAATATAATTTTGACGAAGTAATAAACAGGCACAATACCAACTCATATAAATACGACTTTCCTGAAATGTTTAACAAGCCCAAAGACGCACTTCCGCTGTGGGTAGCAGACATGGATTTTCGTATCCCGCCAGAGGTTATGGCTGCAATCCAAAAGGTTGCTGACCATGGGATTTATGGCTATGCAGAGTCAAAAGATGACTATTTTAATGCAGTAGCAAGCTGGTTTGCAAGCATACATGATTACCACGTAAAAAGCGACTGGATGGTTAAAGTACCAGGTGTTGTATTTGCCTTGGGCATGGCAATTAAGGGACTGACAGCACCAGGGGACGCAATTGTTATACAAAAACCCTTGTATTACCCCATAGAAAATACCATAGTAGCCAACGGCCGCATAACAGTAGACAACCCACTGGTATACAGCCAAGGCCGTTATACCCTAGACTTAGAAGATTTTGAGCGTAAAATCGTAGATAACAACGCCAAGATGTTTATACTTTGCAACCCCCACAACCCAGTAGGGCGGGTGTGGACGCGTGATGAGTTATTGTGCATGGGGCGCATATGCCAAAAGCACAACTGCATCGTAGTCTCGGACGAGATACACTGTGACCTTGTTTTTGATGGGCACAAACATTTGGTGTTTTCTACGATATGTGACACATTTGCAGATTTTTCTGTTATTTGTACTGCCCCTTCTAAGACGTTTAACTTGGCTGGCTTGCAAAATGCAAACATATTCATTTCCAACAAGGGCTTACGGGCACGTTTTAAGCATGAAATATGGGCATCGGGCTATGCCCAGCTCAATGTCATGGGTATGGAGGCATGCAAAGCCGCATATATACATGGGCGGCAGTGGCTGACAGAGTTGATGCAATACTTGGCCAATAATGCCGCATATGTGTGCGATACAGTGGCTGTAAATTTGCCAAAAATCAAACCTATAGCACTAGAGGGGACATACCTGCAGTGGCTGGATTTTAACGCCCTTGGCCTGTCTCATGATGAGCTCGAAGATAGATTAAACCGTGCCAATGTATGGCTTTCTAGTGGGACAGCTTTTGGCGCGGCGGGCGCAGGGTTTTTCCGCGTAAACCTTGCATGCCCCAGGAGCACACTAGAAGTGGCTATGCAGCGGGTTGTTAGTGCGTGTAGTGAAAGTAGGCAAGTATGAAAATAGTATTTATGGGTACCCCAGAGTTTGCGGTGCCGCCGCTACAGCAGTTGCTGGCTCGTCACAATGTATTAGCCGTCCTAACCCAGCCAGACAGGCCCGCAGGGCGCGGGCATAAAATGCAAATATCCCCGGTAAAAGCACTGGCTGTGCAAGCCGGGGTAGAAGTGCTGCAGCCAGAAACACTAAGCATAAAGCGTAGCACATATGCAAAAGAAATCCGCGAATACCTGATAAAAATGGACGTAGATGTTTTTGTGGTTGCGGCATATGGGCTGATATTGCCCAAGGCCGTGCTTGATATACCGCGGCATGGATGTATAAACATTCATGCATCTCTTTTACCAAAATACCGCGGTGCGGCACCTATACACATGGCTATAAAGGAAGGCGAAGCCACAACCGGTATCACAATTATGCAAATGGATACAGGTATAGACACAGGAGATATGATACTACAGCGGCAACTTGACATATCCCCACACGAGCGCACCCCCAGCCTACACGACCGTATGGCTGCGTTAGGAGGGGAATGTATCATAGACGCGCTTGCCATGATAGAAGCCGGGACGGCTATATACACACCGCAAGATGATACCTTGTCTTCATATGCGCCTATGATTAAAAAAACCGATGGTATGATAGATTGGGCATGGCCTACAAACAAAATCATAAATATAACCAGGGCCTTTGACCCATGGCCCGGGCCATATACGTTGTACAATGGCACCACAATAAAGATATGGCAGGTAGACGCGGCAAGCGACACCAAAGATGCCCCTGCTGGTACAATTTTGGTTGCAGATGCTGCCAAGGGTCTACTGGTAAGCACAGGAGATGGTAGTGTATGGGTACGAGAGCTGCAAGCCACCGGTGGCAAAAGAATGCAAGCGACGGATTATCTTCGCGGGCGGAGTATTGGAGTAGGGGAGTGCTTCGGCAGCGCTTAAACAGGGCTGACTATTGCCATGTTTGATATGTTAGACTGCTTCAAAAAATGAGGCATTGTGTAAAAGTTGGCCAAGCTAATTTCCGCTGCTAACGTTGTGCACAAGCCCTAGAATGGAGATAGTAATGAACGAGAACATTTTCGAACGCTCCAACCAGCTTATTAAAACATGCAAAAGCGCGTATCTGGGCGTAATAGACGAGAACTGGTTCCCGTCTGTTTCTACGGTTATGCCGGTAAGTACCAATGACATTTTTGAAATATTTTTTGCCACCGGCCTTGGATCCAATAAAGTAAAGCGCTTGCGACTTAATGACCGGGTAAGTATCTGCTTCCACACAGGCGGCAACAACATAACCCTTGTAGGTACAGCCGAAATCCTCACAGACCAAGATACAAAAAGCAAGTATTGGCAAAATGTAGGACTGGCAGAGCATTTTTCCTTAGGCGAAGCAGACCCTAATTATTGCATTATCAAAATAACAACAAAACGCGTCTCGCTTTGGGTAGATAACGAAGATGCCCAATTTACAATTGACGAGTTTATGACCATCTGCAAAACACAAGAATGGAGCTAACAATGACAAAAGGTAAATTTGGAAAATTTGGCGGGCAACATATCCCAGAAGCACTAAAGGCACCTGTTGCCAAACTGGAAGCGGCCTATGAGAAATATATCAATGACGCTGATTTTATTAAAGAACTGGGAGAGCTATATTCCCAGTACGCCGGTAGGCCATCTGTGCTATATCACGCACGCAATATGACCGCAGATTTAGGCGGGGCCAAAATTTATCTAAAGCGTGAAGATTTGAATCATACCGGCAGCCACAAAATTAATAACGTACTGGGCCAGGCCCTGCTTGCCAAAAAAATGGGCATAAAACGCCTGATAGCGGAAACAGGTGCGGGCCAGCACGGTGTTGCCACCGCAACCGCAGCCACGCTGCTTGGCATGGAATGCGAGGTATATATGGGGCAAGAAGATATAGAGCGTCAAGCGCTTAATGTCTACCGTATGAAACTTCACGGTGCCAAGGTACACAGTGTAACCGCCGGCACAGCAACCCTAAGCGATGCTGTGGACGCAGCAATAGCAGCCTGGTGTGCAAGCGACGCGGATACTTATTATTTGTTGGGCTCTGCCGTTGGGCCACATCCGTTCCCGTCTATGGTGCGTGACTTCCAGGCCATTATTGGGCGCGAAATAAGGGCGCAAATGTTGGCAGCAGAAGGCCGCCTACCCGACAGTGTTATAGCTTGTGTAGGGGGTGGTAGCAACGCAATAGGCACGTTTTATGATTTTATTGGCGAACAAAGCGTAGAGCTTGTTGGCTGCGAAGCCGCTGGTAAAGGCCTAAACACTACCGAACATGCCGCAGCTATCTCCAACGGCCGCGTAGGTATTTTCCATGGTATGGAGACATACTTCGTGCAAGACGACGCTGGCGGGCTTGCCCCGGTGTATTCTATTTCTGCAGGGCTGGATTACCCAGGTGTAGGCCCAGAGCATGCCCACCTTCACGATACCGGCCGCGCACGCTTTGTAGCCATAACAGACGACGAAGCCGTAGCGGCATTCGAATACCTAGCCCGTACAGAGGGCATTATCCCAGCAATAGAAAGCGCGCACGCCATTGCCTATGTAATAAAATATGCACCAAGCCTACCCAAGGACAAGATAATAGTAGTAACCGTCTCCGGTCGTGGGGACAAAGATGTAGAGTCAATGGCGCGTTATCGCGGGCAGTTGTAGCGAATTCAATGAGAAACAGTCTAGCCCGAGCCGAAATAGCGGACGCTTCAACGCTTTTTCGGCGACAGGCTGGGCTGATTTCGAATTAATTCGCTATATAAAGGAGATGACTCAATGAACAAGCTGGCATCATCACTACTAACGCAGGAACAATTTTGGACTATAATCCAAAACTCAGACATGTGCCAAAACCTTGAAGAAGAACTTGGCAAGCTTTCTATAGACGAGATATTGGGATACATCCACTGGTGGGATTATTATCACAAGCTGTCATACAAGCAGGACTTATGGGCAGTAGCCTACACAGTCATGGGCGGTTGCAGCGATGACGGTTTTGATTATTTCCGGTTCTGGCTTATAACCAGGGGCAAGGAAATATTTACAAACGCACTGCAAGACGCAGACAGCCTATGTGATGTGTTTACAGACAGCGAGTACCCAGAGTGGGAAGAAGTATCGTATATACCAATAGAAGTACTGCAAAATAAATTTGACATAGATTTTTATGAATATGAAGCCGAAGGCAAAGTCATTTACGATGAAATGCCATTGCCCAAGATAGATTTTGAATGGGATGAAGATGACGAAGATACGATAAAAAAAATATGTCCCAAAACATTCGACAAATGGTGGAATAACGACAAATTCTAGTTATCACAAACAAAAGGACGCTTGATATCATATGGTTGTACAACCATGATACCAAGCGTCCTTTATACATATTAGTTGTTTATACAGGCTCTATAGAAAAACACAGGCTATAGTCTTTATGAGACTCAAGCTCGTACATTGCCTCTGGCCTGGCACCCCAACTATTGTCGCCGCCAATGCCCATTACTGCCGAGTTTATAGAAAGTACTGTCTTGTGAACCGGGGGCAGCTCGTACATATGGGAAGCTTGCTCCAACTCGTGGCAAGTGTATGGCAGCGCCGCAAAGTTAAGGGGGCTATCTTTCATAGAAATACGCAGCCCGTCGCCGTTTGCGTCTGTTAATGTTGCGTAGCGCACACCTACATGGTTGCCGCAATCTTGTGGCTTAAGATATGCCGGCAGGTTGTCTGCAACTTTATTGTTGTATGTGCCGTAGGATAGGCCAAAATCACGGTCTGGGTAGCTTTCGTCTGGGCCAAGGCCGCGCCAGGTCAGGTTATCAAAGTCTGCCGGGATAGAAACATCCATGCCAAACCTAAACATATTGGGCAAATCGTTAACGCCGTTGTAGCTCATGGTTATGTCTATCTTGCCGTTACTGTGCACAAAATATTTTACATCAACCATAGCCTCTGGGGTTGTGGGCAGCTTGTACGTGTATGTCAGCTCAAGGCCGTTGTCATGCTTTACGAAGTCGGTCTTTTCGCAGGTATGGTATAGGCTGGCGATTTTCCACTGGGCCATTAGGGTAGGGGATCTAGAGCCCCTGTCGTTGTCTACCGGTGCACGCCAGAAGCTTGGAAGCAAAGACTGCCAGTGGCTTTGGATATATTCTTTGCTACCATATTTTAGTGAGATGATGCGTCCCATGTACCTGCTAAACAGGACCTCGAAACCCTTGCCGTTAATGCCTATGTTGGCTGGGCTACATACAATCTCGAACGGCATTGCCGCAGGTACACTAGCTGCTTGCGCGTCTTGTACATATTGCCCAAAGGCTACCTGATGCCCGGCCTTCGCATACTTGGTATTACTGGCAGTGCAAACAGACACGGTAACTACATACTCTTTGCCATTGTTGTGGAGTTGTATGGGCAGTTTAAACTCGCAGCTTGCTAATGGCGCGAGGTCAACAGTTAGCTTGCCGCTTTGTTCCAACTTTTCATCGCTTTCTAGTGTCCACCTGATGACATATTCGTTTAAGTTGGTAAACAAATGTTTTGAGCGTATTTTTACATTTGCATCACCATCAACTTCTATTATATAGGGCTGGTAAGCGCCCTTTACGGCAAGTGACTTAGTTGTAGGTTGCCTATCCGCGGTAACGATACCGTTTGTACAGAAGTTATAGTCTGCGGGCCTGTCATAGAAGTCGCCGCCATATGCCAGATATGGGTTGCCGTAGCGGTCTTTTGTCCAAAGCGCTTGGTCAATAAAATCCCATATAAAGCCGCCTTGGTACATTTCAAATTCGTCTTCAAGCTCTATATACCTGTTGAGCCCACCGCAGGAGTTGGCCATTGCATGTGAGTACTCGCACAATATAAATGGCTTGGGCGGGGCATCGCTTAGATATTTGCGTATACGCTCTACACGTGAGTACATATGGCTTTCCATATCTGTTGTGTCGCTAAAAGCACGGTCATGCACAACTTGTTCGTAGTGTACGAGGCGAGTGTCGTCCAACTGGCGGAACAGTTCCGACATCTTAAAAATACACTCTCCTCCTCCGGCTTCGTTGCCACAGGACCAGATGATTATACTTGGATGGTTTTTATCTCTTTCAAGCATGGACTGTGCCCGGTCAAGCAGGGGGGGTACCCACTCTGGTTTGCTGTCTGGTACTTGGTGAGTTTTGTCGCCATACAGTTGTAGTGTACCGTGGGTTTCTAGGTTGGCTTCGTCTATCACATATAAGCCATATTTGTCGCATAGTTCGTACAAATAGGTATCGTTTGGATAGTGTGAGGTACGCACGGCGTTGATATTATGGGATTTCATAAACTTGATGTCCCACTCCATGTCTGCCCTTGTAACAGAGCGCCCCCTAGCTGCGGAAAACTCGTGCCTATTAACGCCCCTAAACACAATGCGCTTACCGTTTATTAGCATAAGTTTATTGTGCATCTTAAACTCGCGTATACCTACTGGCTGGTGGATGACTTCTACTGTCTCGCCATCAACAATAAGCGATACTTCAAGGGTGTACAGGTTTGGTTTTTCTGCACTCCATAGTTGCGGAGCTTGTACGTCTATTGTAGTGGATGTGGAGCTTGATAAAAGTGTATCAACCACTGTGCCGCATGGGGATATAAGTGTTGCTTGGATTTTTGTGTCATTGGCTTTTTTGCCAGTGAGTTTAAAATCTACAACAACTTTTGCGCTATCGTAGTTGTTGCTAAGCAATGTTTTTACTCGCATGTCCTGTACATGAGCGACAGGTATCGTTGCAATATATACATCCCTAAAAATGCCAGAAAACCGCCAAAAGTCCTGGTCTTCTAGCCAACTGGCACTAGAAAATTTATACACTTGCACAGCCAGTTTATTTACTCCTTCGCGGTTGATATGAGGGGTTAGGTCAAAATGGCTGGGGGTAAAAGTATCTTCGCTATACCCGATATATTCACCGTTGAGCCATACATTAAAGGCTGTTTCTACCCCGTTAAAGCATAGGGTTATTGGCTCGTTGCCCCAGGATACAGGCAGCTCAAACTCCCGTACATAAGATGCCACAGGGTTAAACTTTACAGGTATTTGCGGCGGCAGGATTTCTTCATGTCCATCCCAGGGGTACATAGAGTTTACATATTGCGGCTTGTCGTAGCCTTGGAGTTGGATGTGCGCTGGCACAGTAATTGTGCCAAAACCGCTTGTGTCGTAGTTTAGTGCTTCAAAACCAATTGGCCGGCTGTCGAGATTCTTTGCGTAGTGGAATGCCCATGTGCCGTTTAAACATTTGCGCCAACCCATCTCGCCTTGTGCTTGGGCTTCGGCGGCATTTTGGTAGTAACGGTGAGAAGAATGTGCATCTAGGCGGTTTATTCTAAACACACCGGGGTCCGCCAAGGCCTTTTGTAAATCTTGGTTACAGTTGGGATTCATGATATTTCCTCCTTTTTCATATTGTACCTCCAAGTCTAATAAGAATAAGTAGAATGTAAATGCAGCATTGATAATATGTTCTAAAACAGCTCGTGAGGCAAGCAAATTCAGTATTACTGGCAAAAATGACAAAGCAAAACATCAAATAGCCTATTTTTATTGGCATAAACGAAAAATGGATAGTCTATAAAGTATGTACTACCTCACATCATAAAAAACATAGAACAATTTGCACATACAAATCACCAAAAAAATATTGATTCTGCAAGAGTGTTTGGTTATATTGACTACACCTATATGGCTAATTTTCCGGACGGAGGGCAAACAAACCCATGAAAACAGGATTCCTCTCCAAGCATTTCCATCGCCTGTTAAAAACGGTTGTACTGTGTGTACTTGTGGCTAGTATGCTTCCTGTAAACGCTGGTGTTACTGTGTTTGCACAGTCGTATCAGGGACAACCGGCGTATAGGGGTGAGTTGGATCTAGATGTAGATTTTGACTTCCTGCGCGCCGGCTCGTATGTAGCATATCGTGGGTTGCACGAAGGTGCTACTAAAGCGGTAGGGCACACAGTCGAACTGGATGTTTCCAACATGACCAGCGCCTACCCCAACCCAGAAATAGCAGATTATTTCCAAGGTATGCCCGGCCCCACAATCTTGACTGAAAGTATCGGATATGTAGAATTTACTTTTAATATACAGTATGAAGGTTTGTACAATATTCACATAGAGTATTTTCCAACCCTTGGGCGCGGCAATGACATAGAGCGGCGTCTTTTCATAAATGGGGAAATACCTTTTAATCACGCAGCATTCTTAAACTTCTATCGTTTTTGGGCAAAGTCAGAGCCCATAAGGCAAGACTCTAGGGGCAACCATTTGCGCCCGTCGCTTTCGGAAGTACCCCAGTGGAGCCAGGCATATTTTAGTGACTACCTTGGCTATGTAACAGACCCGTATTTCTTCTTCTTCCCACAAGGACAAAACACCATAAGAATCGAAAGCGCAAGGGAGCCTATGGCTATACGCCGCTTGACGCTTCGTGTTAAAGAGCAAGCACCAACATATGCAGATGTACAAGCGCAAAACACCGGTACCCCACATTTTGATGGTGAGCCAATTTTTGTGCATGCCGTAGATTTTACAAGCACCAACAGTCGTATGATATCCCCACAAAACGACCGTACATCCCCAGCAACATACCCATCTCACCCATATCTTGTGAGGCTCAACACAATTGGGGGCTTGCCTTGGCGCTTTCCTGGGCAAGAAATAACATGGACCTTTACCGTGCCAGAAACGGCGCTTTATCAGATAAACATCAAATATCGCCAGCATTTGGCCAGCGGTACCTTTGTCACGCGCAGTGTTCGCATAAATGGGGAGACTCCTTTTAGGGAGCTGGAAAATGTCCAGTACAGTTTCCACAGCCGTTGGCAAAACAAACCTCTGCAAACAGCAGATGGCGAGCCATTCTTGTTTTACCTGGAGGCTGGTGAGCACACTATTAGTATGGAAGTTGTACTGGGCGACTGGGCAGAGATATTAAACATTGCCAGCGACAGTGTATATCAGCTCAACTATGCATACCGTCAGATGCTACTCATACTTGGCCCCAACCCTGACCCGTTTAGGGATTACCAGCTAGAAAGGTTTATGCCTGATGCCATTACTGTCTTGGGGTATCAGTACAATGTTATAAGCGACCTCATAGACAGGGTAATAGAAATAAACGATGGCAGACGCGGCGAAGGTACAAGCATACTAGAAAACTTGCGCTTTCACCTGCGCAGCATGTACAACGACCCAGAAGCAATACAAAACCACTGGGTAGCATTTAGAGACAATATTAGTGCAATGGGTACGTGGATACTCCTTATTAGAGAGCAGCCTCTGGAAATTAATTATATCCTCATAACTGCTCCAGGAGCAGACTTGCCAAGGCCGGAAGCCGGTTTCTTCCGCAGGATGTGGCATGAAGTACGTGCACTTTTTGCGTCATTTACTCAAGATTTCTCGCTGGTTGGCGATGTCCATGAAGAAGCCATAGATGTATGGATTATGAGCGGGCGCGACCAGGCGCAGATTCTCAAAAATTTAATAGACAATGATTTTACACCCAATAGCGGGATACCGGTTAACCTAAGACTAGTAAGTGGTGATATGGTTTTACCGGCAGCAGTTACAGGCCGCGGGCCAGATGTACTACTTGGCCAGGGCCTTATCACGCCTGTAGACTGGGCACTCAGGGGTGCGGCGCAAAGCCTGTCGGCTTTCCCTGGTTTGGATGAAGTATTACTAGACTTCCACCAAAGTGCGTGGGAGCCATTTATACACGAGGGCGAGCTTTTTGCCCTGCCCGAAACACAAAACTTTCTTATGATGTTTGCGCGTATGGATATCCTTTACGAGTTAAACTTGCCCGTACCTCAAACCTGGGAGCAATTTGACATAGTAATGTCCGAGTTGCAGCGCAGCCACATGGACGTTCATATCCCATTTGGCTTCCCAACAGACATTAACTTCTTCCTGTCGCTGTTATTCCAGCAGGGTGGGGAAGTATACCGCTACGGTGGTATGCGAAGTGCTTTGGATTCCGAAGAAGGGGTACAGGCACTAAGACATTGGTCAAACTTTTATTTGTTGCACGGTGCACCTGTGTTTGACTGGGACCCGACTAACCGTTTTGTAAATATGTTTCGCAGTGGCCAGATGCCGCTGGGCTTTGCAGATTATACGGCCTTTAACACCCTTGCCGTGTTTGCGCCAGAATTGCGGGGGGCGTGGCAGTTTTTCCCGCTTCCTGGGACATGGGACGAAGAAAACGGCGTGCTAAATCGCAGCTCTGCCTCTGGCGGGACTGCAGCTATGATGCTATCTGCTTCCCAAAACCAACATAACGCATGGGAGTTTATGCGCTGGTGGGCCAGTGCCGACGTGCAAACCATGTACGGGCGCGAGCTAGAAAGCCTTATAGGTGTAGCAGCGCGGTACCCAACCGCAAACAGGCAAGCAGTAGAAAACCTTGCCTGGACAGTAGATGACCATGCAATGCTAACCGCACAGTGGGAGTGGACAAGGGCCTTCCCGCAAGTGCCAGGTGGGTACCTAACCGGGCGCCATGTATCCAACGCGTTTAGGACAGTCGTGGGTACATTAACAGACCCAAGAGAGACATTGTGGGATTTTGTTGAAACAATCAACGCAGAGCTTGTTAATAAAAGGCGTGAGTTTGGGCTGGAATATATGCCTCTAGACAGATAAATAGCTATATAGTACCAACAATGAAGTCATGAGCAGGAGTGATAACATATGACCACGAAAGAAAAATTTCTATATAACATCACATCCATGCGTAAGTCGTGGTTGTCGTACTTGTTTATTGCACCATTTATGATAATTTTCTTTACGTTTACTGTTGCGCCTGTACTAATGTCTATGGGGCTTAGCTTCACATATTTTAATATGTTCGAGCCGCCGCGTTTTATTGGCTGGCAAAACTTTATTAATCTCTTTTTCTGGGACGAGGTTTTCCTTGTCGCGATACAAAACACTCTTGTACTTGCCCTAATTACAGGCCCCGTAGGCTATATGCTGTCATTTTTGTTTGCATGGCTTATTAACGAGTTTCCCAAATTTATCAAGACTACATTGGTTGTTGTGTTCTTCGCGCCCACTATCTCAGGTCAGATGTTTGTGATTTGGAATGTTGTTTTTGCTAGTGACATGCGGGGCTATGCTAACAGCATATTGCTTAGGCTTGGCATAGTAGCAGCGCCTATTCATTGGCTGTCTACAGAGGCATATATCATGCCTATTACCATACTTGTTGTACTTTGGATGAGTATGGGCACAGGTTTCCTTGCCTTTGTTGCTGGTGTTACCAATGTTGACAAAAACTTATACGAGGCTGGCTATGTTGATGGCATCCGCAACCGCTGGCAAGAGCTGTGGTTTATCACACTCCCGTATATGAAGCCTCAACTGCTGTTTAGTGCTATATTGGCCATTACAGGCTCGTTTGCCATTTTTGAAGTAGCCGTTGCGCTTGCTGGTATGCCAAGTACAAACTATGCCAACCATACAGTTGTTACTCACTTGGTCGACTTTGGCACTATACGTTTTGAAATGGGTTATGCATCGGCTATAGCCGTTGTGCTGTTTGCAACTATGGTTGGTGCTAACAGGCTCGTGCAGCGCCTATTAAGAAAGGTGGGAACATAATGGTTGCTACTAAAAGCCGGGTAGGGCGTAGGCGTATGCCGCCTTTGTTAAAGGCCCGCAAGCCAAACCGCTCCATTCGTGGGGATATAGGTATATTTATTTTTATAGCTTTGGTTGCGGCGTTCTTTTTGCTGCCATTAATATTTGCGGTAAGCAATGCGTTTAAGCCTTTTGACGAGCTGTTTCTGTTTCCACCACGGTTTTTTGTTATTAATCCCACAATGCAAAATTTTAGGGACTTATTTGTACTCATAGACGCTTCATGGGTGCCTTTTTCTAGATATGTAGTAAACACCGTGTTTCTTACAATTGCTGGCACAATAGGGCATGTGTTCTTGGCTAGCCTTGCAGCTTATGCATTGGAGAAGCACCGCTTCCCAGGCCGCCAGTTTTTGTTTGCAATGGTTATATTTTCGCTAATGTTTTCTGGCCATGTAACGGGGATACCCAACTTTATTATCATGACATGGCTAGGTTGGATAGACAGCCTTGCGTCGCTTATCGTACCTGCTTGGGGCGCTGCTTTGGGCTTGTTCTTGATGAAGCAGTTTATGACCCAAGTGCCGGACGCACTACTAGAGTCTTCCAGGATAGACGGGGCCAACGAGTTTTGGATTTATTCCAGGATTGTTATGCCCTTGGTAAAGCCCGCTTGGGTTACGCTTATTATTATCTCGTTCCAAGGTTTGTGGAATGCTACAGGCAGCACATTTATCTATAGCGAAGAAAATAAACCGCTGCCTTTTGCACTAGGTCAAATTGTTGCCGGTGGCATAGGCCGTGCCGGTGCTGCCGCTGCAGTAGGCGTTATTATGATGATTGTACCCCTTGCTGTATTTATTATTTCTCAAAGCAAAGTCATGGAAACAATGGCATCCTCCGGGATAAAAGAATAGGGGGTGCGTGATGAAAAGACTCGTAGCCTTGGCTCTTGCAGCAATTATATTTTTATTAACCCCCATACCTGCCCATGCCACATCCACACCTTGGCAAAGTTATATTTATGACTCGTGGATGAATGCCGTACCAGTGCCGGATTCTTTTGTGCCGTACGCGGTAGTAAGGGGGCATGAGCTGGGCATTGGCGCGTTCTCTAACCCTTCGGATATTTTTTATCACCAAGAAACAGGCGAGGTATTTCTACTGGACACAGGTAACCACCGCATTGTTGTGATGGATAGCGACATGAACCTTGTGACTGTAATAGACGAGTTGGACAATAATGGTGTTGCAGACGCATTTAGTTCCCCCCAAGGGATATTTGTAAATAACACGGGCATTTTTGTGGCCGATACCCAAAATAACCGCATCTTGGTTGTAGACCATACTGGTAATGTTATAAATGAGTTTGGCCGGCCAGAGACGGACCTTATTGCCGCTAACC
Organism: Defluviitaleaceae bacterium; assembly: GCA_009785605.1. Lineage (GTDB taxonomy): Bacteria > Bacillota > Clostridia > Lachnospirales > WQUN01 > WRAN01. Next base: position 80,025 of record WQVY01000001.1, on the reverse strand, counting down.
TTGCATGGCTACCAACAAGTGTAGTTGTAGACAATGCTGGCCGCATGTATGTGATAGCTGTAGGTATAAATCTAGGGCTTGTAGAACTTAGCGCCGAAGGCGAGTTTAGAAATTTTAAAGGTGCCAATAGGGTTTCGTTTAACATGGTGCAACATATAAGGCGCCGCTATTTTTCTACAGCAGAACAGCGCGCACGCATGACGCTAACTATCCCTACAGAGTTTTCGGGGGTTACTATTGACCCATACGGCTTTGTGTATGTGACAACGGCTGTAGGGCTTGGCATGGGCGGCGTTGACGCTGTGCGGAGGCTCAATGCCCGTGGTGATGATATATTGCGCCGCTTGGGCCACATGGATGTTGTGGGTAGTATGAATGTAGTAATGGGCCAAAATACTAGCTTTGTAGATATAGCAGTTGACCAAAACGGTGTGTTTAGCGTACTAGATAGGCCCTTTGGGCGCATATTTACGTACGACAACGACGGTAACTTATTGGATGTATTTGGTGGTATAGGCTTTCGCAAGGGGCTTTTACAGTCCCCTGTGGCCCTGACATATGTGGGGGACAATATTGTTGTTGTAGATAACTTCATGCACAACATTACTGTATATGCCCCTACCGCTTATGGCTTAGCACTTAGGCAAGCAACATATTGGTACTATCTTGGGGACTATGAACTATCTGCTTACTATTGGCAGATAGTGCTTGACCATAATGCCAATTCGGACTTGGCATATATCGGCCTTGGGCGCATAGAAGTGCGCAACCGCAATTTTAGACAGGCCATGACATATTTCCGCTTTGCAAACTCCCGTGTCCATTACTCTGCAGCATTTAACAGGCATAGGAGGCAATTGATACAGGATAACTTCCCCATAGTTGCTACATCGGCTGTTGTGCTTGGCATTGGGCTGTTTGTAGGGTTTAAAATTAAGGCGGCATTGTCCGGGAAAGAAAGGGAGGAAGCCTACGATGTTGGTTAAAGAGCTGCGGTACTCCTTGCATGTCATATTCCGCCCCATAGACGGTTTTTGGGATTTAAAACACGAAAAACGGGGCAGCTTTAAAGCTGCAATGATTATTTTAGCAGCAGCGCTGATTACGTTTGTAATTATCGAGCGCTATACTGGGTTTTTATTTAACCCGGTAAACCTGCTGTATGTAAATATCTTTCGCGAGATTGTAACTTTCCTTACGATATTTGTGTTGTTTGTTGTAAGCAACTGGTGCCTTACGACTCTCATGGATGGCAAGGGTACTATGGCGGATATAGCAATGGCTACAGCTTATGCATTAACGCCGTTTATACTTATTAATCTCCCCTTAGTTGCCTTTAGTAATGTCATAACTTTGCAAGAAAGCGCGTTTTACTATATGTTTCTTACCATTGGCGTGTTGTGGACAGCCGGGCTTATTATTCTAGGGACTATGGTGACACATGAATACACCATGAGTAAAACCTTGCTCACGTTGTTTTTTATAATTGTTGGCATGATGATTATGGTATTTTTGGGGCTGCTGTTTTTTAGTGTAATCCAGCGTATAGTTGGGCTTATATATGTACTGTACAAAGAAATTACCTTCCGAATGTGAGGTGACAAGTATGAGAGTTGTAAGACTTATATCATCAATGATTTTTGCATTTATGATTATTGCGTTCGTATTTACAGCAGATGTGCTGGCTGTACCTCCTGGTTATGAAATACAAGCAGAAAACGAGTACTTGGCACTGTATTTTAACCATAGCTCTGCTTCGGTTGCAGTTAGGGTAAAGGCCAGCGGTAGCATATGGCATACAAACCCACCCAACTGGCTGGATGACCCTGTTGTTGGGGGTATAAACCGTGAGTTTATACAATCTCAAGTCAGGATTAGTTACTTCAATGAGTCTGCACAAGAGTTTCAGATGAACAGTTTTTTTGACTCTGTAAGCCAAGAGCAATTTGAAGTTGAAATCTTAGATGATGGCATACGGGTAGTATATACCATGGGCGATACCGGGGACCGCCTGGTTATCCCGCAAATTATAACAGAAGAAAGATTAGAGCTCTTTAGACCTTATATGTCGGACAGGGATTGGGCTGCTGTTATGCGAAGGTTTATTGTAGATGGCGATTTGTTTATATTGCGTGAAGGCCAGGGCGATTTTGCATACAACCAGCTTCATGAGATTTTGTATGAGGCGGGGTATACGCGGTACGACTTGTATTATGACCATACAACTCATGGTGTTGAGATAGAAGAAGCGGGGTTGTTTTTTGTTATCCCCCTTGTGTATAGGCTGGACGGGCCAACGTTGATAGCGTACATCCCTACACAAGACATAGTTTACCCGCCGGAGTTTCCACTTGCACGTATTATTATGTTGGAGTTTTTTGGCGCTGCCGGTGTTGATGTACAAGGTTATATGTTTGTGCCAGATGGCTCTGGTGCGCTGATAAACCTCAACAACGGGCGCACGACAGACCAGCAATTTATTGCCCGTATATACGGGCGTGACAGGACATTCCAGGTAACTATGTTGCCGCCGCAACCAGAGCCTGTGCGTATGCCGGTGTTTGGGATACGCCATGATAACAGTGCAATGTTTGCCATAGTAGAAGACGGTGATGCTTTTGCCACCATTTTTGCCAGGATTAGTGGCATTATTAACTCCTATAACTATGTGAACGTTGAATTTTTAAGCCGTCCCTTTGACTTTTTACAGTTGCAACACATGGGGGACCACCAACTACAAATATTTCAACCGCAGATATTTGACGGCGAATTTAGGATACGTTATACGTTCCTGGACGGAGATGACGCTAACTACAATGGTATGGCGCGGTTTTATCAAAATTACCTGGTAGAGCGTGGGATGCTAACCCGCCGTGATACCCACAACGAGTTACCATTTGTGTTAGAGACATTGGGTGCGATACAGCGCACACAAAACTTTATGGGCATACCCTACCAAGGTACTGTGCCGCTTACGACCTTTGACCAAGCAATAGGTATTATGGAATCTTTGCGGCAGGATAGTGTTAATAATATCGTATTAAAATATTCTGGTTGGCTCAACGGTGGCATACACCAGCGGGCGGCCATGGAGTTTAATATTGTAAGCCAGCTTGGTAGTCGTCGTGATTTTGAGCGGTTGGTTGAATATGTAAACCAAAACAATATTCCGTTTTTCCCAGAAGTGCATTTTAATTATGCTTATAACTCCGGTGTGACATTCTTAAATCGGTTTCTTGGACGGTTTGCCCCAGCTAGGCATGCAGCACGCTCCTTGGATAACTCTGTTACAAGGCGTACCAACTTCCATATCGGCATGCATTTAGATACATCTGTAATAATGGGTGGCGTAGCGTATGCGCCTACACCGTTTATTGTGTCTGCTAGATTTTTCTCAAACATGGTACAAACATTTACCAGCGGACTTGGCCGCTATGATATTAGTGGCGTTGCTACGGGAAGCTTGTTTGCGGAAACAAATTCCGCTTTTAATAATAATGGCGTTGTAGATAGGCAGCAGTCTATTTATTATGCGACGGATGCTGGGCGTAGGCTTGCGAGCGCTGGATATCGCCAGCTTGCCAACGGTGCCAATGCCTTTGGGTTTGCTGGGCTTGATTATATTATTAATGTACCTTTTACCTGCAATGGTTTTATGGTTGCGGATGCATCTGTACCTTTTTATCAGATGGTTGTCAGGGGTTTTATAGAATATACAGGCACCCCTGTTAATACAACATCTGATATGAGGATGCACTTACTACGGACCTTGGAAACAGGTAGCGGTATATATGCGCAGCTTATGTACGCAGAAAACTCTGTCATCCGTGAAACGCATTTTACTCACTTTTTTTCTCACAACTTCCAGCGTAACAATAGGCGAGTCGTGGAAATGTATCACCAGGCGGCAGAAATATTAAATCATGTACAAGGGCAGAGGATTATCCTGCATGAAATCCTTCCCAATAGCTTAAGACGTGTGACTTATGAGAACGGTGTGGTGATTTGGGTTAACTACACAAGCCAACCGTTGAGCTATGGGAATATAACCGTAGAGCCTTTGGGTTTTGCGGTAACAGGGGTGTAATTATGCGCAAAAAAGCCAGTATTTTGGGAGTGCGGCGCTCTTATATCAAGAAAGCCATAGTTGGGTACTTGTTTATCTCGCCTTTCCTTGTAGGTTTTATATTCCTATTTCTTGGGACATTGCTACAGACCTTTGAGTTTAGCCGCAGTTTTATGTCTGTTGGGCCAGATGGATATGTGCTTACCCCTGTAGGATGGGATAACTTTAGGCGGTTGTTTTTTGTTGACCCGGACTTTGCATTCGAGCTTGTGCGTGCGGTTTTTGGCATGCTTCCGGAAGTTGCTATGATAATTATTTTCAGCTTCTTTACCGCAACGTTAATAAACCAGAAGTTTATGGGGCGTTCTTTGGCCAGGGCTGTATTATTCTTGCCAATTATCTTAACTAGTGGTGTCGTACTGGCACTGGAGATGAACGATGCAATGCTTCTATACTTGTCTGATGTAAGTGGGCAGGCTATGGCATTGGACGGCGACTCCATGAGGCTCTTAAACAGTATAGACAACATGTTGGGTAACCTTTTTATAACCGTGGGCAATTTTACAATTGACCCGGCGTTTATGATTGTCATGGCAATAGATAACATCTATGACATTATTATCGCAAGTGGTGTACAAATATTGGTGTTCTTGGCTGGTTTGCAGTCTATCCCGCCATCATTGTATGAAGCCTCTACAGTAGAAGGCGCAACAGGGTGGGAGAATTTTTGGAAAATTACCTTCCCAATGATAAGCCCACTTGTGTTGGTGAACGTGGTGTACACTATCATTGACTCGTTTACAAGACCAACCAACGAAGTAATGGGCATTATCCATAGCATGGCATTTGGGCAGTTGGATTTTGGTGGCAGCTCGGCGGCGGCGCTTGTGTATTTCTTACTTGTGATACTTGCACTAGGTATTGTTGTGGGTTTACTCTCAAGGTGGGTGTTTTATTATGATTAGGCGGTTTATAGAGTCCAAGCATACCAAGGCCGTGCCATTTAAGATAATACGTGCTGTTTTGGTAATAGGCATATGCTTTATGGTGTTGTTTCCTATGTTTGTAAGGCTGACGGTTAGCTTGATGGACGAAAGTGATTTGTATGACCCAACCATATTGTACATCCCCAGTAACTTTACCCTCAACAATTATAGGATGGCGCTTGATGGCTTAAATTATTGGGAAAGCTTGCGCAACTCAACTCTCCTTGCTGTTGCAACCAGCATACTAACGCTTATAGCATGCTCTTTGGTTGCGTATGGGTTTGCGCGGTTCCAGTTTCCCTTAAAGCGGTTTTTGTTTTTTATGGTGGTGCTTATGATAGTTATACCACCCCAGACGGTAATGCTTTCGCAGTTTATGTTTTTTAGATATTTCGATTTTGGTGGGTTTTTACCGTTTATAACGCGGGATGGAAGTAGGCATATTAATCTAATAAACACATTTTGGCCTTTTGTAATAATGAGCTCAACCGTTACAGGGCTCAAGAATGGGTTGTTTGTGTATATACTGCGCCAGCATTTTAGGAGTATCCCCAAAGAGCTGGAAGAAGCCGCTTATATAGACGGTTGCGGCTATTTAAAGACATTTGCAACCATAGTAATACCTGCAAGTGTGCCCATGCTTACTACTGTATTTTTATTCTCTTTTGCGTGGATGTGGACAGATAATTATTACTCATCGCTGTTTTTGACTGCACCGCGCATATTGTCTTCTGCACTTGGCTCTTTGGCCGCTAATTTGTGGCATACCTATGTAAATACGGGGCTTGGGCAAATGACGTTTATTACCCCTGGATTTAGCTCTATTGTAAACAATGCCGGTATATTCTTGGTAATATTGCCGTTGTTTGTGTTGTACTTGTTTGCACAGCGGGCGTTTGTTGAAGGGGTAGAGCGCTCTGGTATCGTAGGATAATACTTTGGCATTGCCAAATTATTATATATACAGTTGGGCAACGCTCAACTGTAAAATAAAAAATGGAGGTAAAAGAATGAGAAAACTGCTATTAGTACTAATGCTGATTGCGGCGCTGGCTTTAGCGGCCTGTGCACGCAATGGCGAAGATGATGTCACTACCGCAGATGACCCATCCGAAACCACAACAGAAGTTACTCCATCACCAACGCCGGAAGAGCCAGACCCGGTAGAAGACGAAACGGACTACCGTCCACTCTTTGGCCCATATGCCAATGATGTACATGACTTTGGCGGTATCGACATTGTAATTTTCTTCCCATGGGACAGGACTCCTGCCTCTGGCGTAACACCGGAAGCAGACAGGCTGCTCGAAAGAATTGCCCATTTCGAAAACCGCTGGAACTTTAACCTTGTATGGCGCGAAATTGGCTGGGATAACTATGTAGCCCGCTATATCACCACCACCATGGCAGGTGACCCAATGGGGCACTTTGGCTATATTATTAGCCGTGACCTTTTCCCCATGTTTATCACCGCTGGTATTGCTCAACCACTTAGCCCGTTTGGCGTTTTCGACCAAACAGATTACTACCCAATAATGGTAGAATCCACAAGGTTTAACGACATGTTGCATGGCGTAAGATACCACTTTGGCACTGGCCATGGCGGTATCCATGGCAACTCCACAGGTGTATTCTTTAACACCACAATACTTGAGCGCGAAGGGTTGCCAAGTCCCTTTGACTTGTACGACGCTGGCGAATGGACATGGGAGAACATGATGGACATTGCCACCCGCGCAACACGTGACCTTACAGGTGACGGCACAACAGACCAATGGGGTATCACAGGCCGCTTTACCCCACATGCTTTTGTAGCATCCAACGGCGGCGGCATTATACTTGAAGATGGCGGCCAGTTCTCCTTTGGCTTGCTTCAGCCTCAAGCTTTGGAAGCACTTACTTTCTTTAGTGAGCTTTCAAGCTTGCCAATATGGGCACCAGGCGGCCCATGGGATGCACCTATGATTAACTTTGCTGCTGGCAATGTAGCCTTTAATGTTAACCAATGGTGGTCATTGAGCCGTTATAACCATGACGCAATGGACGATAACTGGGGCTGGGTACCCATGCCAATGGGCCCACAAGGCAACAATGGCGGGCATATGTTTGGCGACGAAGAAGCATTCATGTTCATGCCTAGCTCTGCCCAAAACCAGCGCGAAGCTGCGATTGTATTACAAGCTATTTCTATAGACCCAATTTTCGACCCAGAAGACTGGCTGTTTGGCATGGAATTAACAGTACGCCATGGCGAAACATTGGATATGCTGTATCATGCAATCCATAACTACACAACCCGTGTAGATATGTTCCAAGGCTTTGGTATTGCAGGTGCACTTGGCGGTGCGTTTGGCCGTATTGGCGCAGACGAATCTGCCGTAAGCGTAATGCAAGAGATGGAACCGCAAGTATACGCAAACATCCAAGACCGTATGTTTGGCGACCACTTGAACAACGCACATCGTACCCTGGCCCAAGCAGCGGCACAAGTACGGATGTCTATCTTTGGTAGGTTTATTGTGTGGGAGGAAGTAGAAGATGACGAAAACATTCCTCACGTATATCTAGAGCATACCCACAACGAAGTAGACTATGCTTACACCTACGAAGAAGTACGCGACCTGATTGCATATGCATGGGAAGCGCTTAACGATGCCCTTGAGTTCTTCACCGAAGAAGAAATTGAAAACTTTGGTGGATTTAACAACATGAGAATCGTTACAGAGTACCTGGACGGAATGTAAACCAAACCAATTAAATATGTTTATACGAATCTCGAAAATCATCGTCGACAACACGTCGCGAAAAACGGCTTAATGCCGCCGATTTTCCACTCGGTTGTCGACGTGATTTTCTGAGATTCGTATTAGTTGCTAGTATAAGGGCTGTTTTGCAAGCATTTTTGTGATAGTTACAATAATGAGCAGGGCAGTCCTTTGCATATACCACAAAGGATGTGACACAATGGGAATAATCAAACCCGGTACACCATGGCTGGACACAAACGGTAAGATAATCCAAGCTCATGGCAGTGGCATGCTGCCCATGCAAGAAAACGGCAAGACCGTATACTACTGGTACGGTGAAGACAAGACAGACGGGTACAGGCCCCTTGTGGGCGTACACGCATACAAATCTACAGACCTTTTGAACTGGGAAGACTGTGGTGTAGTGCTAAAGGCCATGGATTCTATGGAGACATTTAATGAACCATACTTCCAAGAGCTGTATGGACATTTAAACCAAGAAGAAAAGGCTGCTATTTTTACGGATTTACACAAGCATACTGCTGTCTTGGAGCGCCCTAAGGTCATATACAATGCCAAAAACAATAATTATGTAATGTGGTTTCATGCAGATGGGCCAACTGCCACATCTACCGCAAACTATGCCAAAGCAAAAGCCGCAGTTGCCGTAAGTGACAGCCCTTGCGGGCCGTTTACATTGTTGGGCAGCTACAGGCTGGACCATTATGGCGGGGAGCATTATTTGCACAACCCAGGCATGGCTAGGGATATGACTCTATTTGCAGACGACGATGCTGCATATATCATATACTCCAACGAAGAAAATTACACATTGTACATCTCACGGTTAAACGACGACTACACCATGATAACATCTGGTGGAGTAGAGTCACCAGGCTACGCCCCTGTCGAGGGTGTGGACTATGCACGTGTGTTTCCAATGGGGCACAGGGAAGCACCAGCCCTGTTTAAGCATAAAGGCAAGTACTATATGGTTACATCTGGGTGTACCGGCTGGCGGCCCAACCCTGCACTATACGCTAAGGCAGACAGCATCTTAGGCGAATGGACAAACATGGGCGACCCATGTGTTGATGATGTAAAGCGCACAACCTTTGATAGTCAAAGCACCCACGTGCTACCTCTTGACCCCGACAACGGGAAGTATATTTACCTTGGGGACCGCTGGGTACCAGATGATTTGGCAAACTCTAGGTATATATGGTTACCACTTGCGGTTAATAAAGATGGCAGCGTGACAATTGAATGGGTAGACGAATGGCAGTTGCAGTTATAATTTTATGAAACAACATATAGAGGCTATCACGGACAACCAATACCGTGATAGCCTCTTTAACAGTTGGTGCACAATTTGTGTGTCTGTTGCCGAACATTTAATCCGGTTTTGATACAAATGATAAAGGCGATACAACAGCCGCATCATCGGCTTTGCGCTCGCGCCTATCCAAGTTACGCCGGGCAGCACTCAACATCAGCTTTATACGGTTGAGTTGATTAACTTCACTGGCCCCAGGGTCATAATCCACAGCTACAACATTAGAGTCTGGGTACATATTATGCAAAGCTTTAATAATCCCCTTGCCAGTAACATGGTTGGGTAAGCAAGCAAACGGCTGGGTGCACACAATATTGGGCACCCCCGACCGGATAAGCTCCACCATCTCCGCAGTAAGGAACCACCCTTCGCCGGTGGTATTGCCCAAGGAGACAATGGGCTTGGCAAGTTCCCCTTTTTGGTCTATTGGCACAGGCGCATGGAATCGCATGCTTGCGTCTAGGGCCTTGCGCATGTGATTACGGTAATACTCCATTGCTTTTATTGCAAAATTACCTGCCATGCGTGTCTTTTTTGCCCCCCCAAGATACCTAGCTTTGAAATTTACATTGAATGCAGAATACAGCAGGAAGTCCATCAAGTCGGGTACTATAGCCTCGGCACCTTCGTTTTCCAGTAGGCCCACTATATCGTTGTTGGCAGTTGGGTGATACTTGACCAATATCTCACCTACAACGCCAACACGTGGTTTTACGATATCCTTAAGCGGTAAATTATCAAATTCTTTTGCTATGGCGTAAATATTACGCTTATACTCGCCAAACTTACCACGCCGCACTGCATCCTGGCAGGTTGCGTTCCATTTTTTGTACAGGGCATTTGCGGCACCTGGCGTGGCCTCATATGGCCGTGTGCGGTATAGCACCCGCTGCAACAAGTCCCCATATACAATCGACTGCATGGCTTTGTTAAACATAGACGCGCTAAACTTAAAGCCTGGGTTTTTTTCGAGCCCCATAGCACTTAAGGAAACTACAGGGATATGCTCCATCCCTGCTTTTTCCAGTGCTTTACGGAAAAACGCAATGTAATTAGAAGCTCTGCACCCACCACCCGTTTGCGACATAATCACAGAAACATTGTTTAAATCATATTCCCCGGAAAATAATGCGTTCATCACTTGCCCAACAGCTATAAGCGCCGGGTAACATGCGTCGTTGTTTACATATTTGAGCCCAACTTCGATACAGTCCTTGTCTATGGCTGGCATGATGGCAAGGTTGTACCCACATGCCTCAAAAGCAGGGGCCAGTATATCAAAGTGTATTGGCGCCATTTGCGGGCACAAAAGCGTGTGGTTTTTGCGCATCTCTTTTGTAAATATTTTGCGTGGGGTACGCGGCTTTGGGGTGTGGGTAACAATCCCGCGCTCGCGCCTTTCGGAAAGCGCAGCAAAAAGTGAGCGAATACGTATCCTTGCGCTGCCTAGGTTGCTTACTTCGTCAATCTTTATTAGCGTAAATATCTTACCGGCAGCTTCTAGTATCGCTTGCACTTCGTCAGAGGTTACGGCATCCAGCCCACAGCCAAAGGAGTTTAACTGTACAAGCTCTATATCATTGCGGGTGCGTACCCAATGTGCTGCCGCGTACAGCCTGGACGCATACGCCCATTGGTCGCGGACGCCTATAGGCCTTTCTATATTTCCTAAGTGGGCAATAGAGTCTTCGCTTAGCACGGCTATACCGTAGGAATTAATAAGCTCGGGGATACCGTGGTTAATTTCCGGGTCTATATGATAGGGGCGGCCGGCTAGTACTACACCGTATAAGCCGCTGGCTGCTATTTGCTCAACAGCTTCTTCACCCATTTTTTTGATATCTTGATAGTACTTGTCCTGCTCGTTAATGGCTAGTTGTGCGGCTTCGCGTACCTCTGCCGCAGGTATCATGGGAAACTCCTCTACTAGCCTGTCCACCAGGCTCTTTGGGGCATTGAGGTTAAAAAATGGGTTGTGAAAACGTATGCCGCGCTCTGCTATTTCTTCGATATTGTTCTTAATATTTTCTGGATAAGATGTGACTATGGGGCAGTTATAATGCATGTCCGCACCGGCGGTTGTAGTCTTTTCGAAGGGGATAGACGGGTAGAATATATACCCAGCCCCCTGGTTTATAAGCGCCATAATATGCCCATGAGCCAGTTTTGCAGGGTAGCATTCAGACTCGCTGGGTATTGATTCTATCCCCAACTCATACAGCGACCGAGACGAGCGGGGAGAAAGCATGACGCTATAGCCAAGCTTTGTAAAGAAAGTAAACCACATGGGGTAGTTTTCATACATATTCATGACACGTGGCAAGCCCACTATGCCGCGCGGGGCATTTGCAGCTTCCAGCGGGGTATAGCCAAACAAACGGTTGTATTTTTGTTCGTAAAGGTTAGGGGCTTTGGGTGATGCAGTGTCCTTGTGTGTGCCGCTACCTTTTTCACAGCGGTTGCCAGAGATAAAGCGCTTGGCTTGTCCTGTGGACTCGAAACGGTTAACCGTTAGCAAGCAGTTATTTTCGCATGCCTTACAGCGGGTATGCGTGGTTGTGACTAGCAGCTTTTCTAGTGCTTGCGCGTCTAACAATGTGGTTGCGGTGCCGGGCTGAAAACGCTCTTTTGCCAAAAGTGCTGCGCCATATGCACCCATTAGCCCTGCTATGTCTGGGCGGATAGCTTCACGTTCACTTACAATTTCAAACACGCGTAGTACGGCCTCGTTATAAAACGTACCGCCCTGTACGACTATACGCTTGCCCATCTGTGAAGGGTCTGTGATTTTTATGACCTTGTGCAATGCATTTTTGATTACAGAATACGCCAGCCCCGCAGAGATATCAGCAACAGCAGCACCTTCTTTTTGAGCTTGTTTGACACGTGAGTTCATAAACACCGTACAGCGCGAGCCAAGGTCTACCGGGTTTTCGGCAAACAAAGAGCCACTGGCAAAGTCCTCTATTGGCAGGTCCAAAGAGCGTGCAAACGTTTCCAAAAACGAGCCACACCCGGCCGAACATGCTTCATTAAGAAGTACAGAGTCAATTATCCCATGCTTTATGCGTAGGCATTTCATATCTTGGCCGCCAATATCCAATATAAAGTCCACGTCCGGGTCAAAAAACGCCGCCGCTTTGTAGTGGGCCACGGTTTCGATTTCGCCCATGTCTGTACCAAGGGCTGACTGGAGTAAACCCTCCCCATAGCCGGTTACACAGCTATAGCGCAAATTAGCGCTTGCCGGCAGTTTTGCATATATCTCTGCCAGGGCTTGCCTGGCTACCTGCAATGGGTTGCCTTCATTGTTAGCGTAAAATGTATGCAACAGTGCGCCGTCCGCACCCACAAGCACAGCTTTGGTAGTAGTAGAGCCGGCATCCAACCCAAAGAAGCAATCGCCTTCATATGTAGCCAGTTCTGTCTTGGGCACAACATAACTAGAATGGCGCTCCTTAAAAGCTGTGTATTCGTCTTGGCTGGTAAAAAGCGGTTTAAGCCGTGCAATTTCTATCGGGAGCTCTTGTTTGCCCGCTAAATTTTGTATAAGTGTAGCCACATCCATATCACTACCTTCATCGGCGGCACGTAGCGCTGCCCCAAGTGCCGCAAACAGATGTGAATCCTCCGGTACAATAACTTGATGCTCTGCAAGTTTTAGTACATCTATAAAACGCGCACGCAGCTCCGGCAAAAAGTGCAGCGGCCCGCCCAAAAATGCAATGTTTCCGCGGATAGGCTTACCGCAGGCCAGGCCGCTAATAATTTGGCTCACAATGGCCTGAAAAATAGACACTGCCAAGTCTGCACGAGATGTTCCTTCATTTATAAGAGGCTGTAAATCACTTTTAGCAAAAACACCGCAACGCGCGGCTATTGGGTATATGACTTTATAATCCTTAGCCAGCTCGTTAAGGCCAGAAGCATCAGTATCCAGTAGCGTAGCCATCTGGTCTATAAAAGAACCTGTGCCGCCAGCGCATATGCCATTCATGCGCTGCTCTATTGTGTTGGTAAAATAAATAATCTTGGCATCTTCGCCACCAATTTCTATAGCTACATCTGTATGTGGGGCGGATACTGCTATTGCGTCAGACACGGCTATAACTTCCTGTACAAAGGGCACACCCACCCAATTAGCCAAAGACAAGCCGCCAGAGCCTGTAATCATAGCACGGAAACTAAAGTCACCTAGGCTTTCACGGGCTTCTTTTACCATTTCTAGCAATGTTTCTTTGATATTAGAATGGTGCCGCCGGTATCTGGTAAATTGGGTAACCCCTGCATCGTCTGTGATTAATAGCTTAATAGTAGTTGAGCCAATATCTATTCCCAGTTTATATGTAATCATATCAATGCCCCCTTTTTTATGCCATATGCCAAAAACAAACATGTGTTTTTCGCACATCGGTTTACAACGTTGCTATTATAGCGCTTTTACGACATTCGTAAAGCGGAAAATACTTCACGCATCATTTACTCATGCGAACAAGTTTACATTATCGGCATAATATAAGACTAACATGATAAAAAATACGTAAATTTCCATTCGAAACGGGGGGATTTTATGAACAGCACAACGCATGGGTTTATGATGAGGGGTTCCCTAGCCAGCATTTGGGCAGTTGTGTCTTATTATGCCGGGAATCTCACACCGCTTTTTTATTTGATGATTATTTTCGGGTTTGCAGATATAGCGTTAAACATGGCCGTGACAAAATGGTACCCCGCAAATCCCGGTGACGGGTGGTGTAGCAAGGCAATAATCCAAGGGTTTGTCAAAAAAATAGCATGTATTTTCCTAGTTGGCGTAGCGTGGGGTATAGACTTTATGATTTTGGAAGCAGACAAAACTTTTAACCTACCCATGCAATGGGGGCCATACTTTGGCATGTTCGCGTTATGTTATCTTATCCTAACCGAAGGCCTTTCGATTTTAGAAAGGATAGAAAAAATGGGTATTCATGTGCCATTTCTAACATCAGCGCTAAAATCGTTTAGAGAAAAAATTTCAAAAGGCCCGCAGGGAAAGCTGCCTGGCGGAACAAGCAGCAATAAGGAGGTACTAAAATGAAAATTGTAATCTCGTCCGGTCACGGGTTGTTTGTAAGAGGCGCTAAAGGACTCATAGACGAAGTGGACGAAGCCCGCCGCGTTACGGGCCGGGTTGTAGAAATACTTCGCCGTGAAGGTATAAGTGTGGATGTATTTCACGAAAACAGCGCACGCAACTCTGCCGTAAACATAAATGCAATTGTGCAACACCACAATAGGCAAACGCGGGATTTGGATGTATCTATACATTTCAACAGCACAGCAACAGGTGCAATAGAAGACAGGGCAATAGGCGTAGAAGTACTGCACCTGACCGGTAACAACGCAACGCGGGCGCTGGCTGGCAGGGTTGCTAACGCTATTTCAGATGCATCTGGTCTACTACTGCGGCACCAGCGGGATAGCGGTGCTGTTGCCCGCAACAATATAGGCTTTTTAAACAACACCACAGCCCCAGCTATCGTGATAGAAGTATGCTTTGTGGTTTCCAGGACAGATGTACGTATATATCAGCAATATTTTGAAGAAATATGTACGGCAATTGCTTCATCTATAAGTGGGCGGGCGATAAATACACAAATATCAATACCAGAATCCACGCCTCAAGAGTCAACAGTTACACCGCCACACAGCACTCAACCCAGCGCATGGGCACATGAAGCATGGACATGGGGGGTAAGCAAAAGCTTAACAGACGGCTCCAGCCCACAAGGTGTGCCCACCCGCGAGCAGATGATTACATTGCTATATAGGTATCATAATACGGTAAACGCTATAGCGCATTAATACGACAAAAAGCCCCTTGGCAGGATAACCACCAAGGGGCAATATGTGACATACTATTAATTCATGTCCAATTATAAGCTTATGCGCCCAACAACACTTTTTTTGCAACATCTGCAGCAGAAGCAGCATCCGCCGTATAATAATCCGCACCTATAGATTTACAATAGCTGTCGGTAATAGGTGCGCCGCCTACCATAACTTTTACTTTATCCCTGTAGCCTTTTTCAACCAGCAGGTCTACAACTCTTTTCATTTCACCCATGGTTGTGGTTAGCAGGGCAGAGCAGGCAATTATACCAACGCCTTCATTTTCGTAGGCTTCTATAAAGCGTTCTGCTGATACATCAACACCTAAGTCCACAACTTCTATGCCTTTACCTTCTAGCATCATGCGCACTAGGTTTTTGCCTATGTCATGCAAGTCGCCTTTTACTGTGCCCAGTGCCACCTTGCCTATGGAGCCTACACCGGCTTCTGTAAGATGAGGCTTAAGTACAGCAGTGCCTATGCCCATTGCGCGGGCGGCAATTAGCATTTCTGGCACATAAATTTCATTGTTTTTAAATTTCTCGCCAATTATGTCCATGGCAGCCAGCAAGCCTTCATCCAATATAGTTTTGGGGGATAGACCTTCATCCAGTGCTTGTTGTACCAGGACGTTTACGTCTTTTTTTCCTTTTTGGACGGCTTCAGAAATTTGCATACAAATGTTCATTTAAGTTCCTCCTCGTTTGTGGGCTAACATATTATAGCGTATAAATTATTATTGAGTAAACAGCTTGCGCACTTCTTCCTCTGTTAGCAAGTTGATAAAGCTCCCGCCTTCGGTTATTACAGAATCTATAAGGCCGCGTTTTTTATCTTGCAATGCCATGATTTTCTCTTCAATTGAGTCTTTGGCTACGATATTAAAGACTTGCACAGCCTTTTTTTGTCCATAGCGGTGAGCGCGGTCAGAGGCTTGATCCATCACAGACGGGTTCCACCATGGGTCGTAATGTATGACAACATCGGCACCCGTAAGGTTTAGCCCTGTACCGCCAGCTTTTAATGATATCAGGAAAATATCGCGTTCCCCAGCGTTAAAGCGTGTGGTCATTTCCATACGCTCCTTGGCCTTGGTTGACCCGTCTAAGTAAAAATACGATACCGGCATATCGGCGTTTTCCAGGGAGTCCTTGATTAAGCCCAGCATCCCCGTAAATTGCGAGAAAAGTAATACACGATGGCCGGACTCAAGTGCCCGTTGTATCGTTTCGATAGTCAGCACCAGTTTGCCGCTACCGCCCTCATATTCATTCAAGAACAGAGAAGGATGGCAACATATTTGCCGTAGGCGTGTAAGTTGAGCAAGGATACGCATACGGTTATCTGCAAAGCTGCCGCTTGCCACAATGTCATCTAATGCGCCTAGTGCCTCCATGAGGTGTGCGGTGTATATTTTGCTTTGTTCTTGAGTTAGCTCTGCTTGTAATGTTGTCTCGATTTTTTCTGGCAATTCTTTAAGTACACTGCTTTTTATACGGCGCAGCACAAAGGGGGCTATCTGTTGGCGTAACTGTGCTGCCTTTTCTGGGTCGGCATTTTTTATTATTGGTGTCTCGTATAGTCGTTGGAATTTATGTGCTGTATGCAAATATCCAGGCATGATAAAGTCAAAAATAGACCACAACTCTGTCAGGTTATTTTCGATGGGGGTGCCGGTTAGTGCAAAGCGTATCCGGCCATTTAACTCCTTTATACTTTTGGCGGCTTGGGTAGAAGGATTTTTAATGTTTTGGGCTTCGTCTGCAATGATATAGGCGAACTGCATGGACACATAATGCTCTATATCTCGTTTTAGCATGTCATATGTTGTGATAAATACATCTACATCAGGAGTAGTAAGTAAATCGCGCCGCTTATCCGGTAGGCCGGTAACCACTTGAGTGCGTAATTTGGGGGCAAAACGGCTGATTTCGTTCTCCCAGTTGTATAACAATGATGTTGGCGCCACTACCAGTGAAACTTGGTTTTTGCGGCGTTCGCTTAAAAGTAATGCTATTACCTGTAGGGTCTTGCCTAGGCCCATATCGTCGGCCAATATACCGCCAAAGCCGTAATAGCTAAGGGTTTTGAGCCAAGAAAAGCCGGTTTTTTGGTACTCGCGTAGGGTTTTGGTTAAACTCTTGGGTACGTTAAAGCCCAAGGACTCGTTGTTTTGGAAATGAGCTATCAATTTTTCGAAATGAGCGTCACGGTTTAAACCGTGAGTGTTGGCTATAGGGCCATCTTTTATCAGTTCTTCAACATACAGTGCCCTATATGCCGGTAGGTTTAATGTTTTGCCTTTTAAATCCTTACGGTTTACATCCAAATGGTCTAGTAGCTCTGCAGTGGCGGCAATGGCTTTATTGTCCATTTCAAGAAAACGGCCGTCTTTTAGCCTGTAAAATTTCTTGCGGGTACGGTACGCTTCCAGAGCTTCTAATAACTCACTAATATCGTAGCCCGCATCTTCTAGGCTTACATTTAACAAATTGCCGGTAAGCCTTATGCCAAGCTGAGGTGAAGGTACGCGGATGGTTTTTGATTGTAAATCCTCACTTACATATACTTCGGTACTTTCATTAAAAGTCTCTATGCCATTGCGCAGGAATGCAAATATCAAGTCGTTACCACTTAAGCGATACAGCCCGTGAGCAGTATCTTCATAAAAACCATGGGCAGATAAGCGGCGCATCACGGCATACTCGCCTACAGTGTCGCGGATTAATTCGCTTGCTTTTTTTGCCAGTGCCAATGGATTTATTACTTCATCGTCATAATGAAACTCTAGCCGCCCGGTAATGTCATTGCCTTCGCTGTCAAAGTATATAAGAGCCAAAAGGTCCAAGTCTTGTTCAACCGGCGGGTCACCTACTGTGCTGCCTACTAAACCCATGCGCGTAAACTGGGGTAAAACAACAGAAAGAAAGCGCCGTTGGTCGCTGCCGTTAAAAATAATTTCACGTTTTGGGGAATCGTCAAGGGCGCGTAAAAGCGACACTATAAGCCGCCCGTCAGACTTTGGCAGCCTGCTCAAACGCCCTTCTGTAAAAATATAGTAAGCGCTTTGTCCGCACACAGCCCTGTAAAGTAAAGGCGACGATTGCACGGTTGTGCCATGTTCTGTATGAGATATGTTGATACGGAAGCAGGGCAGCCCATCTGCCAGTACTAGTTGGTTGCCAAAATCAGAAGCAGCTTCTAGGACATTGCCGTGCATAATTGTGAAAAACTCGTCTATATTACGCTCGGTTAGATATACTTCTCTTCTGCTGGACTGGGAGCGGTGAGTGTATTGCAATTGTCTGCTTAGGCGCTTGCTTACTTCGGCATAAAGGTCTTCTTCGCGCATGACAAAGTCAAGGAATGTCTGGCTTTGCTCGTCAAAAATATCACGCCTATGAGAGATTGTTAAGCCCTGCCCGTAGGTTACGGTCTCCTCACGTTTAAAGCTTGCCACAAAGGCTGGCACGCTTTTGACTATATACATACGCCCGCAACCAATTGTAAGTGTTAGATGAATATCACGCCGGCCAAGGCAGTTAAGTACTGGTACCAGTTTAACTAGTTGGCCCTGGGCGGTATGGGATACAACAAGATTTTCATCTATGCCTTCAAATATAAGTTTTTCTAAGGTGTCTGTTAAGGATTTTGCATGTTGGCGCATTTTTTCTTGAGAAAAGGTAGGTTGTTGACCTTCGGCTTGTGCAAACAGGGCCGCTACAACGTGTTTACAGGCCCCACGCCAGATACTATGGCTTTCACAACTGCAAGAATAATGCTGAAGTGTACCGTCAGGGCTTATCCTTAGCACTACTTCATAGTTTTTATAGTTGCCTTCTACAGCGGCGCGCACTAGACTATCGCCGTCTTCTCCTTCAGAGACCTTATGCGATATAAGTTTGCCTTCGCGAAAATATCTTTCTCCGCGTTCGTATACATCTGGGTTAGAACTAAGGTTGAGTATCATGCCCTTAGTAAGTGAAGAATGTGATGCAAGCAAGTTTGGTTCCTCCGATTTCAAACGAAATGATTATGAATAATCGTATTGGTAATACTTAGCATTAGTGGGTGTCATGATTTTATAATCAAAGATTATTGCGGCCCAATTATTTTACATTCACTAGCCATTATAACATGTGTAAATATTAGTGCAACTGGGTTTATGTAGTACAACTATACAATGTTGTCTTGGAATTTGACAAAATTACACCGTATGGTAAAACTAATCCCGTGCATGTACCATTTTTTATTTCTGGAGGCATATATGTGTGGTTTTTGCGGATTTGCGAGTTTAAAGCATGATAACCAAAGTCAAGACAATGCAACAATTATAAATTCTATGATGGACAAGATAATCCATCGGGGGCCGGATACAGCAGGGACATATCTGGGTGAGAAATTAACATTAGGCTTTCGCAGGTTGGGGATCAATGATTTAGAAGGTGGCGCTCAGCCCTTATACAACGAAGATGCAAGCATAGTAATGGTACTTAACGGTGAAATATACAACCATAAAGAGCTACGTGATTTGTTGGTCGAAAAAGGCCATGTTTTTGCAACAAACACCGATACTGAAGTTGTACTACACCTGTATGAAGAACATGGCATTAACATGCTATCGCATTTAAGGGGGATGTTTGCGTTTGCCCTTTACGATATACCTAATGCGCGGTTAATATGCGCACGTGACCAGTTTGGGATGAAGCCTTTTTATTATTGGCGCAAAGATGATACATTGGTTTTTGGGTCTGAAATCAAGAGTTTTTACCCTTATCCTGGTTTTACTCCCCATGTCAACGAGACTGCACTTGCACAATATTTGACATTTCAGTACTCGGTTTTGGAGGAGACATTTTTTACAGGTGTGTATAAGCTCATGCCCGGGCATTATTTTATATGGGAAGACGGCGAAATGCAGATACACCGCTACCATGCTCATAAATTTACCCCAACCAACATCCCCTATAACGATGCCGTAAAGGCCATTGACGATGTAGTACGGGAATCTATTGCTATGCATGTAGACTGCGATGTAGAAGTTGCATCGTTTTTATCTAGCGGTGTAGATTCTAGCTATGTAGCCGCCTGTTTTGGTGGAACCAAGACATTTACGGTAGGTTTTGATTACGATAATTATAACGAGATAGAATATGCAGCGGCTCTTTCTAAGCAGATAGGTGCAGAAAATATCCCCAAAATTATATCCACACAAGAATACTGGGAGCACCTGCCAACAGTGCAATATCATATGGACGAGCCACTGGCAGACCCTGCGGCAGTTGCGCTGTACTTTGTAAGCCGTGAAGCGGCAAAACACGTAAAAGTTGCCTTAAGTGGCGAAGGTGCGGATGAATTTTTTGGCGGGTACAACATATACCGCGAGCCTATAAGCTTGCGGTTTTTGACCATGCTGCCCCGTGCGTTAAGGAAATTGTTGGCCGCAATTGCCAGTCGTTTGCCTGAAGGCACAAAAGGCCGTAGCTTTTTTATACGCGGTGCTAAAACTGTAGAAGAACGCTATATAGGCGGGGCATATATGTTCACACCCAAAGAGCGGGCGGCATTACTTAAAGGTCCTGCCAGTACAAATGCCGCAGACCCTACACAAATTACACGCCCCCTATATGATAATGTAAAGCACGAGCATGACATTACAAAAATGCAGTACTTAGACCTGCATCTATGGATGGTTAGTGATATCTTGCTAAAGGCCGACAAAATGAGTATGGCCCACGCTTTAGAGTTGCGTTCGCCTTTAGTAGACTTGGAAGTGTTTAAAATTGCGGCACAATTACCGGTCAAACACAGAGTAAGCCGTAAAGGGACAAAGTTGGCATTTAGGGCCGCAGCCGCCAAACATTTGCCACCTGATGTAGCAGCAAAGAAAAAGCTCGGCTTCCCGGTCCCTATAAGGATTTGGCTGCGAGAAGAAAAGTATTATCGTAAAGTAAAAAAGTACTTTACCAGCGAAGCAGCAGAAAAATTTTTTAACATAGATAAACTTGTTGAACTATTGGACCAGCATTACAAAGGCCGGAAAGATAATAGCCGCAGGATATGGACGGTGTTTATGTTTTTACTTTGGCATGAGGCATATTTTTAGATTATATTGTGGGGACACATATGAAAATATTATTAAAGAAAGTCAAGTATATCGTATGGGCTATTTTGTATGCACTTGGCCATTGGTCGCTCACGCAAACAATTTTTTGGGGTGTGGCTAATATGAATGTATTAGTCGCTTCAGTATTGAATGCGGGCTATATTGTTGCATTTATATTTTTGGAGAAGATAGAAATTTATATCTACAAAAAAATAAAAGTCAAAAATACAGGCCGTAAGCCAGGGGTACTTCTAAGGATGTACAGCTCGTATATGACTGGCGCGTCGTTAAAAACCGCGCTGTATCTGTTTTACTTTGTTATCCTTGTGTTTGCGACTATTAACGATTCGTCACCGGGCGTTTTTTATGACGAATTTGGATATTATTTGCAGTCTGTACAGTATGGGATACTGCTGCTGCTTGCTGCTGATACATTTGTAGGACAGTTGTATAAAGACATAGCCAATGATGAAGCCGGCGAAGAAGAAACTAACAAAAATACTTAAACATAAGTGGGAGCCTATATGACAGTTTATGAGAGTTGTTCTGCCGAAGAAACAGAGGCTATCGCTGCTGAGTATGGCATTAACGCTGTAGCTGGTGATATTATTTGCTTAAGCGGCACGCTTGGCGCGGGCAAGACAGTGTTTGCCCGTGGGGTTGCTAAAGGACTTGGGTATACCGGACGTGTTACTAGCCCCACATTTACAATCATGAATATATATGAAGGTGGACGCTTGCCTTTGTATCATTTTGATTTGTACAGGCTAGAAGGTGGTATTGCGGACCTAGAAGGCATAGGGTACGAAGATTATTTTTTTGCTGACGGGGTATGTTTGATAGAGTGGCCAGAGATGGCAGAAAATGCTATGCCGCCTGGTGCTTTGCGGGTAGAGATACTGGGGGATTTTTCTAAAGACGCGGAGTTTAGGGAAATACGGGTTGTACGTTAATGGGGGTGTAAGTATGAGCTATATCAATGAAATAAACAGCTATATTCCCAAAAACGAACAAGAAGCCCAAGACAAAAAAGTAATATTGGACTGTATAAAATTATTCCCACAAACCGTCCTCTTAAGGAATGATATCGCACATATAACAAGTTCTAGCCTAATACTAAACCATACCGCAGACAAGATGCTTATGATACATCACAACTTACGTAACCAGTGGACATGGACCGGCGGCCACGCAGACGGTAACCAAAATCTTTTGGATGTGGCAGTAAAAGAGGCATATGAAGAAACGGGGGTAACTGTAAAACCCCTTTCTAATAAAATAGTGTCCATTGATATATTACCTGTGCTGGGTCATATAAGAAGGGGTGTGTATGTAAACGGTCATCTTCATTTATCGGTTGCTTATATACTCGTTGCTGATGAAAATGATATACCGGTTACAAAACCGGATGAAAATAGTGCGGTTAAATGGTTTCCTGTAAGCGCAATAAGCGAAGGTATATTTAGTGACAACGACATTTACCTTTATAACAAACTTCTGCATCAGGCAAGGCTATTTAACTTCTCCGGAATCTCCGAATAGGCGGCCAAAAAACTTGCTAATGCCTAAGATTTTTTGGCCGCAAAGGAAGTTTCCAGAGAAGTCTATTGATACACAACAGGGAGATAACTAAGTGAAAATATTAGCTTTAGACACGACCGGCAAGCAAGCCGGTGCCGCCATAGTTGATGAATACATAGCTATAGGCGAGATAATGATAAACGCCAAAAGCGGCCCCAAAGCCTGGCACCACTCCGAAATTCTTATGCCGGCTGTCGAGAGGTTGTTTGCACTTTCGGGGCAAGAGCTTGCGGATATGGATTATATCGCCTATACAGCTGGCCCTGGGTCATTTACAGGGATACGAATAGGTGCCGCAACAGCCTTGGGGTTGGCGCGGAGTATAAACAAACCTGCTGTTGCGGTTCCTACTCTGGATTCGCTGGCATACAATATGCTAGGTATGATAGGTCATGGAGAAACGAATCATGATGCGCATGTGCTGGAGGGGGTAGTAGTCCCTATGATGGATGCCCGTCGCGGGCAGGTATATGCAGCAATATATCGCTTTGGGCAATTGGGTGAGCTTGAACGGATAACAGACTACTTTGCCGCTCCCATAAGCGAGGTTATGGATAGGGTAGGGGAGCTAAGCACCCATGCAGTTTTATTGGGAGATGGTGCTGATGCTTATAAACCAGAGATTATAGCCGTAGCCCCAGGTGTAACATTTGCACCGGCCAACAATAACCGCCAGCGTCCTTCCAGCATAGGGTTGTGCGCGATGCATCAAGTTTCCAACATGGCTGTGGACAGTACAGGCAAACTTGCCACCCAGCCGGAGCTAATATACATCCGCGACCCGCAAATAAAGCCAACGGCTACGCTATGATTACGATAGTCCCCATGACTGCTGCCCACATACAAGCGATTCACGCAATAGAGTGCCACTCGTTTTCTGACCCATGGTCGTGTAATGACATACTAGACGAAATAAATCAGCCGCGTACAATTTGCATAGCAGCCTTGCATGATAAATATGTAGCGGGCTATGCAATAATGCGGCATATAGTAGACGAAGGGCACATTTGCAATATAGCTGTACACGAAGATTATCGGCACAAAGGTATAGGCTCGGCCATGATTAACAGCCTAATAACTGTAGCAACTGCCCGCGAGATAGTTGGCATAACCCTGGAAGTACGTATAGGCAACCGCGCTGCAATGGCTCTGTATCATAAGTACGGCTTTAAAGTGGAAGGCTATAGGCGGGACTTTTATAGGGACCCTACCGAAGATGCCGTAATAATGTGGAAATATATATGATATATGTACTAAATCCGCAACACAGATTTTTCCGCCGACGAAGGAGGCATGAATTAATAAATGACTCAAAGCAAAGCAGATCCAAGAGAGTTAACATGGCAGGACCTAAAATATTTTTATGATGGCCACGATGTAGAAGCACAACCAGAAACAAAAAAAGAGCTAATTGGCCAAACACGCGCTTCCCAAGCCCTGCATTTTGGCTTGCAAATGAAGGATAAGCATTACAATATCTACATCACAGGTGCTACAGGCACAGGTCGTACGACTTTTGCACGCGAATACGCAAGCAAAATCGCATCAGCCCGCCCAACCCCGTCGGACCTTTGTTATGTTTATAACTTCGAAAACCCAAAGTGTCCTATGCTCCTAACCCTACCCCCCGGTACGGGGCGCAACCTAAAAGACAGCATGAGCGAGCTAATAAACCGCCTAACAAGCGAGCTACCCAAGACCTTCGCGGCCAAAGACCACGAACAAAAAAAGAACGAAGTCATAGACATATATAAATCCAAGCGGGACGAAATCATAAAAGAGATGACAGAGGAAGCCCGCGAACAACATTTTGGTGTAAAAAATACAAATAGCGGCATATATTTTATGCCCATAGTAGATGGTGAAGTAATAAGCGAAGAACAGTTCGATGCTCTTTCACAAGAGGAGAAAGATAATATTTCGGAGAACTCTATTTCAATCCAAAAACGTGCTGCAGATGTAATGCGGCAAATTCGCGACTATGATAAAAGAACAAAAAAAGAAGTAGAGGAGCTAGAGTACGCTTTAGGCTTGTTTACTGTAGGGCATCATATGAATGACATAATGGAAACATTCGCGCATGAGCCATCACTGTTAGCCTACCTAAAGGCCGTAAAAGAAGATATTTTGGAAAATTTGGCAGAGTTTGTTGCCGATGGCGCCGAAGAAGAAGATGCCATGCAGGCCATTATGCCCTGGTACAGCAAAAAATCCAACGAAGACATATTAACTCGTTATAAGGTAAACGTGATAACCGATAACTCCAACCAAGTAGGGGCACCGGTTGTGGTTGATTACAACCCAAGCCATACAAACTTGGTAGGTGAAATTGAGTATGACAACGAGTTTGGTAATTTCTCCACTGACTTTATGAAAATCAAGCCGGGGCTCTTGCATGCTGCAAACGGCGGGTATCTCATTTTGCAGACCCAAGACGTACTTGGCAGCCCCCATGCATGGGAAACTCTGCGCCGTACCCTTATAACAGGAAAGATTGTAACAGAGCCGCTGCGCGAATACACAACAGGCGTGGCAGTTAGCGGCATAAAACCAGAAGCTATCCCTGTAGATGTAAAAATCATATTGGTGGGTGACGGATACTACTATGACTTGCTATGGACATATGACGACTACTTCGAAAAACTATTTAAGGTACGTGTAGATTTCGACTACGAAATGCAGTTAAACCACGAAAATATGACAGAAATGAGCCGTTTTATACATGACTGGGCTGCCCGCGAAAAAGCACTGCCCTTTGATAACACAGCAATAGGGCGGCTAATAGAATACGCCGCAAGACTGGCCGAGCGCAAAGACCGCCTAACAACCCGTTTTAGCCGCCTAACAGAGATACTAGCAGAAGCTACCGCCTGGGCACGGATGGACAATGCCATGGCTGTGACGGCACAACATATAAAAAAGGCGATAACCAAACGTGATTACCGTCTAAACATGTACGAGGAAAAATTATCCGAATTAATCGAAGACGACACGATTATGATAGACACAGACGGTACAAAAATAGGCCAAATAAATGGCCTGGCAGTACTGGATACGGGTGATTATGCATTTGCCAAACCATCACGCATAACAGTGACGGCATACATGGGCAAGGCTGGAATAGTAAATATCGAAAAAGAAGCCGAAATGTCAGGCTCTATCCACGATAAGGGTGTACAGGTGATGATTGGTTACCTCGGGCATACCTATGCCCAAGACTTCCCTTTAACACTTAGCTGCCGCATTTGTTTCGAGCAAAACTACAATGGAATAGATGGCGACAGCGCGTCTTCTACTGAGTTGTTTGCGGTGCTGAGCGCACTGTCCGGGCTGCCTATAAGGCAGGACATTGCCGTCACCGGCTCTATAAACCAATACGGGGAGATCCAGCCTATTGGCGGTGCGACATATAAAGTGGAAGGTTTCTTTGACCTATGTAAGAAACGCGGTTTGACAGGTGCGCAGGGTGTAATAATCCCTACCCGCAATATACGTGACTTGGTGCTTAAAGACGAAGTAATAGAAGCAGTACGTGACGGGTTGTTCCACATATACCCAATAGCTCATGTAGACGAAGGGATAGAAATACTAACCGGCGTGCCGGCGGGCAGTGGCACGCTTTACCCACACGATACAGTCCATGGCAAAGTTTATCGTAGGTTAAGGTCATACCACCGCAAGGCCATGAAGGGCGAATAGATGGGTAAAATGGATGTGAAGCCTACCGCAAAACGCAAGCTGTTTTGCGAAATAAGCCCGCTAACATACGCAATTTCTTTGCGAAAAATGCGGCTGATACGGCACATAAAAAATATCTTTTCGCCCACCAAGTTTGCAAAAACAAAAGCCGCCCCCCTGCCCATAATACTTTACAAGCATACATCACTAATACGGCGGCGGCTTGGGGATGTAGATATGCAATTGCAAGATAACAAGGCCGCAAACCTAAGCATAGC
Source organism: Defluviitaleaceae bacterium (assembly GCA_009785605.1). Classification (GTDB taxonomy): domain Bacteria; phylum Bacillota; class Clostridia; order Lachnospirales; family WQUN01; genus WRAN01. The sequence continues at coordinate 53,376 of WQVY01000001.1, read as the reverse complement.
TGCGCCAAAGATAAACGGCGTGTTGGTTAAGCCTGGCGAAACATTTTCGTTTTGGCAGCTAGTAGGCCCATGCACTAAGGGTAAAGGTTATAAAGAGGGGTTAACCATATCCTCTGGCAAGCCTGCCCGGGGCATAGGCGGCGGCATGTGCCAATATACCAACCTTATACACTGGTTGGTACTACATAGCCCACTGGAAATAATAGAGCACCATCACCACGACGGGGTAGACCTTTTCCCCGATTATGGCCGCAAAGTACCCTTTGGATGCGGTACGTCTATTGTGTACAATTATTTGGATTACCGGTTCAAAAATAATTCCGACTCCACGTTTCAAGTCCTTACTCACCTAACACAAACACACCTATGTGGTGAGTTGCGTGTCAATCTAGCACAAGAAAACAGCTATCACATCATAGAAGAAGATGCGCATTTTGAACAAATAGGCGAACATTATTTTAGAAAAAATACCATTGTAAAACAAACTATAGACAAGCGTACTGGTAGGGAGTTAGAGCGGGAAATAATAAAAAAATCCCATGCTAAAGTCATGTATCCATACCCGGTTACTAGTCCTAGTCCTAGTCAAAAATAAATATTTCCTCAATGGGTGCGTTAACCGCTCTTGAAATATCAATAGCCAGTTTTAATGACGGGTTATATTTCCCTGCTTCTAAACGGATTATTGTTTCCCTTCGCACGTTGACCATTTCTGCAAGATGTTCTTGGGTTATGTCTGCCAGGGCCCTGTATTCCTTGAGTTTGCATATGAATGTTGCCATCGTATTATACTACCCCCTCTTGTCGAAGAAGTATGCTAAAGCATCACCCAACGCAGAAATAACACCCAAACCTACAGAGCCCCATAGCAAAACAGTGCCTGATGATGCCCCCAAATGCAGTGCAAATAGGACAAAGAAACACGACAATGTTCCCAAACGTGCTGTTATTTGCATACCCCTTTTGAAATTGTTAATAAGTCGCTCATCTGTTTTTTCTTTAGTCAAACGCCCGATGAAGAAAAACCCAAAAAAGGTGAAGGCAACACCAGCGATAGGGAACCCGAAAAATGCCATGAAACCAAAAAATCCAAGAAAGCCTAAAATGGTTGGTTGCTTTATTTTTAATACATAGTTCACAATGACTCCTCCTTGAGATGTGATATATTTGTAACGTGGCAAATATATCACATCTTAGATGAAAAGTCAATGATGGTGTTTAATGAAGTTTATCCTATAAGTGGTAAAAACATCTCCCAAACCTGTTCTGGTGAAACACCGTAGGTGTCGAGTCTTATAACTATATCGTCAATAAGCACGCTAAAATTTATTTGCCAATTAGAGTCACCTGGGTTTCTGCCGCGCCCTTGTATTGCCCTGGCCTGGACAACATCTAAGCTAAGCTCCTCTGCCAGGAATACGGGGTTCATAACATATTGTACAAGCTCCCTTGGGACAGATGCTGCCCATGGGATAGGGTAAAGCGATAAATCAAACTTTTCGCGGTCGTTAACAGAAACAATGAGGCTGCGGTTGTGGTCATCTAACATGGTTATATGCCAACTGATGTTATGCAGCATCTCGGCTTGCCAAAATGCAGTAAGGCTGTTGCCGTCATGCTCGCCAAACCGCCAAGCATATTCGAAGTCAAAACCCTGCGGTATATAATCAGGGATAAACATACCAAAGTAAGGGTCCGTGATTGCTTGCTCAAATGTTAAGATATCTGCTGGGTTTAAGGGGGTAATGGGTTGGCTTATATCCAGTGGCGGTGCGCCGGGTAGCGGTGTTATAAGTACATCATCATCAGGTACATGTGGGATGACAATATGCCCGGTATCACCACCACTATTATGCAAAAAGTACGGGATAGTCAAAGCCAGCGACAGCACCATAAACAAACATGCCGCAACAGGTACAAAAACCCTCCAGGTAGGCGTTTTCTTGACATTTTTTTTACCATAGTATAACTGGTAGCTGATATTGTTAATTATACGTTCGTGTGTAGCATCACTAGGCTTTATTTTATTCCACGAGTCAAATATTTTATTTTTCACCAAAATCACCTCACAATTGATAGACAGTTTACATAATTATTTCGCGAAGGGCCTTACGCGCATTAGAAAGTAGATAGCGGACCGTAGACTGCGGCTTACTAAGAATCCTTGAAATTTCAACGCTGTCATAACCCTCGTAATAATAAAGATATACGACCGTCTTGTACTTGCCTGGTAAAGACATTATTAGTTTAAATGTCTCGTCTATCTCAAATTCGTTTTGGGCTTGTAAATTAGCGTGGTCTTCTATATTTTCGCGTTTACGCCACCAGTGCTTAAAGTTGTTTTTGCACAAGTTAGTCGCCGTTCGGATAAGCCATGCTTTTTCGTGTTCATGACTTGTAAAATCAGTTCCGGCCTTTATTAAGCGGACAAATGCCTCTTGGATGATGTCTTCTGTATCTGCAGTGTTTTTCATGTAAGCAAAGCAAATACGGTAGACCATATCCTTGTGGCGGTTATAAACCTCCGCAATATCTTTGCCCGTACGCGACAAAGAATTCGCCATGACCTCAACTCCCTTCACTATAAATACAAATATGAAAGGTCAAACGTTGGTGAAATGATGCTGGGAATATATGCAAAAAACCGCGCATATGCGCGGTCTTTTATCAAGGCAACTATTTGTATATTTGCAGGTGTAGGATTTATGCCCTTAGCAATATACGAGTTAGTAATACAATAATAGGTAGCGCAAATACCGTACGCATCACAAACAATATCGCCAGATGCCCAATGTTAAGCGGCATTTTGGACTTTAGTATTAGTATACCCGTTTCTGCTAGATAAATTATTTGTACAATAGACAGTGCGCCGAGTATGAAGCGGGTTTCTAGTGGTGCAGAGCCAAGCAAAAGCGCTGGGATAAACATGTCTATAAACCCTACAATTGTGGCTGGTGCATATTCTGCACCGTATGGCACACGCAGCAGCTCTAGATAGCGCGCAAAGGGCCATGACAGCCAGTCAAAGACAGGGGTTTGTGCTTCAAGTATTACAGCAATGGCTCCCCAGGCCAAGATTATCGGGATAAGGTCCATAAAAATATTTAGCCAATTAGAAAGGCCGGATTTTACAACATCCTTAGCACCGGTGCGGCCAGCTCTTTTACCCGCAAGGTCAACAGCCCAGTTGAACATGGATGCGTTCTCTGGTACTTCTTCTTCTATTTGTTTGCCTACTTCAGGGAGATATTCGTCTTTTATCCGGTTAAGGGGCCATATGCGGGGCATTACCATTGCAAGCAAAATTGCAGTTACGCATATGACTAAGTAGAATAACCCAAAGTGCCCTGTCATGCCTATTGTGCTGGCGACAACAAACGTAAACGGCAAAGATACCAATTCAAAGTTAACACAAATCGCAGATGCTTCACGGTGGGTGTAATAGCCTTTTTCGTGCTGGTCTCTTGTAATTATTACGCCAGCAGCAGAAGAACTAAACCAAGAGCCAAACAAGTCAATTGACGAGCGTCCTGGCAATGTAAACAAAAAACGTACAACTTTGCGGATAAGAGTCCCCAAAAACTCCATCAGGCCAAAGTCTGTGAGTATGGGGATGGCAATACCTACAACTATAAATATAGCAATAAGCCCACCACTGCCGGCAATGAGGCCCATCATAAGGCCACCGCCGTACCATTCGCCAATAAGCCACTCTGGCCCAATGTTTAAAAACACCATCCAAGCAACAACTACGGCCACGGCTTTACTTACTAAATAGATAGGGGCACTTAAGAAGACCCTTTTGAGCTTTTCGCTTTCCATAATAAAGGCCGGTTTAAGCAGATATGCAAGTACCGTCGCCAAGAATGAAAGCGTAATAATAATTACAGCAAATAGGAATAACAGGCCAAACCCGTTAACCTGTATGCTGTTGATGGTAGTACCCAACCAGCGCAGGGCAATACCAAGCGGGATGTTGAATGTACGGGTGTACTCGCCATCACCTGCATATGACCATACAGGCAGCGGCACCATAAATAAAAACACGCCAATTACGGACATGACGACAAACTTAATAATATCAATTTGCCGGGGTTTAGATGATTCATTCATTGTAAAACTCCCTCCTTGAATATTTATTCATATTATTTGCATGATTATGCAAGAATCATGTAATATTGTCAATGGTGTGTAGCAAAGATATGTAGCAAAGTAATTATATATCTTATATCAGCGATATACAATCATCCTAGGAGTCTGGTTAATAGCAAAAGACCCTGGCACAAGTATGGGAACGCTTGTGCTAGGGTCTAATAATTGCTGTTTTGGGCGCTTATATCGTATTAACTAAGAAGCCGTCCAGCTATGCCGAAATCGGATTTATTCCGGTTTTGATGATACCGATAAAGGTTTTTTATCTTCTAAAACCTCCAAGCATATGTCCACCCCAATACTGGACAAATCCTTCTCTATGCATTCGTAGCCACGCTCTACATAGTGGGCATTTTGTACAACTGTGTCGCCTTGGGCGGCAATACCTGCCAAAACCAGTGCCGCACCACCGCGTAGGTCGTTTGCTTCTACTACTGCGCCTGTAAGCACAGGCTGCCCCTGTATTTCAAACAGCGTACGTTTCTTAGATGTTGCGTTTGCTGGCAAGGAGTGTACGCCAATATCTGCACCCATAAGGTTGAGCCCTTTTGCGTGGGCATCCCTAGACTCGTAAATCCTTTCTAGCACCGTACTATGCCCATCGGCAAGGGCCAGAGCTGCCACAAATTGCGCTTGCATGTCTGTAGGGAAGCCAGGGTGCTCTGCTGTTTCCAAGTACTGTAGCGGGTTCAACCGCTGTGGCCCTTTTATTGTGATATTGCCTGTGCCGTAGTTGATTTTGCAACCCATTTTTATAAGCTCAGATGACGTGGGTGCCAAGTCATGCGCTCTGATATTGGTCAAGTTTATTTCGCCACCGGTCATGGCAGCGGCAACCATGTATGTCCCCGCAACAATGCGGTCCGGCATGACGCGGTAAGTTGTGCTGGTAAACTTTTGCACGCCTTCGATAATAATTTTATCTGTCCCGGCACCATGTACATACGCACCCATGCTATTTAAAAAACGTGCCAAGTCTACAACTTCTGGCTCTTTTGCGGCGTTGGCAATAACTGTTGTGCCATCTGCGAGCGCACCGGCCAGCATAAGATTCTCTGTCGCGCCTACACTGGCCGATGCCAGTTGTATGTTTGCGCCCTTTAGTTTCCCCTTGCAGCGTAGGATATCGTTGTCGACAATTATCTCGACCCCCATCGCTCGCAAACCTTCGATATGATAACCAATAGACCGCTCCCCAAGGTCGCACCCGCCGGGGTAAGCGATATTAATCTGGCCTGTACGCCCAAGCATGGCCCCCATAAACAAGATAGATGAGCGCATTTGGCTGACCCAGTCTTCGGGGATATCAATTACGCTTATATTGGAAGCGTCTACATACAAAGTATTTCCTGTAAACTCGACGCGGCAGCCGATATGTTTTAAAATCTTAATTGAAATAAATGTATCGGCAATCCTTGGGCAATTGTGGATTTCGCTTTCACCTTTGTTTAGGCACACGGCAGCAAGGATAGGCAGTACGGCGTTTTTGGCGCCGCCCACTGCAATTTGCCCCGCTACCCGGGTATTTCCCCGGATATGGTATTGGCGCATTACCTTCATCTCCCCCATAAAGGCGTGTCATGCTTGATTCTTTATAGTATGGAGAATGTGTGGAAATGTTTACAACCTATAAACAGTGTGTTAGAATGATTTTGAGTTTGCTTTAATAGCTAAGCAAATCTATCCTTGCACGCGCAAAAGCGTGTGCCATATGTCCAGAAGGAGGTGTAAGCATGAACAAGTACGAATTGGGCGTGGTGGTAAGAGCTGACCTGGAGGACGAAACCTTCCAAGCAGAGATGACCCGCGTAAAAGGCCTGATAGAGCGCTTTGACGGTACAATCGACAAAGTAGACGAATGGGGCCGCAGGAAGTTAGCCTACCCCATAATGAAGCTGACTGAAGGGATGTACACATTTATAACATTTACGTCCCCAGCAGGTACCCCCCGCGAAGTTGAAAGCCGTCTAAGGCTGATGGAAAGCGTACTGCGTTTCCTTATCGTGCGTAAAGACGAAGTAGAAACAGCAGCCGTAGCTCAGGAAAAACCCGCAAGAGCGGAAGCTCCAGTTGAGACTCCCGTAGAGGCGGAAGCAGTAGCGGTAGAAGAAGTACCGGTAGAAGCTGAAGTTGTGGCAGATGTTTCTGCGGAAGTGTCTGACGAGCCTGCAGCAGAATAATTTCCGAGGAGGGTATTATGAATAAGGTCATATTATTGGGGCGCTTAGCAAGGGACCCCGAAGTGCGCTACTCCCAAGGCCCAGAGCCTTTTTGCGTAGCACGTTATACCTTGGCCGTAACCCGACGCTTTAAAAAAGAAGGCGAACCAGATGCCGACTTTATTTTTTGCGTATCCTTAGGCAAGCAAGGCGAGTTTGTTGAGCGGTATATCAAAAAGGGAATGCAAGTTTCCTTGTGCGGGCGCATACAAGTGCGCGAATATACCGACACTACTGGCCAGCGCAAGTGGAGTACGGAAGTAGTAGCCGAAGAAGTCCAGTTTGCGGAAAGCCGCGCCGCCTTCGAAGCTCGTCAGGGCCAGCAAGGTGGCAACTTTGCAGATGCCTACAGCGCACCGCCACAAGAAAATCAGCCACCGGGCCAACCATCATATGACCCGCCTGAAGGGTTCTCGGCTATAACCCAAAGCATAGACGATGACGATTTACCGTTTTAATGTATTAGACTTCATAAAAGGAGTGATAGCGTGATTCAAAAAAGACGTGGACGCCGTAAAAAGCGCGTCTGCAACTTCTGTGTCGATAAGATAACATCCATTGACTATAAAGAAATCGGAAAGTTGCGCAAGTTTATTTCTGAAAGAGGCAAAATTCTGCCAAGACGTGTTACCGGAAACTGCGCAAAGCATCAACGCGCAATGACCGTAAACGTTAAGCGCGCCCGGCATATGGCACTAATGCCCTATACGTCGGAGTAGGAGGTAGGTTATGTCTATACCATTCATAATTTTATCCGTGGTATTTGCACTTACGTCGTCAGCGCTTGTTTTTGCCATCTTGTCACAAAAGAAACGTGACGCAGGTGGCGTGGGCAGCATTGCCGGTATGGGAAATGTAGATTCTCACGGAAGCAAATACAAAGGCCGCACTTTAGATGACTCCCTCGAAAGATGGACAAAAATTGGTGGAGCTGTGTTGGGTGTACTGGCTGTTGTACTGTGCTTAGTATAAATTAATAATAAGCGCCCGCTAGGATGTAATACATCTTAGCGGGCGTTTTTTGTGCACATTGACGCAACCTGTCCCAAAATGATAAACTCAACAGGATTAAAGTGGATGCATGGAAATTATATTTCCTGCATATGAATGTAAATTAATATAAAGGATGTGACTTTTATGACTTACTCACACGAAGTCGAGCAAATGTGTGTTCTTAAGCAAGGGTGTTATCATGGCCCTTCACCTATACCACAAGAGGGCAAGTGGGTAGAATCCAAGCAAATTGGTGACATATCCGGTTTGTCTAACAGTGTGGGCTGGTGTGCCCCACAACAAGGAGCATGTAAGCTAACCTTAAACGTCAAAGGTGGTATTATCGAGGAAGCGCTGGTAGAAACAATAGGTTGTACCGGTATGACCCATTCTGCCGCTATGGCAGGGGAAATCCTTCCCGGCAAAACAATCCTTGAAGCGCTCAACACAGATTTACTATGCGATGCTATAAATGTAGCAATGCGTGAAATATTCTTACAATTTGCTTTTGGTCGTACCCAGACATCCTTCTCAGAAGGCGGCCTCCCAATTGGCGCGTCATTGGAGGATTTAGGTAAAGGGTTGCGTAGCCAAATAGGGACTATTTTTGGTTCAAAAGCAAAAGGTGCGCGTTACCTAGAAACAACCGAAGGTTATATATTAGACATGGCAGTAGATGCCAATGACGAGATTATTGGGTATAAATTCCTGCGTATGGGGCCAATGCTAGAAGCCATCAAAAAAGGGACCGACCCAAAGGAAGCTTATGACAAAAACATAGGCACCTACGGAAGATACGATGATGCGGCCAGATATATCGACCCTCGTCACGAATAAACTTCTTCTAATTCAGAAGAAGTCCAACAAATTATAGATAGGAGCGTACCTATATGAAACAGTTCGAAGGATATGAACGTAGAATTAAGGGGATTGAAGCCTGTTTAAGCAAAAACGGGATAGCGTCATTGGATGCAGCCCAAAAAATATGTCTTGACAAGGGTATAGACGTTGAGCAAATAGTAAAAGGAGTCCAGGGTATAGCCTTTGATAATGCAGTGTGGGCATATACTTTGGGTGCTGCTTTGGCCATCAATAAAGGTGTCAAAAAAGCTGCCGATGCCGCAAGGATTATAGGCGAAGGCATACAAGCATTCTGTATACCTGGTAGTGTTGCTGCGTCCCGCCGTGTGGGTGAAGGTCATGGTAACTTAGCATCAAAATTGTTGTCTGAAGACACACTATGCTTTTGCTTCCTAGCCGGGCACGAATCTTTTGCGGCGGCTGAAGGCGCAATTGGCATTGTGCGTTCGGCCAACAAAGTGCGCAAAGTACCGCTAAGGATTATGCTCAACGGGCTTGGTAAAGATGCTGCTTATATAATAAGCCGCATAAATGGTTTCACTTATGTAAAAACTGAATATGACTTCTCATGCGACGAAGTTAATATTGTAGAGGAAAAAGCATTCTCTAGCGGTGAGCGTTCCAAAATCCGTTGCTATGGTGCAAACGAAGTACTTGAAGGCGTTGCAATCATGATTAAAGAAGCGGTAGATGTATCTATAACCGGTAACTCAACCAATCCTACCCGCTTCCAGCACCTTGTAGCAGGAACGTACAAAAAGTGGACTGTAGAAAACGGTAAAAACTACTTCTCTGTAGCATCTGGCGGTGGTACTGGCCGTACCATGCACCCAGATAATATGGCAGCAGGCCCTGCTTCATATGGTTTAACTGACTCTATGGGCCGTATGCATAGTGATGCACAATTTGCCGGTTCTTCTAGTGTGCCCGCACATGTTGAGATGATGGGTCTTATAGGTGCAGGTAATAACCCAATGGTAGGTATGAGCGTAGCAGTAGCCGTAGCAATAGAAGAAGCTGGTTGATTTTCCTCTTAAACGAGGTGAAAAATTGAAAAGAAAAATAACAAACTCCAGCAAAGTGTCTGACGTGGTGAGGGAATTTTCGAAAGACGCAAATAGGTTCGACCCTCAGGGTGTATATATCGGCGAAGATACAGGCGAAGATATAAAACCCATACAAGATGCAGATGATTTGTAATATGTCTGTGGGCACAAAATCGGAAATTGATTTTGTGCCCTTTTTTACAGGTATGATAGTGTTTATAGGAGGGATATTTCATGAAAAGAATAAGCGTATCATTTTTACTTATGCTAATGATTTCACTAGCGCTTTTGTTGACAGGTTGCGGCAGTGACTCGGAAAACAGAGTTGTTATTTACTCAAGCAGCTCCCCATTAAGAAACACCGCAATTATGGAGATGTTAACAGAGCGCTTCCCAGACTATACAATAGAAATACTATATTTTTCTACCGGTGCTCATGGTGCGAGACTAATGGCCGAAGGCACAAATACGGAGGCCGATATCGTATTGGGGCTGGAAGTGACACAGCTTAGGCAAGTTTCAGACATTATGGCCGATTTAAGTGCCTACAATACATCCATGTTTATGTCTGACCTACTGGACCCAAACAACAGATACTTGCCATGGGAGCGTTTCTCTTTTGGCATTGCCATGAACGAAGGCATGCTAACGGACTTGGGACTACCTATACCTACCAGCTATGAAGATTTGTTGGACCCTGTGTATCAAGGGTTGATTATGATGCCTAACCCCAGAGCCTCCAGCACTGGGTACATCTATCTCGCTTATTTTATAGAGCGTATGGGCGAAGATAGTGCCTTTGAATATTTCGATAGTCTTGCAAACAATATTCATACATTTCTTAATTCAGGCTCTGGTGTAGCTACAGCCCTCGAAACCGGTGAAGTGGCAATAGGGTTTGTAAGCTTGCACAATGCCGTAACTGTAATGGGACGGGGTGCACCGCTTACTATTACATTTTTTGATGAGTATGGCCCAAGCTCCATGGGTGGTATTGCCATGACTAAGAACGGAAGCGAAAACAGTGCAGCGGTCGCTGTTTTTGAATATTTGATAAACGAAGTTTCTAGGATGGACAAGATGTATTTTGCACCTGGGCGTATTTTTGTAGATCAGGTAACTGCGTTAGAGCACTATCCATCTGACATACCATATGCCCTAATTACCCTTGAGTCAGACTTTCTAGAGCGTATACAAGACCGCTGGAGGCATTAATGATAACTCTTGATGGTATATGTAAATCATTTAAAGATGAGCATGTATTAAAGGATATTTCATTTACGGTTAATAATGGAGAGTTTGTTAGCATAGTTGGGGAATCGGGCACGGGCAAGTCTACACTTCTTGGTATAATATTAGGATCTGTGTTGCCGGAGAAGGGCACTGTGTTTCTTAATGGGCGAGATATAACCAGCGAAGTGATAGCAAAGCGTAAGATTGGCATTGTGTTTCAACAATGCGCCCTTTTCCCCACTATGTCTGTGCTTGATAATGTAATATACCCTTTACGAAAAAATAACCATACCAAAACAGATGCCCACGAGAAGGCCATGAAGTATTTAAATCTTACTGGCCTATTTGGCGATCATCTTAAAAAAAAGCCTTATATGCTGTCTGGAGGGCAGAGCCAGCGCGTTGCAATTGCCCGTATGCTTGCGATGGAGTACCCTGTGCTTTTGTTGGATGAACCTTTTTCTGCTTTAGACCCTAATATCCGTATGCAGTTAAGGGATGAAATCTATGACATACAACGCAAACTAAATATCACTGTATTGTATGTGACTCATGATATAGAAGAAGCTGTATCACTTTCCGATAAGCTCATGATTTTACATAACAAGGTAGTACAACAATATGATGCACCTAGCAAGGTAATCACACATCCCGCAAACACTTATGTGTCAAGCTACATCCGCGACAATTTGTTAAAGAAACTAGAAATCCTTGAAAGGCTAACAAATAATGAGCATAAAACGGATTAAAGCTAAGTTAAGAGGCGAATGGTATAGTACCGGATTGCTGGCTGTATGCTTAGCCTTGATATTGGTCTTCTTTCTACTGCTTGTTTATCCAGTTTCGAGGATTATCCTGCGTTTCAATATTAATGATTTGAGATTACTATTCGAACGTACTGACTTTGTACAGGTTTTATTTCAGTCTATATTTTTGTCTTTGTGCGTGAGTATAATAGCTATAATAATTGCCTTGGTTGTGTCGCTTTTTATACGTGAGCAAAATCATGTGATGCAAAAAGTATTTATTGTGTGTTTTACAATGCCCATACTAATACCTACAATTTCTATTGGCATGGGTATAATGTATCTGTTTAGCCGGAACGGGCTTATTTACCAATGGCTTGGGTTGCGTATAAACATATATGGTTTTAATGGCTTACTCATAGGTATGGTTTTAAACATAACGCCACTGGCTATTTTACAGATTTATGACGTGCTGCGGTATGAAGAAACCCATTTGCATATCGAAGCCAAAGCCCTGTGTTTGAGCCCTCTTTCACGGCTATACATACTCACACTGCCACGTGTAAAGACCGTGTTAAAGCGGGCTTTTTTTGCGACATTCTTGTTTTCATTTTCTGATTTTGGTATAAATCTTATGGTTGGTGGGAGATATAGGACACTGTCATTGACTTTGTACCAGGAAATAATCGGCAGGATGAACTTTGGCCGTGCTGCTGTTATTTCTGTTTTTATGTGGGTTCCATTATTAATATTGTTTGTTGTGTGTATGAGAAAATCAGCATTTTCTTTTAAGCACAATGAGCAAGGAACGACTACGGCACTTTTTTTTGGTATTAGGGGGCAAGTGATTTCATGTGCACTGCTAATTATTATTGCTGCAATGTTTTTATTGCCTATTATTGCATTTATGTTGTCATCGTTGCGGCCAACAGATATTACCAACCCTGATATATGGCAAAACTACAGGGCATTGATACATCTTAACTTGCTTAGATATTTGAGAAATTCATTAGTAATTGCAATATGTGTTTCTGTTTTTGGTACTGTGCTATCATGCATGACGGCCTATGTTGCATCGAAGGCTAGGTCACCGTTGGCACGTGTCATAAATATTGTTGCGCTAATTCCTTTTTCGGTTCCGGGCCTTGTTATTGGGCTAGGTTTTGTTATTGGTTATATTGCGGTCCCAGGCTTGTATAGTACGTTTATACCTATAATTTGTGCAGTTACTATAAACTTTTTTGGGGTACCGTATTTTTTGTTTCTTAATAACTTTGCTCTCATGGGGGACGAGATTGAGATATCGGCAAAAATTTTTAGGATAGGCTGGTGGGATACACTTTTACGTATCTACTTGCCGCAAATGAAGCAGACAATCCTGGAAGCCATGATGTTTTATTTTGTTAATAGCATGATAACCATCTCTGCTATTGTTGTGATGTTTCGGGCAAGGACTATGCCGCTGTCGATACTTATCACCCAGTTTGAAGGGCAGTTGATGATTTTTAGGGCGGCGGCTGTCACAACAATTATTGTGGCTATAAATATTGTGGCAAAGGTGATATTTTATGCTTGTACTGCTTATGTAAGGTCACGCCTTTCGCCCCGCGGGACAAGGCGTGCTATCTAATTATATAAAAATCAAATTTATTAACGAAAGGTGTGTATGCAGTGGTAAAGCATATTGTAATGTACGATCATATCGATGGGTTAACAGACGATGAAAAGCACGAAAACATTGCGCAAATAAAGGCAGCGCTAGAAGGCTTGAATGGGGTTATCCCCGGACTAAACACTCTTTGTGTATATTCACAGTTACTAGATAGTAGCAACGCGGATATTGTTTTGTATAGCATATTCGAAAACGCTGCTGCGCTTAAAGCGTACAAAGACCATCCGGAGCATATAAAAGTAGCGGTAAACGTAGTACGCCCCAGGGTAAAAAACCGCCGCTGTGCGGATTTTGATTTCTAATTGTCCTGGCTTTGGCCCCATGATATACTGCCTCCCGGAGGGGTTTTGGATGAACATAATAGTATGTGTAAAGCAAGTCCCAGGTACTACTAAGGTTGCTGTAGATGAAAATACCGGTGTGCTACTGCGCTCCGGTGTTGAAGCAAAGTTAAACCCATATGATTTGTACGCACTGGAAACAGCCGTCCAAATAAAGCAGACATATGGTGCCACGATAACAGTTATAACCATGGGCCCACCACAAGCGGCAGAGGCTGTGCGTGAGGCATTTGCCCTAGGCGCAGACAATGGAATCATGCTAACAGATATGGCTTTTGCAGGGGCAGATACACTGGCTACAGCTTATGCACTAGCTGGTGGTATTGGCACGAGATGCAAGTATGACCTAATAGTTTGCGGAAAGCAGACAACAGACGGTGACACCGCGCAAGTTGGGCCATCACTGGCGGAGTTTTTGGACATACCCCATATGAGTAATGTCATAAGCATCGACAAAGCCGGTAGCGAAAACATACATGTATCTGCAGATATAGGCGAATATGTAGGGGCATATGAAATCAAACTCCCATGCGCGATAACCGTGGATAAAGGTATATATGTACCGCGTTTGCCGTCATATAAACGGATGTTGGAATCAGTTAAACAAGAGATAACCGTGTTAGGGTTGGAAGATTTGGCAGACACTAACCCAAAGATGTACGGGCTAAGTGGTTCGCCTACCCAGGTCGAAAAAATATATCAGCCCGAAGCAGAAGCAGGGCAAGTAATAATAGATGGCAGCCCCAATGATATTGCAAGTAGGCTTTGCCATGAGCTACGCGAATTGAAATATTTGTAAGAAGGAGAGAGTCTCATGGCAGGACTGCGTATAAACCATGACTTAGCCCATAAACTTAGTGAGGCGGAGTTAGATGCTGTGCAAAAACTCTGTGCTTTCGATGCAGTTGAGGTTGATACCGAAGATGGGCTTTCGGTTAACTCATCATGCAAGATGTGTAAACTATGCATAGAAAATGGCCCCGAAGGCTTGTTCGAATATGTAGAAAGCCCCGAAACTACAGGTATAAACATGGATAGCAAAGGCATTGCCGTTTATGTAGAGCATACGCTTGGCAAGGCCCATCCTGTGACCTTTGAGTTAATAGGTAAAGCCAAAGAGTTAGCGAAACCGCTGGGTTGGCCGGTATACGCCTTACTAATAGGGTGCGAGCAAGATGATTTGGCAAAAGAAATATCTGCAAATTATGACGTGCATGTATACATATGCAACCACCCTAACCTAGAACGTTTCCTTCCAGAGCCGTATACCGCAGCGTTTGTAACATTTATTGATATAGTAAAGCCCTCGTCTGTGCTGGTGGGGGCTACTGTTGTTGGGCGCAGTCTCGCACCAAGGGTAGCGTCGCGTTTGCGCACGGGGCTTACAGCAGACTGCACCGCACTAGAGTTAAAAGAAAACGGCGACCTTGTGCAAATACGCCCGGCTTTTGGTGGCAATATTATGGCGCGGATTGTTACTCCCATGCATAGGCCACAAATGGCTACCGTGCGGTATAAAGTCTTTGATGCACCTGTAAAACTGCAAGCAGCAACACCACAAGTGACCTACTTTGATGTCGAAAGTGTAACTAGCCGCATTGCGCCTTTAGGCATTGTGTTAAAAGATAAGACCCTTGACATTGCCAATGCAGAAATAATTGTTGCATGTGGGCGTGCTTTTACGTCTCATAAACAACTATCTCTTGCAAAGCAATTGGCGGATTTATTGGGAGCAGAAGTAGCATGCTCTCGCCCGCTTGTTGAAGCCGGGCTGGTTGAGCCAGCGCGCCAGATAGGCCAGTCTGGGCGCACGGTAAAGCCCAAGCTGATTATAACGCTTGGGGTATCTGGCGCGGTACAGTTTACTGCCGGTATGAAAAATGCAGAAACAATCATAGCAGTTAATTCAGACAAGGATGCACCTATTTTTTCTGTTGCACATTACGCGGTTGTTGGCGATGTTTTTGAAATTCTTGCGCAATTAATAAAGCAAATATCTGAAGCCACAACCAATAACAATAACAATACCCCAGAAAAGGAAGAGCAGTTTTGTTATAGAGGTGAGTATGTATAAAAAAATAGACAGTGCAGATATTGCGTTCCTAAAATCCATAATACCTCATGATAGGATAACCATTGGCACAGATGTCAGCGAGAGCTACGCCAGGGACGAGTTGGGTGACGCAATAAAATCGCCAGATGTCCTTATATATATTAGGTCAGCGAATGAAGTCTCTCTTATTATAAGCCATGCTAATATACATCGTATACCTGTGGTTGCACGTGGTGCTGGTACAGGGCTTGTTGGCGGTGCTGTGGCCATCCACGGTGGGATAATGCTGTGTACATCCAAGATGAACCGTGTGCTAGAGTTGGACGAAGAAAATATGACCTTAACCGTCGAACCGGGCGTTATGCTAATGGAAATTGCCGCATATGTAGAGCCGAAAGGGTTCTTTTACCCCCCGGACCCGGGCGAGAAATCTGCCACTATTGGGGGCAATATTTCCACCAATGCCGGGGGTATGCGAGCGGTAAAATACGGCGTAACCCGCGATTATGTGCGCGCTTTGGAAGTAGTACTGCCAAGTGGTGAGATTGTAGAATTGGGCGGTAAAGTCGTAAAAGACTCGAGCGGATACAGCCTGAAAAACTTGGTAATAGGCGCAGAAGGTACCCTGGCATTTATAACAAAAGCCGTATTAAAACTGCTTCCACTACCAGGCAAGACACGCAGCTTGTTAATCCCGTTTCCTGATATCAACAATGCACTAGGTGCTGTACAGGGTATCATGAAAACCAAAATCATCCCCACAGCAGTAGAGTTTATGGAGCGGGATGTCATACTAGATGCAGAAAAATTCTTGGGCAAAACATTTCCAGATAAGAGCAGCGAAGCGTACTTGCTACTTACGTATGATGGCAGTGATATAACGGAAATAGAATCCGCATATGCCGCACTGGCAGAGGTATGTTATGCGTCCGGGGCTACAGATTTACTAATTGTAGATACAGAGGAACGTAAAGAGGCTGTATGGTCTGCCCGTGGGGCATTCCTGGAAGCTATTAAATCTTCTACAACCCAGATGGACGAGTGCGACGTTGTTGTGCCCAAAAATAAAGTGGCTGCATTTCTGGCCTATACGTACGAGCTTAGCCGCGAATACAATGTACGTATTAAAAGTTTTGGCCATGCTGGGGATGGCAACTTGCATATTTATGTATTGCGCGATGCCTTAGACGACATACAGTGGAAGTCAACTTTAAGCACTGTATTTACGCATTTGTATGAACGGGCGGCTATGTATGGCGGCAAGGTATCTGGTGAGCATGGTATTGGCTATGCAAAGCTGCCATATTTGCAAAGTAGCGAATGCGCCACTGTGTTAGAGCTTATGCGTGGGGTTAAGCGTGTATTTGACCCCAATGGCATTTTAAACCCAGGGAAAGTGATATAAATGTTTTATTGACATAACAAGTCCGTAGTGGTAAATTCATACTAATTAAGGCGAAAAATTGGTGATATACACGCATCTTGTCTAATCTTGGCTTAGCCAAGCAAGCCGCATGTCTATTACCCAGCCAAAAAAGGAGGACTTGCTATGAGAATAGCAAAGAAGCTGTTGGCCATGACCGTCGTACTAGCGATGGTGCTAGGCCTTACATCCACAGCCCTGTTTGCCAACAGCGACATAAGCGTGGTTGTAGACGGGTACGAAGTGCAGTTTGAAGACCAGGGCCCCATAATGCAAGGTGGCCGCGTACTTGCACCAGTCCGTGGTGTGTTTACGCAAATGGGTTTCGTCCCTAACTGGAACGGAAGCGACAGAGTTGCCACCCTTACCGGAGACGGTATAACTGTTGTTATACCTGCCGATGGGGTGCATTTCTATGTTAACGGCCAAACCGTTATCCCAGATGTACCACAAATGATGCTTAGCGGGCGTATTATGCTTCCTGTTAGCGCAATTGCTGAAGCAGTAGGCGCAACAGCATCATGGGACCCAGCCACAAGAGTTGTAACAATCTCTACTGCTGAAGAAGCCATACCAGCAGACGACGAAGATTATGACGAACAAGACGAAGACTACGACGAAGAAGACGAAGACTACGACGAAGAAGACGAAGACTATGACGAGCAAGATGAAGACTACGACGAAGAAGACGAAGACTACGACGAAGAAGACGAAGACTACAACGACGAAGACGAAGACTACAACGACGAAGACAACGACGATGAAGATGAAGACAACGACGATGACGATGACGATGATGAAGATGACGACGAAGATGAGGAAGACAACGAATAATCCTGCACATACGACTAGTATATATTGCAGTTATTATTTAAAGAGAGTTGGCCGTATCGGTCCAGCTCTCTTTTTATGTGCATGATAACTGGCAGCTTTGCTGCACAAAATGCTATACTGTAGCAATTCCCCTTTAAACGGTCCCGATCGAGCCGAAATAGCGGACGTTACAACGCTTTTCGGCGACAGGCGAGGCCGATTTAAAGATGAATTGCTATATAGTGGAATTGCTATACAGCAAAAATTATAAAGAGGATGAAGCCAAATATGCAATATGAGTACATGGTAAACCATATGGGAATAAGTCCAGCTGTGGCGGACTATATAAAGGCAGCGGATGCAGACTTAGCAAAGCCATACGCCTGTATAAATGAGTTTGCCGCGTTCAACCAACTAAAAGTCCTTCATGCCATGCAGGCCTGCCGTTTGAGTGATGCCCATTTTGCAGATTCTACTGGGTATGGGTATCACGATATAGGCCGCCAGGCATTGGAGGATATTTTTTCGGCTATCTTTAAAGCGGAAGCTGCGCTGGTAAGGCCGCAACTTATATCTGGGACTCATGCATTGGCCGCAGCACTGTTTGGCAACCTGCGCCCTGGTGATGTACTACTATCCCCAGTGGGGCGGCCATACGATACGCTTGAGAGCGTGATAGGGATACGCCCGGCACCTGGGTCACTGGCGGAATATGGCGTAATATACCGCCAAGTTGACCTTACACCCGGCGGCGGGTTCTGTTTTGATACTATTGGTAAAGCATTAACTGATAAGCCGGTAAAGATGGTTACAATCCAGCGCAGCAAGGGATATGCATGGCGGCCTTCATTTACAATAAAAGAGATTGAGGAGCTAATTACGTTTATTAGGACGATCAACCCGCATACAATTATATTGGTAGACAATTGCTATGGTGAATTTGTAGAGGAGCGCGAACCTATAGAGGCCGGGGCAGACATAGCCGCCGGCTCACTAATAAAAAACCCGGGTGGGGGAATTGCACCAGGCGGAGGGTATGTAGTAGGTGCCGCCAAATATGTAGAGGCAGCAGCCACTAGGCTTACTGCGCCAGGCTTAGGCAGTGCTGTTGGGCCAACATTGGGTATGACACGCACATTGCTTCAGGGGCTGTTTATAGCTCCGCAAACAGTAAGTGCCTGCGTTACAGGCGCGATACTGGCGGCAGCGGTATTTATGAAGTTAGGCTACGAAGTCAACCCCGGCCCACATGTACTGCGTACAGATATTGTCCAGGCAATAAAGCTAGGCGATGCTAAAAAAGTACTAACATATTGCAAAGGCATACAGCAAGCAGCACCGGTAGACAGCTATGTAGTGCCAGAAGCAGCACCCATGCCCGGATATGCCGATGGTGTTGTGATGGCCGGTGGGACGTTTGTGCAGGGCTCATCTATAGAGCTTAGTGCGGACGCGCCGCTACGGGAGCCTTATATTGTTTACCATCAAGGGGGGCTAACCACATCTCATGCCAAGACTGGGGTAGCTTTTGCATTGGACGCATTGTATCGGGAGGGACTGGTGACGATATAAAAACATTGTTGGCATATACGAAAAGGAATGTGCTTAGCACATTCCTGCATAAGGTTTATATTTACATATTGATAGGCTTGGTTGCTGTCTCATTTGTTATGATTTGGCAGTTGACAGCACCACCGTACGGGCAACAGGTATATTTTTATATACCAAGACAAGAAGAACATACAGTACCAGTAAGCATGACCAACCACTTTACAGACTCGGGTGATTTATGGCTTGTTAACTACGATAACCCGCTACCGCAAGACTTTACACCGCCAAGCCTGGTTACGTTCCAGGGTATAAGATTACATATTGTAGCGTTTACAGCTTATACAGAAATGCTTGCAGCAATGTCGGCAGAAGGCGGCACGCACGGCTTGCAACTCATAAGCGCATACCGCCCATATGAGTATCAACAACGGTTGTTTGATAATAAAACCAGAGCTCTTGTATCCCAAGGCCACAGTGCCGCAGCTGCAAGTGAGTTGGCGGCTAACATTGTACAGCGCCCAGGTGCTAGTGAGCACCAGACGGGCCTGGCATTGGATGTAACCGTCACTGGGCAACTTACGCAGGATTTTGCTCTAACAAAAGCCGGGCAGTGGCTTGCCGCAAACAGCCACCGCTTTGGCTTTATAATAAGATACCCACAGCATAAAACAGAAATAACCAACATAATATACGAACCCTGGCACCTAAGATATGTAGGCATCCCTCACGCAAGCATCATATGGGAAAATGGCATAACCCTAGAAGAATACGCGCAGTTTATTGCAAGCGGCCCGTACATACAGTGGTGCAAGCAAAGCGAAGGCCAGGCATATTACTTGGTAATGTTTAGCGAGTTTTTACATGACGAACCCCTGCCGGGGTTGATATATATATCATCGACCCGTTATGGGGGTGGGGCAGGGTACATAATGACATTTCACAGGACAACATATTAATAACTATACCAAAGCGTAATGCAATTGATATTGCAAATTTCATATTGTCGTTATATAGTGGTTGTGCTATAAAAAATACAAAGGGGGATATTGTTAATGTCCTACAACATGGCAATTATAGGAATGGGCGGCATGGCCGGGTGGCACGTAAGAAACATACGGGAGCATATCCCAGAAATAAAGGTAATAGGCGGGTACGATGTCCGCGAAGAAGCCAACAATAAGGCACGTGACGAGTGGGGTGTAAAAGTCTACGCGACACCAGAAGAAATATATGCCGACGGCAGTATTGATATGGTGCTAATTGCCACTCCCAACGACGTGCATAAAGATTATTCGATAAAATGTTTACAAGCCGGAAAACACGTAATTTGCGAAAAACCAGTAACAATGAACGCGCCAGAGCTGGAAGAAATACTTGCCGTGGCCAAGAAGACTGGCAAGCTGTTCTCTGTCCATCAAAACAGGCGTTGGGACAAAGACTACCTTACTGTACGCAAAATATTAGCAGACGGCATGTTAACAAAACCATACAACATAGAAAGCCGTGTACAAGGCTCACGCCCATTGTATGGCTGGCGTGTGTTTAAACAAAACGGCGGCGGGCTACTTTTGGACTGGGGCATTCACCTTCTGGACCAGATGATGGACTTGATCCCGCAAAAAGTTGTATCTGTACAAGCACATCTGCATAAAGTATATGGCCAAGAAATAGACGATTCGTTTACAGTGTTGCTACGTTTCGAAAATGGCATTAGCGGCATGGTAAGCATATCTACCAACTGCTTTATCCCGCTGCCAAGGTGGCATGTGTCGTGCGAAGACGGTACAGCCGTCATTGATGATTGGGAACTGGGCGGCAAGATAGTAAAACAAGCTGACCCTAACGAGAAGGACTGGACCGAAAACCTAGTTTACACAGCGGCCGGCCCAACTCGCATTATGCTACCCAGGCCAAAAGAAACTACTATAGAAACGCCGCTGCCAAGTATAGTTGGCACACATTGGACTGACTACTACAGAAATATCGTAGATACCCTTAATGGAAAAGCCGAGCTAAGAGTAACCGGCGAGCAAGCGCTTAGGGTCATGAAAGTAATAGATGCCGTGTTCGAATCTGACCGGACCGGGGCTGCGGTTACCGCAGGGATATAGGATTAACACACAAAAGGCTACCTCATCACATATGATGGGTAGCCTTTTTTTGTTGCATTACACATCTATATCTACACTACTGTAAAGTCAACCACTGCAGGTGTTAACCCATCCGCAGTGATAGTTACTTTTGCCTTGCCAGCATCATGTTTTGCGCGTATTACTATTAGTAACATACCGTTGTGAGCGGTCATGCTGTGCCCTTTAAAGGACTCATGACTGGCAGAGTTTCCGTTGTCTAAGCCAATAAGTTCTGCGGCGCCTTCTACTGCTACTGTCACTTTGTTTGAGGCCACTGGGTTTAATATCCCGTTAATATCCGCAAATGTAATTTCTATATGCGCGATATCACGGCCGCCAGCTTGTAGTGTATTTGTGTCTGTTGCGGCTACTATGGCTACTGGCTGTGTGGCGGTTTTTATTATGCTACGGCTTATTTCTTCCCCAGCGGCGTTGTAGCCTACTGCTTCCATTGTGCCCTCTGCATATGGCACGTCCCAGCTTAGGAATAAATCGTCTGTGTTGGCGCTTATCATAGGCGTATCAAAATGGCCGTATGTTTCCGTCATACCATATGACGGATAGCTGTAGGCTTTTCTTCCATATGACTTGCCGTTAACAAATAACTCCGCATAGGTACAGTTTGTATAGCATAGTACAGGTAATACATCACCAGCACGTACATCTACCAAATTGCGATGGGGGAATAAGTGAATCATTGGCTCGTCCCGCCATATGCTTTGGTATAAATAATAATGGTCTTTTACAAACCCGCAAGTATCTATGACCCCGGAGTTCGAACTCCTGTTGGGCCAATGAGCCTCGCCCAAGTGGTCTATACCTGTCCACATAAAGTCGCCTATTACATAGTCGTGGGTCATGGTATACCTAAGCAGCCGCCCAACATTTGTAGGGGCAGAGTAGTAGGGCCTACGCCATGGGTTGGGTGATAGGTCCATACGATAGTCGCCCCGGACACCGGCTGTGGAGGGGTTTTCTGTTCCTAGGATAAGCCAGTTGGGGTTGGCGCGCTTGTCGTCGTCGTACAATGTTTCTGCACGGGTGCGCCAGCGGTTGGTGTAGTTATAGCCTACGATGTCTAGGGTGTTTAAGAAGTCTGCTGTGGCCGGCCGTGGCTCTGCACAAATTTGGTCGTTGCCTTGGGTACATAGGCGGCTTGGGTCTATCTTATAGCAGATATCCTTGAGTTTTTGTGCCAGTAAATGCCCATCAGGCAGGGCTTGCTCTGGTACTTCGTTGCCTATACTCCACATTATAACGGAAGCATGATTACGGTCGCGGTATAGCATTGCTTCCAGGTCTGCCACGTGATGCTCATGGAACCATTCGGAGTAGCCGCGGCTTTCGTGGGTATTGCTACCTGCTGTCTTCCACTTGAGCTGGGCCCATTCGTCGAAAGCTTCGTCCATTACATAAAAGCCCATTTCGTCACACAGTTCAAGTAAGCTTGGGTCTGGTGGGTTGTGGGCCATGCGTATGGCGTTTGCACCCATTTCTTTTAACAATACAAGCCGGCGCTTCCATAGCTTTTTGGGTACAGCCGCACCCACGGCACCGCCGTCATGGTGCAAGCATACACCGTTGAGTTTCACCTGCTCACCGTTTATTAGGCATCCCCGGTCTGGACAAAATACTACACTGCGTATACCAAAAATTGTTTCGTATTCGTCTAGGATTGTTTCGCCTAGTTTTATGACGGAGATGGCTTTGTATAGGTTGGGGTTGTTATGGGACCATAGTTTTGGGTTGGGCAATGTGATTGCTTGATTAACACTGCCATGTGTTGAAATGGGTGTTTCGCTGTATGCATATGGGCTTTGTTTATTATTGCTGTCTGCATCTACTATTGATGTAACTAGAGTACACTCAGATATAGGGCCAGTAACTGTTGTTGCTATGTTTATTGTTGCTTCTCTTTGTGATTGCTTGGTTGTTATATATGTGCCGTAGGTTTGTATATGCACAGTGTTAGTAGCACAAAGCCATACATCACGTGTTATACCACTGCCTGTGTACCAACGCGAGTTGGGTTGTTGTGAGTTATCTACCCTTACTACCAGCTCGTTTTCACCGTCGTATGACAAAATATTTGTGATATCGTACTCAAAAGGTGTGTAGCCGTAGATATGCTCGCCAAGGGTATGGCCGTTTAATGTGACGCGTGTACACATGTACGAGCCATCAAATTGCAGCGTTATGTGTTTACCCTTGCTTTCCGGGGACACAGTAAAATGCTTCTTGTACCAGCCAACCCCAGTTTTTACATACCCGCCGGAGCCTAAAGACACTGCATCCTTGTCGAATGGATACTCTACGCTCCAGTCATGGGGTAGCTGCACGGCGCGGTAGCCAGATAAACCGCTGCCAGTGGTGTCGCTACTTTCCTCTGCTAGTTTGAAATGCCAGTTAAAACCAAAGAATTCTCGAGTTCTTGGGTCACATTTTTGCAAGTACATGTCTAACTCGCCTCCCGTACGCGGGCCAGGCCGCTTGTTGTAACATTAATATTTTCTAGTGTAGACAAGGATGCGTTGGATGCGCCAGATAGCTCTACACTCCCGCTTTCGACTTGTAGATTACCGGCTCTTAGATTAATAGCGCCAAAGCCATATATATTTATGACGTTGGCAACCCCGTAAAGGTCTGCGTTTGCAGCGCCAGAGATTTCTAAGTCCAGCCGTTCTACATTCAAATCCAAGTCCAAGCTTACCGCACCAGATGCTTCTATGCTTAGGTTGTTAACCTCTATATCAAGGTCCAAACTAACAGCCCCAGATGCCTCAATTGTAAAGCGTTGGCCTTGTATTGTGTCCCAACCATCGGCACTAACTGCACCGCTAAAATCTACAGCAGTGAGATATGGCGCGCTAACATAAAGCCGGGGCCGGTTGGCGCTGGTTGTGTTAAAACCACGGTGCGGGGTTATTTGCAAATTGCTGCCTTGTACGGTTGGTGCAAAATATTCGAATAAATTTTCTTGCATAATAACGGTAAGGGACGGCTCTGGTGATTGGATAAATATGACCCTAAAGTTGCCACTTATTTCTAAGGTGTTAAAATTGGCAACCTCTATATCCTGGGTGACCATGGGGCCGGTACCGGTGATGCCGTTAACCATATTGATGGTGGTGTTGCGGTTGCCTATTATGCACCCGGTGAGTAAGAGTACAAGCGATATCAATAGTACAATAATAATGAATTTTTTATACATTTATATCTCCTTCATGGCATTTATTTTAAGCTTGCTAAGAACCCTTTTTCGCTTTCGTGACGTTTATCCCTATTCATTAGCGACAGGGTTGCTTCTTTTGCTGGTTTGTTTTCGAACAATACTGCATATGCCTGGTTTATTATTGGCATTTCTACATTATATTTATCCGCCAGGTACTTTGCGGCACGGCATGTGTTTATGCCTTCTACTACCATTTTTATCTCGTCACATGCTTCGCTTGCGGTTTTGCCTTGACCTATTAGTATCCCCGCACGGCGGTTTCTGCTGTGCATACTGGTACAGGTGACTATAAGGTCCCCTATACCAGACAAACCTGCAAATGTTTCTGCTTTAGCGCCCATGGCTATACCTAGGCGTGTTATTTCGCTTATACCTCGTGTCATAAGCGCGGCCTTTGTATTATCGCCAAAGCCCAACCCGTCAGATATCCCAGCGCAAAGGGCTATAACATTTTTTAAAGAACCACCTAGCTCAACCCCAAGGATATCGTCATGTGTATATACCCTGAAATATGGGTTCATAAAAATGTCTTGTATAAAGTTTGCAGTTTTGGGGTTTGCAGCCGCTACAACATTGGTTGTGGGAGCTTTTTGTGCCACTTCTTCTGCATGGCTGGGGCCAGTCATAACCGCAATGTCGGCAGTTGGGAGCGTATCACGCAGTACAGCAGACAATGTTAAGAGGCTTTCTGTTTCTAGGCCTTTTGAAATATTTACAACCACTTGCGCTGGCTTGATATGTGAAGATAATTGGCCCATGGTTGCCCTGACCGCAAAAGAGGGTAGGGCACATACTATCAAGTTTGCGTTGGCACAGGTATAGATATCGGTTGTGTATTCCACAGATTGCGGGATAGCAAAGCCAGGTAAAAACAGTTTATTCTCGCCATGAGCCTTTAATCCCTCACATTCAGATTGTGAAAACGACCATAAGCGTACACTGTGCCCGTTTTGTGCCAGCATGATGGCAATTGCCGTCCCCCAACTTCCTGAGCCTATTACACTAATATTCATGACTTAACTCATGCCTCCTTCGTCGGCAGAACAAAACACACAAAAATAGGGCGTTTGGAGTCAATAATATTGTGTCCAAACGCCCAGTAATTTTATTTATGCCTTACCTACAGACCCAAACAGCTCCATTTTCCCCTTGATAATAAGCTTAATAGCTTCATAGCCGGGGGCCAGTAGCTTGCGTGGGTCAAAACCTGTACCAGCCAAGTCTTTACCGGCTTGGATATATTCGCGGGTAGCACTGGCAAAAGCCAGTTGGCAATCTGTATTTACGTTAATCTTTGCTACCCCTAAAGAAATTGCTTTTTTAATCATTTCCTCGGAAATACCAGTCCCGCCATGCAGTACCAGTGGTATCCCGGCGGTGGCTTTTTGTATACGCTCTAGGGCTGCAAAGTCCAAACCTGCCCAATTGTCTGGATACTTACCGTGGATATTGCCAATACCTGCGGCCAAGAAGTCCACGCCAAGCTCTGCAATAATGCGGCATTCTTCTGCATCTGCAATTTCACCTGCACCTACAACACCGTCTTCTTCCCCGCCAATAGAGCCAACTTCTGCTTCTATAGACAGGCCGTTCTTATGAGCTAGGGCAATCATTTCTTTGGTTTTGGCAACATTTTCGTCAAACGGGTAATGGCTGCCATCAAACATTATGCTAGAAAACCCGCCCTCTACACAGGCTACGCACTGCTCATAGCTACCGTGGTCTAGGTGTATTGCCACCGGTACAGTAAGTTTTAGGGCCTTGTCCATTTCCCTAGCCATTGCCGCTACTGTCGAAAAACTTACCATGTACTTGGCCGCCCCGCCAGTCACGCCTAGTATAATTGGGCTGTTTAACTCTTGGGCGGTGGTGAGTGCGGCTTTTGTCCATTCTAGGTTATTGATATTTATATGGGGTACTGCATACCGGCCTTGTGCGGCTTTTTGCAGCATCTGTTTTGCATTTACAATCATGGGTTTGTCTCCATTCTTATGCTTCTAGGATTTTCTTTGTATCGCGGGCTATCATAAGTTCTTCGTTTGTGGGGATGACCAACACTTGTACTTTATCGCCGGTGTTGGAGATACTCATAGCTTTGCCGCGTTTGCTGTTCGCATCTGCGTTGATGCTTACACCCATCCACTCCAGATATTCGCATACCTTGGCGCGGATACCGCTATCGTTCTCGCCTATACCGGCGGTGAAAATTACTGCGTCCAAGCCGTTCATGCATGCGGCGTAGCGGCCAATATACCCGGCCACACGATACGCGAATACATCTAGTGCATTTTTGGCTCTTTCGTTGCCGGTATCCACTGCTGCGGACAGGTCACGGAAGTCGCTACCTACACCGCTTAGTCCCAACATGCCGGATTTTTTATTGAGCGCGTCTACCACTTGTGCGGCAGTGAGCCCTTCTTTTTCCATAATAAACGGGATAATTGCTGGGTCTATATCACCACTGCGTGTACCCATGGCAAGGCCCTCGAGCGGTGTAAGACCCATAGATGTATCTACAGACTCACCATTCTTGATTGCGCATACGCTTGCGCCGTTGCCAAGGTGGCAAGATGCGAGTTTAAGCTCGCTAAGGGGGCGGCCCAGTAACTCTGCGGCTTGCTGTGACACATATTTATGGCTTGTGCCGTGGAAGCCATACCTGCGGATTTTGTGCTTGTCATACATATCATAATCCAGGGCATACAGGTATGCCTTGGCTGGCATTGTCTGGTGGAAAGCCGTGTCAAAAACACCTACCTGTGGTACGTTGGGCATGTGCTGTTTACAAGCGCGGATACCCGTCAAATTGGGTGGGTTGTGAAGTGGTGCCAAGTCGCTTACGGCTTCAATTGCTGCTTCTACGGTGTCGTTTATTAGTACAGACGCTGTAAATGTTTCACCGCCATGTACTACACGGTGGCCTATTGCGCCTATTTCGGATTTGCATTTTATAACGCCGTGGTTAGCGTCAAGCAGCGCGTCCAATAATACAGACATTGCTGCGGCATGGTCTGGCATGTTGGGGGAGGCTTCGTACTTGCCCTGGGGGCGCTCGTGCACTAGACGGCCGTCTATGCCAATCCTTTCGCATAGGCCTTTAGCCAGTACGCTCTCGTCTGCCATGTTAAGAAGCTGGTACTTTAATGATGACGAACCACAGTTAATTACTAGGATTTTCATGGATATTACCCCTTTATATTTTTAGTTTTCTTCAAAATGGTTTATCGGTAGCATCAAAACCGGAAATTTATAACGGATTAATAGGCTACAGCGCCTGTGCTTGTACTGCGGTTATTGCCACAACACCTACGATATCTTCCGCGCTGCATCCCCTAGAAAGGTCGTTCACAGGCTTGGCTATACCCTGTGTTATAGGGCCAAGAGCATCTGCCTTTGCAAGCCGCTCTACTATCTTGTACGCAATATTACCCGCGTCCAAATCTGGGAATATCAGCACATTGGCCTTGCCGGCTACATCGTTGCCGGGTGCCTTGGATGCCCCAATGGCTGGCACAACTGCCGCGTCTAGCTGGAACTCACCATCTGCTTTTAAATCCGGGGCCATTTCTTTTAGTAGCTGTGCTGCTTCTACTACTTTGTCCACATCTGCATGTTTTGCGCTGCCCTTGGTAGAATGGGACAGTAGTGCCACAACCGGCTCAACCCCAGTAAGTGCAGCAAAAGAGTCTGCAGAGCTTTTGGCAATAGCGGCAAGTTCTTGGGCGTTGGGGTTTTGTACCAGCCCGCAGTCGGAGAAGACAAACACACCGTCTGCGCCATATTCACAGTTGGGTACGACCATAACAAAAAAAGACGACACCAAGGAAATCCCTGACGCAGTCTTTAAAATTTGCAAACTGGGTCGCAATACATCTGCTGTAGAATAAACAGCCCCGGCAACCATACCATCGGCAATTCCGTCTTTTACTAGCATACAGCCCAAGTACATGGGGTTGGTTGTAAGAAGCTCGTAAGCTTGCTCTTTTGTCATACCTTTGGATTTGCGTAAATCGGCCAACTTAACGGATAAATCTTCGATTAGACCGCCGTCTTGGGACAAAGATACAAAAGTTGCGTTAGAAACATCTACTCCTTCGGCGTTGGCCAAGGCAGTTATTTCGGCTTTATCGCCAATAAGGATAAGCTTTGCTATCCCTTCTGCCAATATTTGTTGCGCGGCTTTTAATGTGCGCGGCTCCAATGACTCTGGCAGGACAATGGTTTTTAGCTGAGACTTGGCGCGTTTTTTTACGCTTTCCAAAAAACTCATGACAATCTCTCCTTCTTGTTTATAAAATTACATAGTTATCAATTAAAATATAATTGATTTTAACAGACAAAGTGTAGCTTACAGGTAAGTCAAAGTCAAACATACTAATTAGAGTTCGTATACATTATCATCAGAGTATTGCCATGTCTGCTCCATTTTTTCGACATAGGTGGGGACTGCGGACTTTGGGTCAAGTCCCCAGTTGGTAAAATTGAGTATCGCGTTAACAAACGCCGTTTTAGAATCGGTGTCTTTTTTCTCATTAACCGCTTTGGCCAGTTCTACTATGTTTTCTGGTTTATGGCTTAAGCGGCTGGTGTACTCTATTAATCGTAGGTGGCATGGGAAAAATACCTCATTGTGTACGTACAGCATACGCAAGCCCGCATATACTATCTCAAAGCAGCATTTGTCTAGCATATACTGGTCTTGGTTGCGTGTTGCGCTATTGTAAAAGTAGCCGCTTGCATACCGCAATATGCTGTAAAACAATTGTATACGCTCTGCCTTTTTTTCTTTTGGGTAGATAGGTATCTGTTCGATTATTTTTGCGATGTCTTTGTCAGACGAAAAAAGCACCTTAGATTTGATAAAGGAATTGCGTGTAGGGTCGCTTCCGAGTTTTACTGCAGCTTCTAGGTAGGCTTTGTTAAAATATTTAACGTCAAAGTATCCTTCTGGGTAAGTGCATATGCCGGTAATACACTCGGCCAGGTTGCCTTCGAGTTTTCTTTTTTCGTATGCATGGTCTTTTATAATTACCATTGCGTCTAAGTCCGAGTCTGGGCGTTGTTCACCTTTGGCTACAGAGCCTCCTAAGATTAGGGCTATTACGTCACTGTCTTTTTGGAAATAATCCTTCATTAGCTGTAGTGACTCTTGATGATGTTTTAACATGTATTCCTCCTTAAGTGTTATTCCTTAGCGCTATTTACCAGCCTTTTTTGTAACACCTCTAGTGTACTGTACCATGCTTTTATTGCACCGTTATTTACAAGCTCATTCATGGCTTGTTCGTTGTAACCGCCTGGTGTCATGTCATGCGCCAACTCTACCAGGTCGCAGTTTGGGGTTTCTACAGCGCGCTTGGTTAAGGCACTTAGCAATGAGTGTAAAAATTTTATAGTCAAATCCTGCTCTACACCCTGTGTGCTTGCAAAACTTACAAGCTCGTCCATAAGCATATAGTATGGGCTCATTAGGCAGCTTAGCAGTTGAAGCGTACGTACATCCTCCAACTTTGTGAGATACACAGCATCGGCTACCATGCCAAACAGCTCGCCAACCTGTGGCAACTTGGGATATATAAGTAACGGGCCAAAGCCGCACGTTATCATTGGTAGTGGAATAACATGGGCAAGTATGGCCGTCTCGCCAGTAATACTCTTTAAAAAAGGTAATTGCATCTCTGCTGCCATGTTTAATACATTATGGTCTTTTCTAAATTTTAGCTCTTTTAGCGCGTCAAAGGCATTCTTTTGCACGGTTATAAATATCCACTGTGCACTATCTAGCACTTCTTGGTTGGATTCGCATACCCTAATATTAGTAAACGTAGCAGTAAGTGTGGCGGCTTTTTCTGCATTTCTTGGGGATAAGAAAAACTCGTACCCTACACCTTTTTTACAAAAGCCGGTTACAATGGCCGATGCTATTGTGCCGGTTCCTATCACGCCTATTTTCATGTGTTTCCTCGATTCGTGTTTTGATGAATTATAATTCATTATGATAATTAATACTAACCGTTATTAAACGCTTTACATTTATTAGGTGACATGATACATTTGTAAAAACTAACTGCGGATTAGTAAAATTCGCTGTATACAAGGGGATGACAGTCAGCGGGAGAGTCGTTGGGCTGTACAATTGTTAGCCTGCACGGCGCCGAAGGGGCAAGAGGTGAACTGCCGAGTCACCTGCGAAACTCTCAGGCAAAAATACCGCTGGAAGGACCCGGCTCTGAATACGCGATTTCGTATGTAATCATGCATTCGAAACGTCACTTAACAGGGAAATGGCATTAATGCTGTTTCCTTTTTTGTGTTAAATTTTTGTTAAGGAAACCTGTATGCAACTGCATCAAAGGGAGGTAAGCATTGGTAGTGCATGTACTAATCACAAACAACACTGCCGTAGTTGCAAAATATCCAATGCATACACGCTTTATCAAAGGCAGTGTATCAGATGTTTTTTGTGCCGTGCGTGACGAAATCCACAAAGGCGCAACACTCATAAGCCACCCGCTTAGCGGTAGTATCAAGCCAAACGAGTCCCCATACAAGAGTATCGCCATAGCCCCCACAACCGGCCCACTAGAATATAAATCGCTATGCACAATAGAAGATGCAATATCCACACTAGCACGTCTTCCAGACAGGCAGCGCAGTTATAGCGAATCAGTATTAGAAGATTTTCGCATAATAGACCTAGACCTTATAAGCCACATCAAATAATAGCAACCCAGAATAGGAGAATGCCCATGTCGCAACCATACGACATCCTAATTGTAGGAGCAGGCCCAGGCGGCCTTACCGCCGGCATATACGGGAGCCGTGCCCGACTCAAGACCGCAATAATAGAAAAAGGCCGCGCTGGTGGCCAAGCCGCCACAACCATGGAAATGGAAAACTACCCAGGCTTCTACGAAAAAACCACCGGCCCCGGAGTAATGGACCAATTTGCGGCCCATGCTACACACTTTGGTACAGAAATCATAAAGGGCCAAGTAACAGACCTTGACCTAAGTGGCGAAATAAAAAAAGTCACAACCAAAACCGGTGAGACATACCAAGCCCGTACAGTAATCCTATCCCCAGGCGCACAACCACGCACTTTGGGTGTAAAGGGCGAAGGCCAGCTTCGCGGGAAAGGCGTGTCATACTGTGCCACCTGCGACGCAGATTTTTTTGAGGAACTGGATGTAGTAGTAGTAGGCAACGGCGACGCAGCAATAGAAGAAGCTATGTACCTTACAAAATTTGCAGAGACTGTGACGGTAATTGTCATCCACAACGAAGGCGTACTAGACTGCAATAAAATGAGCGCCGAAAAAGCCATGAAAAACCCCAAAATCAAATGGATTTGGAACTCTGTGTTAGATGAAATAATAGGCGATGAGTTGGTAGAGGGCGTACGTGTTAAAAACATCAAAACAAGTGAGATTTCCGACTTGGATGTTAATGGCGTGTTTGTATTTATAGGCTCTGTGCCCAACACAGACTTTTTGCAAGGCAAAGTAGCACTCAACAAGTGGGGCTATATCACAACCAACGACAAAATGGAAACCAATATCCCCGGCGTGTATGCCGTAGGCGATGCCAGGGAAAAGTATCTTCGTCAAGTAGTAACTGCAGCTGCAGATGGCGCAATAGCGGCAGTAGCGGCAGAAAGGTACCTAGAAGGGCATGTCGAAGGCCGGGTTACACCAGAGGACTTGAGCAAGCTCAACGCATGACAACTATAGCTTATAATAAATAAAAGAAAGGAAGATTTGCATGATTGAGTTAACAAAGGAAAACTTCGATGCTGAAGTGCTACAGGCACAGGGCCTGATATTTGTAGACTTCTGGAGCGAAAAGTGCGAGCCTTGTATGGCGCTGATGCCGGAGGTTGTGGCATTTGCGGACAAAAATGCTGGCCGCGCTAAGTTTTGCAAGCTGGACACAGCGGGCAACAGGCGCTTGGCCATTGCCCAAAAAGTGATGGGTCTACCTACTTTGGTATTCTATAAGGGTGGCGAGAAGGTGTTCTCCTTCAACAAGGAAGCAATTGAAGAAGGCGGCATTGCTGCGGTGCAAGCTAAGTTGGATGAGTTAGTAGGAGGTGGTATGTAATGCGCTTAGAAATAGGCGAAATCTTAATCAAAGATGTGCAATTCGGCGAGGCAACGGCAGTTAAGAACGGCACGCTTTATGTTAACCAAGCCGAACTTGCCGTAATAGCCGGCCAAGACGACCGGATAAAGTCCGTAGAAGTCTTTCTTGCCCGCCCAGGCGAGTCGGTACGTATCTTGCCTGTTAAAGATGTAATCGAGCCAAGGGTAAAAGTAGAAGGTTCTGGCAACATCTTCCCAGGTTTTATTGCCGATGTTGAAACAGTAGGCAGCGGCCGCACCCATGTCCTAAAAGGCGCGGCAGTTGTGACAACCGGCAAGATCGTAGGTTTCCAAGAAGGTATAATAGACATGTCAGGGCCGGGTGCGGACTATACGCCATTCTCAAAAACCCAAAATGTAGTAGTAAAAGTAGAACCCGTAGACGGTATCAACCAGCATGACCATGAATATGTGGTACGCATGGCTGGTTTCCGCGCAGCTGTATACTTGGGCGAAGCGGGCCGTGAGGCAAAACCCGACAATGTCACCACCTACGAAACCAAGCCAATACTAGAGCAAGCCGCCCAGTACCCAGGCCTGCCCAAGGTAGCCTATGTATATATGCTACAAACCCAAGGCCTATTGCACAACACCTTCTACTACGGTGTAAACGTAGCAGAAATCGTCCCCACTTTCATGTACCCTACAGAAATCATGGACAGTGCCATAGTAAGCGGCAACTGCGTATCTGCCTGTGACAAAAACCCAACATACATCCATGCCAACAACCCAGTTATCATGGATTTGTATGCCGAGCACGGCAAGACA
Organism: Defluviitaleaceae bacterium; assembly: GCA_009785605.1. Taxonomy (GTDB): domain Bacteria; phylum Bacillota; class Clostridia; order Lachnospirales; family WQUN01; genus WRAN01. The sequence goes on along the minus strand of WQVY01000001.1, from coordinate 19,997 downwards.
ATTAACTTCATGGGCTGCATAATCACAAACGAAAACGTAACCCTGGCTGACAAAGAGCGCAGTAGTAACATGACAGCCAAGCTTACAGGCTTTTTGGGTGTAGATGCAGTAATCATCTCCGAAGAAGGCTTCGGCAACCCTGATGCAGACCTGGTTATGAACTGTAACAAAATCGAAGCCCAAGGCATCAAAACCGTGCTAATCACAGACGAATACGCCGGACAAGACGGTGGCAGCCAATCATTGGCCGACTCTACACCACTAGGCAACGCAGTAGTAACAGCCGGCAACGCCAACGAAGTAGTCGAACTACCCGCCATGGATACCGTTATCGGCTACCCAGAAGTAGCCCATGTAATCGCAGGCGGCTGGGAAGGCAGCTTGCGCGCAGACGGCAGTATCGAGGCCGAAATCCAAGTAATAATTGGCGCAACCAATGAACTAGGCTATGGATATCTAACTGCAAAAGCCGTATAGCTCACTAGATAAAATCAGGTTTTGATGATACCGATAAACCTTTTCACCACTCTAGAAAAATAAATAACCCCTGGAATGCGCAACGCGCATTCCTTAAAGTTTTTGATTAAACTTTTTTCAAAAAGTTTACGGGGCTTGGGGCAGAGCCCCAGGGTCTTTATAAAACAAATAAATCATCGAAAGGAGATTTTCATGGGAATTTTAAACGGAAAGAAAATCGTCATCTTAGGCGACCGTGACGGCATCCCCGGCCCGGCAATAGAAGCCTGTGTAGCCACAGTGGACGGCGCGGAAGTAGTGTTTTCTACCACCGAATGCTTCGTCTGAACAAGCGCCGGTGCCATGGATCTAGAAAATCAGGCAAGGATTAAGGAGTTATGTGAAAAATACGGCAATACCGAGCTAGTAATTTTGCTTGGTGGCGCAGAGGCAGAAGCCTCTGGCCTGGCAGCCGAAACCGTATCTTCTGGTGATCCTACCTATGCAGGTCCACTGGCCGGAGTCTCGTTGGGACTCTTAGCGTATCACATTGTAGAAGTCAAAGACGAAATTGACCCAGCAGTATATGAAGACCAAATTGCCATGATGGAAATGGTACTAGATGTAGACGCAATAATCCAAGAAGTGGCAACATATCGCGGTTAAGGAGGCATGCGTAAGTGAAAATTGTACACTATATAAATCAGTTTTACGCCGGTTATGGCGGCGAAGAAAAAGCCGACCTTAAACCGGAGAAGCGTGACGGTGCAGTAGGCCCCGGTATGGCCCTATCTGCCGCAATTGGTGGTATTGGTACTGTTGTTGGCACTGTTGTGTGCGGTGACAGCTATTTCAACGAAAATATCGATGCGGTTGCCCCAGAAGTGCTGGAGATGATAAGCAGCTTTGCCCCAGATATCGTAGTGGTAGGCCCAGCCTTTAACGCCGGCCGCTATGGCATGGCGTGTGGCGCCGTAGCTAAAGCAGTCGACGAAAAATTAGGCATCCCAGTTGTAGGCGGCCTATACGAAGAAAACCCAGGGTTGGATATCTACAAACGCCATGGCTATTTTGTATCCACAGGCAATAGCGCGGCAACAATGCGCAAAGCCATACCCGATATGGCCGCAATTGTCAAAAAAATTATCGCAGGCGAAGAAATAACAGAAGGCTTTTATGAAAAAGGGCTGCGCAAGAACTATTTTGCCAAAACACGCGGTAGTAAGCGCGCAGTAGAAATGCTGCTCAAAAAAATTGCGGGCGATGATTTCGTAACAGAGTATCCCATGCCCGTATTCGACCGTGTTGCCCCAGGGCCTACCATCAAGGACATGACAACAGCACGCATTGCCTTAGTAAGCTCCGGCGGGCCAGTGCCAAAAGGCAACCCCGACCGTATCGAGTCATCTAGTGCATCCAAGTACGGCAAGTATTCCCTTACTGGCATATCTGACTTTACACCAGACAATGGCGAAACAGCTCATGGCGGGTACGACCCAGTTTATGCTAATCAAGACTTGGATAGGGTCTTACCAGTGGATGTTCTAAAAGAAATGGTAGCAAACGGCGAGATAGGCAGTTTGCACGACTATTGGTATTCTACGGTTGGCAATGGCACAAGTGTCGCCAACTCCAAAAAATTTGCCACAGCAATCGCACAAGAGTTACTTGGGGATAACGTTTCATGTGTTATCCTCACCTCCACGTGAGGGACCTGTACTCGTTGCGGTGCAACGATGGTGAAAGAAATAGAACGTCATGGTATTACCGTGGTCCATATGTGTACGGTTGTACCTATTTCCCTTACTGTAGGCGCAAACAGGATTTTGCCAACAGTAGCTATACCTTACCCCCTAGGTGACCCAAGCCTTGCCCCGGCAGAAGAAAAAGAACTACGCCGCAAGCTTGTAAAAAAAGCGCTTGATGCGCTTTGCACCGATGTAGAGGGTCAAACCGTTTTTTAAGAATTATAATTATAAAGCGGTGAGATTTTGTCAGGTATGAAATCTCACCGCTTTTTTTGTACAAACTGCTATACAATCGTTATGTTTTATAATCCGTGAGGTTACCACCATGAAAAAAACAATCTTGTTTATAATAACCATTTTCCTGATACTAGCATTATCATCGTGCATAGCAAAAGCATCTAGCCCAGACCCTACAATGGTATTAGAACGCATTGCGGGGCATTGGGTAGATAATGCGATATACGACAGCCTCATAATCAATTCTAGTTTATTGTGGCCATTAGAGCGCTTTTTCCACCCTCAAGGGGTGATGATGCAGGCACACGCGTGGCCGTTATCATCTTTTATTATTGGTGGAACCGGGAGTCCGGGCTTTGTATACCCAATTAACATGCGCAACCTTGATAATGGGTTGGTTGAGCTGACAGTGGACACTCAAGGGTCTGTTTACTGTGTGCTAAAGCTCTTTTATTATGACCCTGCTATACCGGGCTACTGCTACTGCCAAACACCGGGTAGGAATGGTTGGGATTTATCAATTTTTAATGACCACAGGATTATTGTAGATACAACTGGCCCAACCATAGACAAAATAACTTACTATATAGGCGATAAAGCATATACGCTAGTGCGCTTTCACTACGAAAGCAATATCTCGCGATACAATTATGAATCACTCATAGACAGTGTACGCATACGTTATTTTGCCGGGATACATGCCTTTCCACGTATGTTTGAAGAAATTTGGATTTACCGTTCAACACAAGAAGGATATAAAGGCGAACGCATTATTACGCATATCGTCCAGGGATGGGACGATAGTATTTTTTATGAATTTTATGATACAACAATAGAGCACGGAAAGACCTATTTTTACTCTATATGGCCATCATATGAGTGGACACACCAAGAAGAACCGCTACAATTTGGCGATAGATGGCAAATAAACATAACACACATCATTAACTCATGAAAGGAGCAATACCATGAAATTCCCCGTATTAAAGGGCACAACCTATGCCCTAATCCAGGCAAACGACATACTACTGCACCAAGGCAGCACCCAAACAAGCGAACGTAAGTTGAACCCCGAAAGCGAATATTTTAGCGAGCTGCCTAAGCACTTTCGTAGTTTCGAACAAGCAGTCGCATACCCGCCCAACCAAGTTTTTGTAGGCAACATACAACCAAAAATCTTGGACACAATCCCACGCCCATGGTACGAGAATGCAAGCAAAGAAGCCACACGCCAAGGCAAACATGGCGAAATTATGCCCCAAGACGAATTTATAGGTTTGATGAAAGCAGTGGATGTATTTGACTTGGTGCTATTAGAAGAAAGCTTTGCACAGCGTATATCCGCTACACTAAAAGCCCACCCGGTAGTAGGTGCATGGCCTTTCTTGGATAAACTATCGCGCATCCCAGCTACCCCAGAAAGCCTGGACGAGCAAGTAAAAGAAGGCGCCGAGCCGCTATATCACGAAGGCAAACTTGTAGGCTGCGTAAAAAAAGCCCATGCCTTTGACGAAGCGCTATCTGCACATGTTATGTTCGAAAACCTGGCCAGTAAAGCATCCGCTGCGCTGTCTATGGCATTATTATTTGCAAAAACCGGCTTGGACCCCACGTTGGTAGACTATATTATAGAATGTTCCGAAGAAGCTTGTGGTGATATGAATCAGCGTGGCGGCGGCAACATAGCCAAGGCAATAGGCGAAGTATGTGGCTGTATAAATGCAACCGGAAGTGACACTCGCAGCTTTTGCGCTGCTCCAGCCCACGCACTGGTACAGGCAGCAGCACTGGTAAAAAGCGGCGTTTATAAAAATGTTGTAGTGGTTGCAGGGGGCTCATCTGCAAAGCTGGGCATGAACGCAAAAGACCATGTAAAAAAAGGAATGCCAGTGCTTGAGGACATGATTGGCGCTTTCGCGGCCCATATTGGCGAAGACGACGGCACATCACCAATTATCCGCACAGACATTGTAGGCCATCATGCCATAGGAAGCGGCGCAAGCCCACAGAACGTAACCCAAGCCATAGTTGGCGACCCATTAGACCGTGCAGGGCTAGGCATTGCAGACATAGATACCTTCTCTGTAGAAATGCAAAACCCCGAAATAACAGAGCCAGCCGGGGCAGGGGACGTACCCAAGGCCAACTACAAGATGCTGGCAGCCCTGGGCGTAATGCGCAAAGAGTTCGAACGAGGAGAGCTCAACGCAGTTGTTGACCGCATAGCCATGCCAGGCTTTGCGCCAACCCAAGGGCATATCCCGTCAGGTGTACCTTTCTTGGCACACGCAGCAGACCTTATGGCCAGTGGCGACCTTAATCGTGTCATGATTATAGGCAAAGGAAGTCTTTTCCTTGGCAGGCTAACCAATTTGTTTGACGGTGTATCCTTTATATTAGAAAAAAATAACGGCGCTCCAGAGCCAGAAGAAACTACACAAAAAGTGAAAAAAACACGCATAGGCATAACACTTTTGGGTAGCGAACATGGCGAAGCAGAAATATTAAAAGGTGCCGAAATAGCTAGTAATGCCAACGCAGACATTGAAGTTATAGTAATTGGCCCCGCCATCAAAACTAACCTAACGCATATAGAAGCCGCAGACGAAAAAACCTCCCACGCGCAAATGGACGCCATGTTAAAATCCGGCGCACTGGATGCGGCCGTGACTATGCATTACAACTTCCCCATAGGCGTATCCACAGTAGGGCGCGCAATAACTCCGGGACGCGGCACAAGCATGTATGTGGCCAATACAACCGGTACATCTGACACCCAGCGTACTGCTGCGCTAATAAAAAATACCATCCATGGTATTGCGGTAGCAAAGGCATGCGGCAACCCCAACCCAGCTGTTGGTGTGCTTAATATAGATGGCGCAAGAGCGCTGGAGCGTGCGCTTCAAAGCTTGCAAGCGGCCGGGTACGACATCAATCTGACCCAAAGCGCCCGCGAAGGTGCAACAATGCGCGGCAATGACTTGCTACAGGGCACGCCTGATGTCATGGTTATGGACAGCCTTACCGGCAATGTAATCATGAAAACCCTAAGTGCGTTTACAACAGGCGGGAGCTACGAATCCATAGGTGACGGCTATGGCCCAGGGGTAGGGCAGGGGTATGACCGTATCATAAATATCCTTTCTCGCGCTTCTGGCGCACCGGTTGTGGCTGGGGCAATTGCTTATGCCGCCGCTTGCGCCAAAGGGCAACTACTGCAAAAAGTAAATGCCGAGTTTGCCGCGGCAAGGAAAGCCGGGCTGGATGCCTTGCTAACAGTAGAACCATCCGCAACAGCGCAAGCATCCCAAGCTGCCGAAAAAATAACTGCACCTAAAGAAAAAATAGTAACAGAAGAAATTGCGGGCATAGAAATATTAGAGCTGGAAGACGCAGTAGAGGCGCTTTGGAAAAAGGACATTTATGCAACAAGCGGTATGGGCTGCACCGGGCCAATTATCTTGGTCGCACCAGAGGATTTGGATGCCGCGCAAACATGTTTGAAGGAAGCTGGATATCTATAAATTTCACATAAGGCGCTTGGATACGGTAGCATATCGCATCCAAGCGCCTTATCTCATGAATGTCTAATGCACACAAAGAAGGGTTGACTTATGGAAGAATATAACCACGGCGATATAATCAGCATGCTCAACCTAAATGGTCAAGATGCGGATATATACAAGATACAGCTCATGCACAGACTTAAACTTATTGACTTTTGGGGTATCAAACCTGGTAAACATGTTTTCGAAGTTGGCTGTGGTCAAGGAGACACAACAACGGCATTGGCACATGTAGTAGGCGCAAACGGCCAGGTGTACGGCATAGATATTGCACCGCCAACATATGGTGCACCAGAGACTCTGGGGCAGGCTAGGGATAGGATTTTAAACTCTGCCATAGCAAACCGCGTGCAAATGCATTTTAATTTTGACGTATTACAAAACTATGGTGACTTCAAACCGGGACAGTTTGACTACGCAGTACTATCCCATTGCTTGTGGTATTTATCTTCCTATGACGAGCTTGTAAAGCTGCTTTCGACCGTGAAAAAGTTTTGTAAAAAGCTATGCATAGCAGAATGGAACCCTGCTATAAATTTACCTACCCAACTTCCGCATTACAACGCCGTGTTAATACAAGCAATTTGCGAAAGCTTTGCATCTACATCTTTTTCCAACATAAAAACCATGTTTTACCCCACAGATATAATAAACGCAGTAAATAAAAGCGGCTGGACAGTGCAAAAGACCCAAAATATATACACACAAGAAATGCAAGATGGCATGTGGGAAGTGAGCACAGTAACTCAAGAATACAAAAACCGCATTAAATCAATACCAACAATACCCCACAAACTAAGGGCCCTGCTTTTATCCCAAATTGATGAGCTATGTAGTGCCGACAATATAAAACCTATGTCTGCCTTTTGCCTTGTTGCAGAGGCACATTAATTAAAGGAGAGTCATATGAAATCTGCATATAGTCACTGGCACAACCTTACTACCGACATAAAATCCTCTGGCCTATGGAAGACAGAGCGGATAATTACGACCCCGCAATCCTCACTTATTAATACACAACAAAAATCTAACCTAATAAATATGTGCGCTAACAATTACCTTGGGCTGGCAAACAACCACGATATAAAGCAAGCCGCAAAGCAAGGTATAGACACATGGGGATATGGGTTATCGTCTGTGCGTTTTATTTGCGGCACCCAGGAGCTTCATAAAAACCTGGAAAGCAAACTAAGCGAGTTTTTGTGTACAGAGGATACAATCTTGTACTCGTCTTGTTATGATGCAAACGGCGGGTTGTTTGAGACAATCCTCACAGCCGAAGACGCAATAATAAGCGACGAGTTAAACCATGCCAGCATAATAGATGGTGTGCGCCTATGTAAAGCCGCCCGCTACCGGTACAAAAACAACAATATGACAGAACTGGAAGCCCGGCTAAAAGAAGCCCACACCGCTCGTATCAAAGCCATAGTCACAGACGGTGTCTTCTCTATGGATGGTACAATTGCAAACCTACCCGCAATATGCGACCTTGCAGATAAATACGACGCGATAGTTATAGTAGACGACAGTCATGGCGTAGGCGTTATTGGTGAAAACCTACGCGGCGCTCACGAGCACCACAATGTCATGCACCGTATAGATATCCTAACCGGCACACTGGGCAAGGCCCTTGGTGGTTCTTCTGGCGGCTATACCAGTGGCAAAAAAGCTATCATTGATATACTGCGTCAGCGTTCGCGCACGTATTTGTTTTCTAATACACTATCCCCAATAATCGCTTCTGGTTCGCTTAAGGTGCTTGAGTTAATAGCCAATGATAAAACATTTAAAACCCGACTTGACGACAATACCGCATACTTCCGCCAGGGCCTAAAAGCCATTGGTTTTGATATCGTAGACGGCCAGCACCCTATTGTTCCGGTAATGTTATATGATGAGCTACTGGCTCAAAACATGGCAGAGAAATTGTTGGAATACGGTGTTTATGCTATTGGCTTCTTCTACCCGGTAGTGCCAAAGGGCAAAGCCCGTGTGCGTTGCCAAGTATCTGCAGCGCATACAAAAGAACAATTGGATATTGCACTTGCAGCGTTTAAGGCGTGCAAGGAGATTGTTTTGCAGTAGCTAAGGCCTAAGAAAATGTACGCAGGAGGTTACAAAGTGAAGAAAGCCCATGCACTATTTATTTTTGCACTTTTGATAGTAGTAGCACTAGTACTGACCGGTTGCTCACACGAGTTGGATGAGGAGTTGGTTGGTACATGGAGCCGTGGTTACGCGCTAGATATGTACCCAAACATGTACTATGTATTCAACGATGACGGCAGCGGCTACCGTGAAAATGGCAATGGGCCGGATATATTTGTATGGTCTACAAACGACGGGTATCTAAGACTTAATCGCGCAAACGCCCCTGCAGGTGAAAGACGTGTAGAGACATGGTTATTTGATATTAATGGTGACAGTCTCACATTAACCTATGAAGCGGTATTTGGCCGGGTTTATAGTTATTTTAGGCAATAGATTGTGCAATATATGATGTATTGTATAAATCGCAAATCATGTATATGGGTTATTTCACTTGTAGCAGTAGACCAATTAATTAAACTCCTTATCTCCCGCTATATGATGTATGCACATTTTACAATTATCCCTTATATTTTTACGTTTCGTATAAGTCAAAACATACATTTGGGTTGGATTTGGAATAGGCTAGATTTTATGATGCCGCTTGTACTAGCTGTCCTAATAAGTGTAATTGCTATTATTACTATAGTAGTCTTTCATAGGTATCTAATATTTTTGACATCGAAGTGGTGCAAATATCACCGCATACCCTATGTTTTTTTGATATTAGGGCTATCTGTTGGAGTATGCAAGATTATTGATGATATTTTTTGGGGTGGCTCGTTAGATTATATTCAGTTGTTTAATTGGTTTATTTTTGATTTGAAGGATGTTTATGCTGCGGCTGTAGTTGTTGTTGTGCTTTATTTTCTAATTGCTTATGAAATTGATAGTCGTAAACTGTCAAAGGAAAAGCGAAAAGAGCAAGGGTTTTTGAATTGGATAAAGCACGGTCTAAACCTTTACCAATAGTATCAAAACCAAAATAAATCGCCTTTATCATTAGTATCAAAACCAAAAAGCGGCAAATGAGCCATTACTGTGATACAATCGTATATATTAAAAATGAAATAGTGCAATCACAGGAGGTAACTATGCAAAACGAAAAAATGATGGTCCTAAAAATGCTGGAGTCCGGTAAAATAACAACAGAAGAAGCGTCGCGGTTATTGCAATCGGTAGATGCAGGCGGGACAGTGCCGGCTAGTACAGGCACGGCCAGCACGCCGCCCCCAACGCCATATACTGCACCGTCACCACCACCCACGTCATATAGCATACCATCTTCGCAACAAAACCCAAACAGCCACAGCCCTGCCACGCCACCATCACCGTCTACACCACCTCATTCCCCCACTGGGTCATATAGCGGCGGCAGTCAAGGCCGTTCGGACGCGCATAGCATTTTAGACGATATGGGAAGACGTTTCGATGCCTTTGCCAAAGACTGGGAGCCAAAACTAAAAAAAGCAACAGCCACAGTGGCAGAAAAAATCGTAGGCGGGGTTGACCGCATATCAAAGTCCCTGTCTGACCATACTCCACCGCCACAGCACACCTACGGCACACCCTCACCCTACGCACACAAGCCTAAGCCATCAACAACAGCACCAGGCGGTCTTACCGAAAAAAACATAGAAATGCTGGTAGAGCCCGGTTACAACGAGCTCAACCTGTCTGGCCAAAACGGTGATGTGCGTATAAAAGGCTATAATAGCGACAAAATTACAGCCCGTATATCATACAAAGCCAAACGGGCCGGCGCACACATTGAGTTGATGAAACTAGGCAATAAATATTTCTTAAAATACGAGCCAGACGATTTTGAAGTAGTAATGATAGACGCATATGTACCAGAACGTGCCTTTAGCGTAATCAGGCTTGACGGGATAAACGCCCAGTTAGATTGCTCTACAATGGCAGCAGACGAGATTGCTGTAAGCAACGCAAACGGCAACACACGCCTTTCTGGCCTTGCGGCTGGCAATTTAAAAGCCGACAGCAGCAACGGGCGGTTTATAGTGTCCAATATAGCAGCAGACAGCGCCGTACTAGAAAATGTAAACGGTGTAATGGAAGCCGACGAGCTAGACATTTCCAAGCTTAGCCTTACCAACTACAATGGCCCACTGTCACTACTGATGTCCAATTTTGCAAGGCATGAGGAGTATCTATGGAATGTAGAAACCGGTAATGCCAAACTCAACATGAACCTTCCTACATTACCCGACTTGGGTTACCACATCAAAGCCCATGCCGCCATGAGTGAGATACGCCTAGGGCTTACTGGCTTACAATTTCTGATTCACGAGCCAAGCCTGGTAGAAGCACGGTCTGTCCACTTCGACAAGTCTGCTCGTAGGGTAAAGATGGCGGTTGAGACTTCTAATGCGCCGCTGGTGATAAATTAATTATAGAAATATAAAAATAGGGGGGCTGTCATTGTGACAGCCCCCACGCTTTATACTACATACAAAGTTTTTTGGTTTTTATTCATCAGCGGCTGGTACTTCATCCTCCGCTGTTACTACTTCAATCTTTGCTGTGCTTACTTCATATGCTGTTTTCTCCAGCACTTCGCCGTCGTCTTTTCTTTTTTGATATTGGCGGCTTTGCATCCTTCCCCATAGGCGTATATTGTCACCTACAGCCAGCCTGCCCGCATAACGTGCGTTACGCCCCCATGCGATGCAGGGTATGTAATCCGACTTATTATACGAACGGTTAACAGCCACCAGCAAATCGGCTATTTCGCGGCCAAAGGGGGTGGTGCGGTATATGGGCGGTTTGCATAGGTACCCATTAAGGAATACATCGTTTGGGTTTACATCTGCCGCTTGCGGTTGGAACTCTATGTCCCTGGCAAAGATTGTCAACACCAACTTGTTTTTACGGTCGGCCTCTACATAGTTGTTATACGAGCGTATTTGCCCGCGTATAAGCACATGTTGGCCAGGTTTTAATGTAGATTTGTCTATGATTCTTTCAGACACCGTAACCGGCAGTGCGTCTGCGGCACCGCTCAACCGTTCTACTTCTACGTCAAAGCGGTAAAAACCCTCGCCGTATATTTCGTGGCTAAATACCAGGTCGGTTAGGATATGTCCGCCCACTTCAACAAAGTTATAGCTATTTTCCATTTGATTCCCGCCTCTTCAGTTTCTTCTTTTGTAAGATATTCCGGCTTGGCTGGTTTTAGAACCTTGGGTATTCTATCACACGAAAGCGCTATATTCTACCACAAATTGCCCACGCTGCGGCAGCCCCTAGTGCTGTCTCTGGTGAAACTGGTTTTGACCCTATGGGCGCGGCAAACTCTTGCGGGTCGCGAGTTGTACCGTCAAGGGTAGTAAAAGACCGCTGGATACATATATGCAAGCCGTCATCTGTTACGCTGGACGCGGTTACACAGGCCTTATTATTAAAGCCATATGTGATTAATCTGGCACGCCGCGGAGACAAATATGGAAATATTTCCTTGTCATCTGCATTAGCCACTAAGTAACTTTCTGGTGTCATTTTGGGTACCAGCTCTGACAGGACAGGCGATGCTTCTGATGCTACAAGTATATCCAGCTTGGGCCCCTGTTGTTGGTCAGATGTTATATGATAGCAGCTTGCGGCTCCTTGGCACATCCGCAAAAATGCTCGCGCCATTTCGCGCCCATTTTCGCCTACCACTCCTACTGATGGCATACATTATCCCTCCTGAGATTAATCTCAAATATGTTCGGTATACTTAATCTTTGCGTAACTGGGTAGATTATGCTGTAATTTTTTGTTGTTATAGCAATTGTGCATTAAATTGCTATAACACATGCCTCTAGTATTTTGCGGTCATATGGTATATTCTATATCCATGGATAACCTAAATTTACCAACAAGGCGCAATCTTCTTTTGGCCAAGCAAAGGCTGGCATTGGCACGCAAAGGTTACGATTTATTGGACAAGAAGCGGCAAGTCCTTGTAAGCGAGCTTGCGACTATTCAAGAACAAGCCGGGCATATATGGAACCAATTATGTGAGGCATTAGATATAGCATATGCAGCAGTACATGCCACACATGCACACATAGGCCCAAAATTAATAAGCATAAGCCAAGATATGCCCAAGGACGCAACTGTTATGATACATTTTCGTGGGGTCATGGGTGTAGAGCTGCCACATATGGAAATTATAAAAACAAAAAAAGATAAACATGCAATACCATACTCCCTAAGCCAGACCACTGTTTCACTTGACGAGACGGTACAAGCCTGGAGCAAAGCACAGCAACTTATTGTTACCCAGGCAGCAATAGAAAATACAATACATAAACTATGCCTACACATAAAAAAAACAAAAAAAAGGGCAAACGCACTAGGTAATATAACAATACCCATGTACGAAGCCCGGATTAATTACATACAAGAACGGTTAGAAGAACGCGAACGAGATGAGCTTGCTAGGTTAAAATTGGTCAAACACCACTCCGCAACAAGGGGACTATCTCCGAGCCAGCCCCCCCTAGTGTGACAGCGGACTCTGGTATACCTAGCTCCCGGCTTAGTAGCTCTATAAGCTTTGTGAGGCAAAACCCACCCTGGCAGCGCCCCATTTGTGCGCGTGTGCGGCGCTTTAGTGCATTTAGATTTCTTGCCCCAACGGGCCTTCTTATTGCGTCTATTATTTCTGCTTCTGTTATTGTTTCGCAGCGGCATATAATACGGCCATAGGCAGGGTTTTGTTTTATTAAAGCAGCTTGCTGGGAAGTTGACAACTTGCTAAAAGGTTGGATACCTACGCGTATTGGGTTGAAATTGGTATTGTGGGTTGGCTGTAGCCGTGATGTGACAATGGCGGCCAGCCTTTCGGCTATTGCTGGAGCGGCTGTTAGGCCGGGTGAGTCTATGCCCATAGCATTTACAAAGCCGGGCAGCACTTCTTCTATAATAAAGTCACGGCTGTCGTGCCGCGCCCGTATACCAGAAAAAGCCGTAATGCGTTCACGCAGCGGTATGTGTTTTAGTATTTTAAGTGCTTTGTCCAAAGTTTCTTGCAGGCCACTTGCGGTCGTGGCTATTGTGGTCGAGTCCTGTGGTGGCTCGGCAGTTGGGCCAAGCATAATATTACCGTCCACTGTTGGCACAACAAGCACGCCCTTGCCAAGATGGGTGGGTAACTGGAAAACAGTGTGCTTTACCAAGTCACGTAGCGTGTTGTCAAGTAAGATATATTGCCCGCGTTGAGGGATAATTTTTTCCTTGCGAGGGCTGACATAATTGTGGATTTTTGCGCTTTCTAACCCGGCGGCGTTTATTATTACCCTGGATTGCAATGGCTTGCAGATATTGGATGCGGGGTTTGCATTACACGGGTTAGTGGCATTGACATTGCGCGTCCGTACAATGTAGCTGCCGTTTTGGGTTGCTTCGATATTGGTAACGGTGGTTTCCAAAAAAAATTCTACTCCGTTTTCTGCAGCGTTTTCGGCGAAGGCTATTGCTGCTTCATATGGAGATATTATACCTGCGGCCCTTGCCCTTAATGAGCCGGTAATATTGGGGTTTAGGTTTGGTTCTAGAGCTAGGGTTTCTTCGGCAGTAAGCAGCTCCATATTGGTCACGCCGTTGGCAATACCTCTCTCATACAAGGCCTGTAATTGGGCGGGACCATCTTCATCTATGCTAATAACCAACGAGCCGTTTACCTTGTATGGGATGTCTAAATCCTTAGCAAGCTGTGCGTACATAGCCAGGCCCTCTATGTTAAGGGCGGCTTTTTGCGTACCTGGGGTACAGTCATATCCGGCATGTAATATCCCGCTATTGGCCTTGGTTGCCCCCACACCAATATCAGATGCCTGCTCAACTAAAAGGGTTTTTAGTTTGTAACGGCTTAGTGCACGGGCAGTTGCCGTACCCACAATGCCGCCCCCTATAATAATTACATCGCACATATATGCCCCATTTTCATTATGTTTTAATATTACCTATTTTACTATGTTTACAAGGCCGCAATAGTCCCGCCACCCACAACAACATCATCATCATACAATACCACTGCTTGCCCAGGAGTTATTGCCCGTTGGGGTGTATCAAACTCCACATGTATCTCATCAGGGCCAGTTTGCCATAGTTTTGCCGGGGTAGGGGGGTGGCTATATCGTATTTTTGCAGTGATATTTAGCGGCCCGCTAAGGCTGTCAAAGGGAATAAAATTAATATCGCAAGCAGTTAGGCGGCTAGTAAATAAATTTTCGGCTGGGCCCACAGTTACGGTATTGCTTTTTGGATCAATGGCACTTACATATTGCGGGGTTGGGCCATACAGCCCTAAGCCCTTGCGCTGGCCAATTGTATAACGACTTATCCCGTTATGCCTACCCAGCACTTGCCCACTTGGGGAAACAAAATCACCTTTTGGTTCTACATGGCCTGTATGGCGCTGTATAAACCCGGCATAATCCCCATCTGGTGCGAAGCATATGTCTTGACTATCACGCTTATCTGCCGTTGTAAAATTTAGATTTGCGGCTATCTCGCGTACGGCTTCCTTAGTAAGTTCGCCCAAGGGGAATAACGTGCGAGCTAGTTGTGCTTGGGTCATAGCGTACAATACATATGTCTGGTCTTTGCTGGTATCTGCACTGCGTTTAAGCAAGTACCGCCCATTTTGGCCCAGTGCGATATGTGCGTAGTGGCCTGTTGCGATGTATGTCACGTCCAGTTCTGTAGCGCGATGCAAAAATTTTTCAAACTTCATAAAGCGGTTGCAGTCTATGCAGGGGTTGGGGGTGCGACCTTGGCGGTAAGCCTTAATAAAGCGCGCCATTACTTGCTCATCAAAGGAATCTGTAAAGTTAAACACATAAAAAGGGATGCCTAGCGCTGTTGCTACAGCTCTGGCATCTTCTGCATCTTCTAATGAGCAGCAACCCTTGTGATTTGGAGGGAGGGCTATATTTGTATCGTCGGCGTAGAGTTTCATCATAGCGCCTATACAGTCATAATTTCGGTTTTTTAATATATATGCGGCAACAGATGAGTCAACGCCGCCACTCATAGCAATTAGCACCTTTTGCACTATATCACTTCCAATAGTCGAATTCGTGTTCGTATAGCTGTACGGTGTCATTTTCTTGTATGCCCAGTTCTTCAAGTTTATCTATAATACCTTGCTGGCGCATATACTTTTGGAAGAATGCAAAGCCCCTCTCGTCAGCCATATTGGTATAGCCTAGCATCCGCTCTATGCCCGGGCCCTCTACGCTGTATAAGCCTTCCTTGACTTTTTCTACTGTTATATATTCCTCCCGGCGTTCCGGCTCAAAGTATGTTTCGTAATCTGTTTCAAAGCTGGTTGCTTCTGGGGCGGTTTATAGTATCTCAGCTACGCCACGCACAAGCTCTGTAATCCCCTTGCCGGTTGCACCCGATATAAGGTATACCGGCCAGTTATGGGCTTGGGCATATTCTTTAAGCTCTGTCATATAGTCATCATCTATAGGAAGGTCACATTTATTTGCGGCTATAATTTGGGGGCGCTCCATTAATGCTGGATTGTATGCGGCCAACTCGTCATTGATTTTTTGTACTGCCTGAGTTGGGGTAAGGCCATCGCCCTCTAGCCTGGGTGCATCCACAACATGTACAAGTGCACGTGTACGCTCTATATGCCGCAAAAATTCAAACCCTAAGCCAATGCCTTGGCTTGCCCCTTCTATAAGTCCTGGGATATCTGCCAAAACAAAGTCATGCCCAAAACCATGTCGCACAACGCCCAGGTTTGGCGCAAGGGTAGTAAAATGGTAGTTGGCAATCTTGGGGTTGGCGTTGGTAACTTGTGATAATAACGTAGATTTGCCAGCGTTGGGGAAGCCAATAATCCCCACATCTGCTATCAGTTTTAGCTCTAGGGTAATCATGAAGCTGCGCCCGTTTCTTCCGTCTTCAGAAAACTTTGGTGCCTGCCTAGACGGGGTGGCAAAATGTTGATTACCGCGCCCACCCCGGCCACCCTTGGCCAAGACACGCCTTTCGCCGGGGGTACTCATGTCTGCCATAATAAGCCCCTGGTGGTGGCCGGTTTCGTCTTCGTCCCAGCCATAACGTATCAGTGTCCCAACAGGCACATTAATAATCAAGTCCTGGCCATTTTTACCCGAACAATTCTTGCCCATGCCGTTGCCGCCGTTTTCTGCTTGGTAGCGTTTGCGGTTACGGAAATCTACCAAGTTGCTAGTGTCTGTATCAGCTACGAACACTATATCTCCACCACGCCCCCCGTCGCCGCCGTCTGGCCCACCGTTGGGGACGTATTTTTCTCGCCTAAAGCTGATACAGCCATGGCCGCCCCGGCCAGATTCTATAATTATTTTTACATGGTCAATAAACATATAAACGCTCCTTTATATTCAAGTCGAAATGTCATAGCCAATTAATTCGAAATCAGTCCAGCCTGTCGCCAAAAAAGCGTTGAAGCGTCCGCTATTTTTGGCTCGGGCTGAACTGTTTCTCATTTAATTGGCTATATATCAATTGCAAAAGCCATATTAAGTATATCATATCCCCTTTAAACGGTGAATTGCGATATCAAGCACGAAACCAATACAAATGCACGGTAGTTGACATTGGCCAATAGGCATGTTACTATTAGGCATATATCGCGGAGGTGCATAGCATGGACAAATTAATACTAGGCTTACTAATGCTTCAAAGGCTTACAGTATACGAAATCAGGCAAGTAATAAAAAAGAATTTTTGGGGTATCTGCAGCGACAGTACAGGAAGCATCCAAGCCGCAATAAAAAAACTGCTTGCGGCTGACATGATTGTGTTTGAAGAGTATGTAGAAAAAAGTGTCAACAAAAAACGGTACTCCATTACAGAAAAAGGGCGCAAAGGGTTTATGTCATGGGTACAAACACCGGCAGACATGACAGAAAACACGAACATGGAGCTTGGCAAATTGTTGTTTATGGGTATGGTACCACTCAAGAAGCGCAACCAATTAATAGACGATATTATCGCAGATACTAAAAAAGAACTGTCTCAACACATGGAGTTGCAGTTCGCACTCAAAAATCAAATGCCAATGGCCCAAGAGCAATTTATCTCATATTGGAAACAAGACCCAGAATATTGTGCCGGTATCCAAGATGCAACCGAAAGTACAAATGATTCCGAAAACATTAGCGGGATAGCCTATTATCAGCTTATGGCGCTGCAATATGGTATCGACTTGATGAAATTTGAAATCGAATGGTTCGAAAAACTTAAGAAAAATAATATCTAAAAATTTAGATTAATATTATATGGAGGTAATTAATGGAGCACATCATCACAGTTTCAAATCTTAAAAAATCCTTTAAAGCAAATCATGTTCTTAAAGGTGTGGACTTTAACATACCCAAGGGTAGTATTTTTGCGTTACTAGGTTCGAACGGTGCGGGCAAAACTACATGCGTAAGAATCCTTTCTACTCTAACAAAGGCAGATAGCGGAAGCGCGACTATATGCGGCTACGATGTTTTTAGTCAAACCGATGATGTAAGGGGTTGTATCAGCTTAACCGGGCAGTTCGCTGCAGTTGATGAAGTTTTAACAGGGCGGGAAAATCTTAATCTCATAGGGCGGCTTAAGCATCTAGGTGACTATAAAAAGCAAACAAGCGAGTACCTTGCGGCAATTGGCCTTGAAGATGCCGCAGACAAACAAGTCGCGACCTACTCTGGCGGTATGCGCCGTAGGCTAGATATTGCCATGAGCCTAATTGGAAAGCCGCAAGTAATTTTTCTTGACGAGCCAACAACAGGCCTGGACCCACAAAACCGCATATCTATGTGGGATACAATAGCAAAACTCGCAGAAGAAGGTACAACCATTTTGCTAACCACGCAATATTTAGAAGAAGCAGAATATCTGGCAGACAATATAGCAATCTTACACAATGGCATAATAACCGCCAAGGGGACGCCAGAGGAACTAAAAAAGATGCTCCCTATAGGTGAAATTGCCTTAGAATTTATGAGCTCAAAAGACACAGCTCGTGCACAAGGCTTCTTGGAAGGGTATAGCTTTACAGCTGGCAGGAAAATTATAGAGGTAGCTACAGACGGAAGCGCAACACAGCTTGCAGACATATTAAATCGTATTAATAACAGCGGCATTACCATATCCCGGTTTACGCAAAATCAACCGTCGCTAGAAGATGCATTTCTAACACTTATAGGAGAGAAGGAGCGCTCAAGATGAGTAAAGCATTAAAGGATTCGCATATTATGTTTATGCGATGTTTAACTAAAACATTAAGAAGCCCCGAAGCCGTGACAATGGCTTTGGTTGTACCTTTGGTTATGATGGTGCTTTTTGGTTTTGTTTTTGGCGGGATTGCAGACATAGAGGGTTTTAACTATATAAATTTTATTGTGCCGGGCATTATTATACAGTGCATATGCAACTCTTCTGGTGCAACGGCCTTAAGTGTCCACAATGATATGTCTAAGGGGATTATTGACCGCTTCCGCTCTATGCAGATAGCAAAGTCTGCGTTTTTGTCTGGTCATGTATGGCTGGCTATAGTGCGTAGTATGATTATTTGCATCATGACCTTTGCTGCGGCTTTTATTGTAGGGTTTAGGCCGTCTGCTGGATTTTTGGATTGGTTGGTTATTGCCGGCATACTAGTTTTGTTTATTATTGCAATAACATGGGTTATTGTCATATTTGGCCTTATTGCAAGCGATGGCGAAGCTATATCTGGGCTTACGTTTTTAATTATGATTTTCACATTCCTTAGCTCCGGCTTTGCGCCGCCAGAGACATTGCCCAGGGTTTTGAGGGTATTTGCGCAAAATCAACCAATGACCCCAGTAATTGATGCAGTGCGCGGGCTCATGCATGGCACACAGCTTAACGGAGAAATTATGCTTGCCGTTGCATGGTGTATAGGGATAACCGTTGTGGCTTTTATTGTTGCCGTACAGATATATAAAAACAAATTAACAAAATAACAATATAAACAAAACAGTCCAGCCAACAAAAAGAATTGTAGGCTGGACTGTTTCATATAAAGTGTCACTACACATTAAACCGTATCAACAATATATCCCCATCTTGTACAATATATTCTTTACCTTCTACTCTTACTTGCCCGCGTTCTTTTGCGGCATTGTAACTTCCCGCTTCTATTAAGTCGTTAAAGGCTACAACTTCTGCGCGTATAAACCCACGCTCTAAATCACTGTGTATTTTACCTGCTGCTTGTTGGGCCTTTGCCCCACGACGGATTGTCCAGGCGCGTACCTCTTTTGGCCCTGCTGTTAGGAAACTAATCAGCCCCAGTAAGTCATAGCCAGAGGAGATAAGCCTGGCCAAGCCATTTTGGTTAAGTCCCATCTCTTGCAAGAACAGTGCTTTTTCTTCGGTATCTAGTGTGGCGATTTCTGCTTCCAACTTTGCACATGAGACAAATAGAGTTGTACCCTCTGTATTTGCAAACTCTGTAAGCGCGGTCAGAGCCGGGCCTGGGTTGGCTATATCGTCTTCTGATACATTGGCGGCATAAAGTACAGGCTTTTGGGTAATAAGCGTCAAGCTTTCCACCAGCTTTAGGTCATCTGCATCGAGCCAGTTTATACTGCGTGCCGGTTGACCGTCTTCTAATACAGCCTTAATTTTTTCTAATATCTCTACTTCACGGGCAAGGCTTTTGTCTGTGCGGGCGGTTTTGGCTGACCTGGTTAGCCTACGTTCTAGTAGCTCCAGGTCTGCAAAAATAAGCTCCAGGTTAACTGTTTCAATGTCTCGCTGTGGGTCTATGCTGTCGTATACATGGGTTACGTTATCGTCTTCAAAACAGCGGACAACGTGTACCAATGCATCTACTTCGCGTATATAACCTAGAAACTGGTTGCCT